>JAURPG010000059.1 GCA_030835405.1 Gammaproteobacteria bacterium | reverse complement strand
GGGGATCGGTGGCATCGCCACAATCGATAATGGAAAACCAGGTGCTGCGATCCAGTGGATCGGGCGCACCGATTCCACCAACTTCTCTAGCCCTGTCTTCACATCGGGCCACACCATCTCCGCGGTCTACACAATTGAACTCATGGTCAATCCCCCAGATGATGCCGTCTCCTACCACATCACCGGTGGGGTTGCCGTTTCGCGGATCAATGGGCACAGCCACGCTGTCCGGGTCGATATCATAGATCCAGGTATGTCCATAGCCCTGGACGTGAGAGGTCTTACTGATGTCGCTATAGCGTGCTCCCACGTCAATGGAGGCCCTGTCATCCAAAAAGTTAAAGGTCACACTGGCAAAGGCGCTCAACCACTTGGTGTCTTGCCAGGCGTCCTGTGAACGTGCCGGGCGCCGGGTATTGGCGCGGATGGTAATGGTCTGGAATTTGCGATCTCCCAGGTTACCGATATCCAGGTCTTCTTGCTGGTAGAAACCACCTGCTTCCCATTCAATCTGGCCGCCCCGTGGGGACGCAAATCGGAGTTCCTGGCTGAACAGGTCAAAGATCTCACCGCGGTGCTGGACGTTTGTCAGTACCGGAGAACTGGAGTTGTCATGGGAGGATGAACGCTCATAATCGATATAACCGGTATTGGCAAACATGGTAATACCGTTATCAAATTCATAGTCGATTCCAAGACGGTAGTTCCAGGCGTCCATGTCGTCATGGGCATCCAGGTCGTTCATTACCCCGGCAGAGGCGGGCGCTATATCAACAATACCACCACTACCGTCTTCCTGATTCACACCATCAACCGGTTTAAAGAAGGGGTTAGTAGATTCAACAATCCCTATCCGTTGATAGCCTTCTGTGTCACAGTTTCTCGGGAACTGCAGGGCCCTGACTGGAAAGTCGGTCTGGCCCGGGATGGTATAGGCACGCTCGGTCTGCTCAACCAGGCCGGCGGTACGGCAAACTGCAATACCCTCTGCTTCGTTGCGTCGGCTGGCCCATTCTACCTTTAAGGTTGCACCGAGATTATCCGTTGGAGTCCATTGTAGCGTCATACGACCAGCCATTTCTTTACCGGAAGGAAACTTATCGCCAGAGATGGCATCGGTGATGTAACCACCAGTGCTGTCATACTGGCCTGCCAGGCGGATACCCCAATTGTCGGAGAGCGGTCCACCCACACCACCTTCAATGCTGGCACGTTCCCAGTTGCCGTATTCGGCAGTGAGATCACCTTCCCACTCGGCGGTAGGCTTCTTGCTGGTCAAGCTGAAGGCACCGGCAGTGGCATTCTGTCCGAAGGCGATAGGCTGTGGTCCACGCAGGACCTCGATGCGTTCGAGATCTAAAAATGCCCCCATGATCATGGAGGTCCGGGAGAAGTGGATGCCATCAACAAAGATGGGCACAGCACCTTCCAGCCCCAGGTTATTACCAGTGGTACCCATACCACGGACCGCGATGTCCTGGTCCTGGGTACGTACGTCTATTTCAACGGAGGGTGAGAAGTTGGAGAGGTCTTCCATGGTACGGAAGCCTTCCTTATTCAGGACATCACCGGTATAGGCCTCCAGAGAAATCGGAACTTCCTGGATAGACTGCTCACGACGCTGGGCCGTGACCACAACCTCTTCCAGTGCCTGACTGCTGGCATTTAGAGGTGTAAGTAAAATAGGCAGAAACAGTGAGGTGACTAGCGTCGAAATACCCACTTTTCTTGCGGTTATAGATGGTTTCATACGAATAACTCCCCTTAGTATTATATTTACAACTAAATATTTATATATGATCAATAAACAACAAAGTGCTTATTATTAATACATATAGATCTAAAAGCAACAATTTGTAGATAAATATTTAATACTAATCTTAATGCATGAATTGATTAGCGACATAAATATGGATTTTTCAGGGGAACATTATTCAGATATGAAAGCATTATGCGGGTTACCGGCTAATCCAATTTATTGGTGCGGTCAATTTTATTTTAGATATAGCTAACTCAAATGAATTTTTGCCCGGTGTCTGCGGCGAAAATATAACCAACATATAAATTCCATTCAGAAAGGAATGTTAGCAAAGCAGAAGTAGGTATGAAAATTTTTAGAGATTACACAAAAGGGCGATTAGACCTGCATTTATTTCAGGTATTTACTAAGTCAAATTTGGTAATTCAGAATAAAGTTAGAAGTACCGAGGAACCTTCAGGCAATTATTTTTTTAGATGTCCATGATAGTTTGTTGATTGTAATGTCATATACGCTGCCTTATTCTGCCGAATTATTTTCATGATGATGAATGAGATCGGAGCAGATATGTCTTATACGATAAAAAAAGGCCCTGTTGCCAGGGCCTTTATGTTTAGTCTTAGTTTCGGCGCGTTGCCGTGACTTAACTATCTGAAGTTATACTGGAACTGTATGCCATAGCTGAACCAGTGCCGTGAGGAGACTTCTTTGTCTACACGGCCTTCGTTTTCCACGTAGAACTCTGGAAAGTAGGTAAAGCCATCTGACATCAGGTTACGACCCCACAGGGAGACGTTCCAGGTGTCATCCATCTCGGCAAGCCCGATGTTCAGGTTCACGATGGTACGCTTACCATACTTGATGATCTCATCGAAGTCCTCAACGTTATATATGTAGCCATCGATGAAACTGGTACGGCTGCTGAAGGTATACTTCAGGTTGTCTGTGATGGGATACCACCAGTCTGCGTCCACAATGATCTTGTAGTCAGGGGTACGCGGTGCCTCATAACCGGAGCGGTCGATAGTACCTTCAGGAAAACTGTTTTCCGGGTCGGCATCAAACTCGGCTTCACTGACACATGGTCCGGTATCGGCATTTTCAAATTCAATGTCGGTACAACCGGCACCCGGGAAGCTAATCATCTTACCGTCCATGAAGGCACCAGCCAGACCCAGGGTCAGGCGGTCAGTGGCGGCCCAGCGGGTATCAAACTCAATACCACGGGTACGCTGCTTACCAGCATTGGTGGAGACAGAGCTCTGGGTATCTAATGCTTCCGGTACACCCGTGGCTAACTGCAGGTCCTTGATGGTGATCTGAAAGGCAGTGATGTTGAAGTTCGCTGCACCGTCTAACATAGTCCCCTTGGCACCTATTTCCCAGTTCTCGGCCTTCTCAGGCAATAATGGAAAGGCATCCTGATCGGCTGGGAGTGATGCGGTTGAGATATCAGCACCACCACCCTTGAAGGCGCGGGCCCACTTGGCGTACAGGGACAGGTTGTCTGTTGGCCGGTAACGCAGGGTAATCTGTGGGTCCAGGCTGCTGTCGTCATAAGGACGGTCATAGACCAGGTTGTTACCGGTCTGACCCCGGTAACCCCATACCGGCGGTCCCAATGCGACTGGTGCCGCGGTATCCCAGGCTTCTGGTACGGTACGGATACCCCGTCCATCGGCGATGGCGTTGTGGGCTTCACTGGATCGGCCTACCCTGCCAGGGTTATAGGCATGGGTCCAGTAACCGGCGCCATAACTACCACACTGGTTCTTCTGGCCCTGGGTACGGGGATCGGTGGCATCGCCACAATCGATAATGGAAAACCAGGTGCTGCGATCCAGTGGATCGGGCGCACCGATTCCACCGACAAATCTTGCCCTGTCTTCACAGTTGGCAATCTGGTAAGTGGAATTGGCCGTGTCGGCTGTTGGTTCACAACCGCTCTCATGGTCAATCCCCCAGATCAACCCGTCACCTACCACATCACCGGTGGGGTTGCCGTTTCGCGGATCAATGGGCACGGCAACGCTGTCAGGGTCGATGTCATAGATCCAGGTATGGCCATAGCCCTGGATGTGGGAGGTCTTAGCGATATCGCTGAATCGTGCTCCGATATCAATAGAGGCCTTGTCATCCATAAAGTTGAAGGTCACAGAACCAAAGGCACTTAACCATCGGGTGTCCTGCCAGGAATCCTGGGAACGGGCCGGTCTTCTGGTATTGGCGCGGATGGTAATGGTCTGAAACTTGGGATCTCCCAGGTTACCAATGTCTATGTCTTCCTTCTGGTAGAAACCACCAAACTCCCATTCAATCTGGCCGCCACGCGGTGAAGCAAAGCGGAATTCCTGACTGAAGAGGTCAAAGATCTCACCGCGGTGCTGCACGTTGGTGATGATCGGGGAACTGGAGTTGTCATGGGCGGAGCCACGCTCGTAGTCGATATAGCCGGTGTTGGAGAACAGGGTTATACCGTTATCAAACTCATAGTCGATCCCTATCCGGTAGTCCCAGGCGTCCATATCGTCATGGGCATCCAGGTTTTCCATGACATCAGCAGAGGCCGGTGCGATGTCTACGATACCACCACTACCGTCTTCCTGATTCACACCATCAACCGGTTTAAAGAAGGGACTGGTGGCTTCCTTAATACCGATACGCTGAAAGCCTTCGGTGTCACAATTCCTTGGAAATTCCAGGGCGTCCACCGGAAAATCGGTTTGTCCCGGGATGGTGTAGGCACGCTCGGTCTGCTCAACAAAGCCGGCGGTACGGCACACAGAGATACCCTCTGCCTCGTTGCGGCGTCTGGCCCAGCCAATCTTGGCGGTGGCCTGGAGGTTATCTGTAGGGGTCCACACAAACGTGGCACGGCCAGCATAATCAGTACCGGAGGGGAACTTGTCACCGGAGATGGCATCGGTGATGTAACCGCCCACCTTGTCAAACTGGCCGGCGAGACGCACGCCCCAGGTGTCAGAAATAGGGCCACCTACACCGCCTTCTATACTAAAGCGGTCCCAGTTGCCATATTCGGATGTGATATCACCTTCCCATTCGGCGGTGGGTTTTTTAGTGGTTAAGCTGAAGGCACCGGCGGTGGCATTCTGACCGAAGGCGATGGGCTGCGGTCCGCGTAGGACTTCAACCCGTTCGAGATCAAGAAAGGCCCCCATGATCATGGAGGTCCTGGAGAAGTGGATGCCGTCAACAAAGATGGGCACAGCACCTTCCAGCCCCAGGTTGTTACCGATGGTGCCCATACCGCGGACCGCGATGTCCTGGTCCTGGGTACGCACATCGATCTCAACCGAAGGTGAGAAAGCGGAGAGGTCTTCCATGGTACGGAAGCCTTGCTTGTTCAGGACGTCACCGGTATAGGCCTCCAGCGAAATCGGTACTTCCTGGATAGACTGCTCACGACGCTGGGCCGTCACCACAATCTCTTCCAGTGCCTGTGCATGCAGGGTCACTGGAAACAGTAACGCCGGCGCTGCAAGGGCACCTATAAAGGATAATAAGCCACGATAGGCTCGTTTAGAGTATTTCATATATTGGATCCCCTAAGATTTATTAAATTTAATTCGAATTAATTAATATTTATAAGTCAAAATATAACTGCAAACAAGAATATATATTAAAAATGCATATAAATTCAACTATAAGTGTGAAAATACAACAAATTTATATTTATTAATAAATATATATAGTTACAGCAAGAATGAAAAATGTAATTAAAGTTGAGTCGTTAATAATTCACGGTGTATAAAAATATTCCTGCATTTTCGAAGTGCAATAAAAAAAGGCCCTGAAATCAGGGCCTTATATGTTGCATTGAACGGCTTATCGCCAATTATAGGTGAGGTTTACCCCATAACTTGCCCAGTTCCTCGGGCTTAGATTTGCGGGTTTGATGATCCTTGCCTCTACTGAATCATTTTCCGGGAAATACTGCAGGCCTTCACTGAAGGCATTTCTGAGATACAGGTTCAGACTCCAGGTATCATCCATATCACCAACACCGACATTAAAGTTGGCAATGATGCGTGTACCGTATTTCAGTATCTCGTTAGAGTCTTCTACATTTACGATATAACCATCAGTGTAATTCATTTTGGATGAAAACTGATATTTCAGGTTGTCGCTTAATGGATACCAGTAATCAAGGTCAAAGATGAAGGACCAGTTCGGGGTACGGGGTGTATCAGAGCCTGATCGATCGATAGTCCCTTCCAGGGAGTCATCACCTACAAGGGCATCGGATTCATCTTCACTGATGCAAGGCCCTGTGTCAGCCTGTTCAAACTCAAGATCATTACAACCGGCACCCTCGAAGGACAGCATCTTGCCGTCCATGATGGCCCCCGCAAAACCCAGAGTCAGACGGTCAGTCGCGGCCCAGCGGGTATCCCACTCAATACCTCTTGTCCTTTGCTTACCGGCATTGGTAGATACACTGCCGCCACCCAGGTCTCCCGGGGTGGTTGTAGCAATCTGTAGGTCATTGATGGTGATATTGAACGCAGAAATATTGTACTGTGCGGCACCATCGGCGAGGCTACCTTTAGCACCGATTTCCCAGTTTGTCGCCTTTTCAGCTTCGATCAGAAAGGCATCTTGATTGTCAGGTAATCCGGCAGTAGATACATCGGCACCACCACCCTTGGTCGCCTTGGCCCACTTGGCATACAGGGACATGTTGTCAGTGGGTCGATAGCGCAGGGTAATCTGCGGGTCAAAGAAATCTTCATTGTAATCCCTGTAATAGATGTCATTACTATTGGCCCTTCTTATTCCCCAGAGCATTGGCCCCAGGTCTACCGGTGATAATTTATCCCAGGCATCAGGAATAGTTCGTGTTTGCCAGACATGAGTATAAAAACCTGCCCCATAACTACCACATTGCTTGGTACGAGGGTCGGCAGCATTGCCGCAGTCGATAACTACATCTACGGCATCTTCAGTACGGGTTCTGTCTGAAAAATCAAGAAATCCGTTGATACCCTGACCACAACCGTTGTCATGGTCGGTTGTATAAAGTACGCCATCACCTGCAGCATCTGGACCTGCACCATCAGTATCGATTCCATCTGGGTCTACATCGAATATCCAGGTGGCACCAAAACCCTGTGTATAAGATTGTTTGCTAATGTCTGTGTAACGTGCCCCCACGTCCAGTGATGCTTTGTCATCCATGAAGTTAAAGGTAGCGGCCGCAAAGGCACTCATCCACTCGGTGTCCTGCCAGGCATGCTGGGCACGGGCCGGGCGACGGATATTTGCCCTCATGGTGATGGTCTGGTAGCGGGGGTCGCCCAGGTTACCCAGATCCAGGTCTTCGGTCTGATAGAAAACACCTGCTTCCCATTCAATCTGTCCGCCCCTGGGACCCAGTAGCCTGAGTTCCTGGCTAAACATGTTAAAGACCTGTCCGCGGTGCTGGAGGTTGGTAACAATAGCCGTACTGGAATTATCAAAATGAGTGGTGCGTTGATGGTCGATATACCCAGTGTTTGAACTCAGGGAAATGCCGTTGTCAAACTCATAATCCAGTCCTAGACGATAGTTATAATCATCGGCATCGTCGTGGGCCTCGTTATTTTCCATGATGGATTGACCGACTGTGGTTATATCTATAATACCCCCCCGGGTGTCTTCCTGGTCAATCCCATGGATGGGTTTGAAAAATGGTTGTGCCCCCTCACGTATTCCGGAGCTGCGGTCAAAGCCGTCTTCACAAGCCCTTGAAATGGGCTGAATATTGGCGACATCATCAAATATGGTTGCCCCGGGAATCAGGATAGCGCGTTCTGTCATTCGAAATTCGCCAGTATCCGTGAGACAAATCACATGGCCATCACCGCCTTTACGGCGCTGGGCCCACTCTGCCTTCAAAGTGGCCTGAAAATTATCTGTTGGATTCCACTGCAGAGTCAGGCGTGCTGCGGATTCTTCACCCTGGGGAAATTTTGATCCAGTGACTATGTCGGTGACGTAACCATTATCTAAACGGTCATGTTGACCGGCAAGTCGAATACCCCAGGTATTGTTGATTGGTCCGCCGATACCGCCTTCGATACTCTTACGGCCCCAGTTGCCTACCTCGGCGGTAGTGTTGCCTTCCCACTCGGGGGTGGGTTTTTTGGTCACCAGATTAAATGCCCCGGCAGTAGCGTTTTGCCCAAATGCAATAGGTTGGGGTCCTCTTAATACCTCCACCCGTTCAAGATCCAGAAATGTGCCCTGGACCATGGAAGTTCGGGCGAAGTGGATACCATCGTTGAAGATAGGTGTCGCTGCCTCTAGTCCCAGGTTGTTACCCGTGGTGCCCATACCGCGGATAGAGACGTCCTGGTCCTAGGTACGCACATCAATCTCAACGGAGGGTGAAAAGTTGGACATGTCCTCTATCGCCCTAAACCCTTCCTTGTTTAGCATTTCGCAGGTATAGGCTTCAAGAGAAATAGGCACTTCCTGGAGTGATTGTTCACGCCGCTGGGCAGTAACGACAATCTCTTCCAGTTGTTGGGCATTAAGACTGATGGGAAACAAAAAGACGGGTGAAATTAAAACAATGATAAAACGACTAAAGAGTTTCATAAATAAACATCCCCCTAAGTAATGATTTATTATTTTTAACCACAATTACTTCGATAACTAAGTTAAGACTAGAAGAAGGAAGTGAAAAAATCTGCAAGAGTGCAAAAAAACAACAGATTGTTGATTTTTTTTGGGGAAATTAATTATCAATATAAATTAATAAAGTATTTAGTACTCAGGGCGTCAGGTTTTATCTAGTACAGGTCTATTTAAATATAGTGCGTTATCGACATATAAGCCGATAACGCACTTAGTCAACGGGCTTTTGCTAACTATTGATACAACCACTTCAGTGCGGCAAGGATACCTCCCGCCAGTTGCCTGGGCTTTTCTATATGGCCGTAGTGGGTCATGGGCAGGTCAAACATCATGACCCGAATTGCGGCGTCGGGATTTTTCTCACGGAATTCATTGGCAATCAGTAATTCCCTGGCCTCGCTGATATTGGTATTCCAGTGTCCTGTATCCTGTCTGGCGGTGGTCCAGATCATGCGTCGGTATCCGGTATCGGGGGCGTCCATGGTGGTAAACAGATCTCCTACGACCTCTTCGCTATCCACCCCGAATTCATTGTTATCCAGGGTCTCCCGAATTTGTCCGGCGATATAATCTGTCAGGTAGTTGGCACTGGAATGCTCATAATCCTGTAAGGGTTGTTTGAAATCAGGTTTACGTCGGCGCTCCAGTCCCTGCCAGTGATCGGCCATTTCAAACCGGGTCTTGGTCTCGTCCCAGAACGGGTTTAACGGCCCGAGATAGCCCCTGGAATAATCTTCAGACGGCCTGGCCTTGATCTGGGAGGCATGGGGGTATTCGCCGGGTTTGATGACGCGGCGGAACTGACGCATGGCATCCAGGCCGGCAGGACCGCCGGTGCCCCAGCCGATCATCAGGTCTCCTAGACGGTCTTTCAGCGACGAGTCCTTGAGGATGTACTGGATCTCCCCTCCGGTAGAATGACCGATGATGCTTACCAGTCCGGTGGTGGTGGCCTCCAGCAGTTGTCGAACACCCTCGGTGACCACTTTAAAGGTATAGCTGGCGTTTCTGACTTTCACTTCCTGCTCTGATACATCACGATCCAGGACATACCCTGGTATCCGTTTATCTAACTGGTTTTCTGTCCAGCCGCCATGGCGATAATTACCGGGGATGGTCACCAGCATCACCGGGATCCTCTGTGCCAGGTACTGGCCAATGCCGGGTCGGTTTAGCGAGTCCACATAGAATTCATACCAGTTGGATGCGCCGCCGTTGATGATCACCAGTGTGGGCATACCCGGCAGGGGGTCATTGGGGATCAGGTGTAGCCCAGGGATGTCCCAGTCCAGCCCATAGACCTGGTAACGGTGTTCATGCCAGATGACCTTGTATCCCAGTTTGTCACTGGGGAGTCTCTCCAGATCCCGGGGGTCAAAGGCGATACCCGGTGCCGCATCTGCCAGGGCCTTGACCGTCATGCCGTCATCGGGCAGGTCCCAGCCCAGCTGTAGAAATTCCGATTCAGGAATGGCATGGTAGGGTCGCGGGTCTTCCAGCATTTGCAATATGTCCTCTTCGATGGTGGTCTGTGCTACGAGGGGATAATTAAAAACCAGAAAGGCTAGCATTACCCATCTGGTGAAAAGCGTATACTCGTTGGCCATGTTGCTCTCCAGGTGAAAATTTCATTATTAAAATCATACTACTATTCATTTCAAGTTAACAAAATGAATATTGGCATTGATAGTGATTATTCTGCCTCTATACAGTAGATGATCCGTTTAAAATAGCAGATAATGATGTTTATAAAATAACTGCTTAGACAAGATCATCAATATAAAGGCTTAAATCTGTTATGTATGTATTTGACTTTACAAAGATCAAGGTGAGCTACGAAAACTGCAGTTTGCATGAGCTATGTTTACCCAGAGGCCTGGAAAAGGATGAATTGGACAAGCTTGAGAGTATCGTCACTCGCACCCAGCCGTTGCATCGGGGGGATGTCCTGTTTCGTTGCGGTGACAATTTTTGAAGTATCTATGCTGTGCGTACCGGTTGTGTTAAATTAACTGCGAGCTCGGCCCAGGGTGAGGAATAGATTATCGGGTTTTACCTGCCGGGTGAGATTGTAGGGCTAGACGGTATTGAAAAGGGGGTTCATTGCTGTACCGCGGAGGCACTGGATACCAGTTTCCTGTGTGCTATTCCATTTGATAATCTTTCAAACATCTGCGGGCAGTTGCCCTCCCTAAATAAAGAGATGTTCAAGGTGATGGGCCGGGAAATTTCGCACGAAAACCAGCTGTTACTTACCGTTACCAAGAAACATGCAGAAGGGCGTATAGCGATCTTTCTTTTGTCTTTATCCAGACGATATAAGCAACTGGGTTACTCGGAAAAGGAATTCAGGCTTGCTATGTCACGATCTGAAATAGGCAATTACCTTGGGCTGACGTTTGAAACAGTTAGCCGCACCATGAGTAAGCTACAAAAACAGGGAATGATCAGTATCAATCATAAATACATCACCATTGAGGACATGGACGCCTTAAAAGAAATCTATTCTGAACAGGATTGCACCCCTGCTTTAAACAAGACCGCCTCTTCCTGATTTTTTCGCATTACAAAACGCTTAAATTCAAATCTTGATCTGGATCATAATGTCGTCACGGTCCAAATGGTAGCCTTCATCAACACCTGAAGTTTTATTAAAACCAATGAGGAAAACGGTTTTAGGTGTCTGAATCTAAATCGTTCTACTGGTAAAGCCAGTTAGAGAAAGGAGTCTATCCATGTTAACAAAAGAAAAAAATGATCTAATTACTCAAACCGGTCCCGGTACTCCAATGGGGGAAGTATTCAGGCGTTACTGGATGCCCTGCCTTTTGGCAGAGGAACTTCCAGAACCTGATTGCGCGCCAGTCAGAGTGGAATTATTGTCTGAATTACTCGTCGCCTTCCGCGATAGTGAGGGAAAACTGGGGTTGATTGATGAATTCTGCGCGCATCGATGTGTGTCTTTATGGTTTGGGCGTAATGAAGAAAGTGGTTTACGTTGTCCCTACCACGGTTGGAAATTTGATGTCAACGGGAAGTGTGTGGATGTCCCGTCCGAATCCCCTGAATTCTGTAAAAACATCAAATTAAAATCCTACCCGATGGTTGAAAAAGGTGGGGTGTTATGGGCCTACATGGGACCACCCGACAAGAAGCCGGCAGAGCCGGAATATGAATTTTGCACCGTGCCATCAGCGAGGCGGTTTGTCTCCAAACGATTCCAGGCCAGCAACTGGTTACAGGCACTGGAAGGTGGTATTGATTCCAGTCATGTGACGTTCCTGCATGGCGACAATGTGGATTCCGATCCCCTGTTCAAGGGTGCCGGGGGTAACAAGTACAACATTAATGATCTGCAACCCATCTTCAAGGTAGTTGACCATGATGACGGGTTATTGGTGGGTGCGCATCGTAATGCGGAAGATGACCAGTACTACTGGCGTATTACCCAGTTTCTTCTGCCCAGTTTTACCATGGTGCCACCGCGGGGTGATTACCCGGTCCACGGACATTTCTGGATACCGATTAACGATGATACCTGTTATGCCTGAAGCTATGACTATAAGCCCGAGCGAGATCTCACCGATCAGGAAATCTGGCACATGGAACAGGGTAAGGGTGTGCATTGTGAATATGTCCCGGGGACCTATATCCCCAAGGCAAATAAGGATAATGATTACCTGATGAACCGTGACCACCAGAAAATGGGAATCTCCTACAGTGGTGTGGAAGGCATCGCCATTCATGACGGTTCGCTACAGGAGAGTATGGTGGGCATTGATCCGGTCAGTGGACGACGGGTCGCCTGGGGAGGTACCTGTGACCGCACCCAGGAGGTGCTGGCGCCTACCGACCAGGGGATCATGAAGGCACGGCGTATGATGTTTGATGCCATTGATAAACATCAGGAGAAAGACCAGACACCGCCGGGAGTAAATCCTGAATCCCACAAGGTGAGGTCGGCTTCAGTCCTGCTCAAGCGCGATGTAGCCTTTGAAGAAGATGATGGTACCCTTGAGGCCCTGAAGGCAATACCTGGGACGGGGCATGCGTCTGTATAAAAGTTAGAAGTTAAATGTGAGACGTAAGACGGAAAAAGGGGGCTGTTGCCCCCTTTTTTTATTCAGTTTCCCAGAGGCTGGCGTCGTACATTAGTTTGCCTGCTACATACGTCAGGTCAATATCCAGTTCGTCCAGTTCGTGATCTTCAACCTGCATGAAATCACCATCTAACACTGCGAAGTCAGCCCATTTACCTGGCTCCAGAGAACCCAGGCTTAATTCTTCTCCAATAAACCTTGCGCCATAAGAGGTAATCATCCGTAGTGCTGTGGCGCGGTCTATGGCCTGGTCAGGACCAATGACTTTACCGTTGTCATCTGTGCGGGTCACGGCATATTTGATGAGCTTCATGGGATGGTTATGGCCATCAGTCCCTTCAAAGTGGACGTTGATACCCAGCTCCAGCAAGTCTTTTACCGGCTGGATGTCATCTAGTTGGGATTCGTATTCATAGTGTAATACAGGTACCCCATTGACCTCCCTTGGTTCAAAGATCTCGCCAATGTTTAATGCAAAACGCAGCTTGTCATTGTATTGAAGGATCTTGGGATAATTGTCTTCATGCCAGATAACATTGTGGTCATAGGCATTAGGTTTGACCTGCTCGAACAGGATCTCACCGGCGTAGGCATTCTCCACAGCGTCCAGTACCACCCTCATGGCCCCGCTGCCCATATTGTGGTTACCACTGGTATTCCAGCCATACTTGTTTAACAGCCGCATGGTATTCCAGTCAGTCATGTAACGTTGTTCATCGCTGAGGTCTTCCCATGACAGTCCCGTGACTGCCTCACCGGTCCACTTGTTCCAGCCATGCGTTGTGCCTCCCAGGTCAGGGAGGATCTTGTCCTTGGCCTGTATGGTCAGCATACCGGATGGGCTGTTAGGGCCATCGCCCAGCGACGCAAGTGCCGCACCTACAATCTTCACCATGGGACCGCTTGCCGGGTCATACAGGGAAAAGTCCACCAGGTTTCCAATACGTTTTAAATACTGCTCTGGGAAAGGGTTCTGGCGGGTAAAGTCATGGCCGGGGTAGACCCGCATGGTTAGCTCACCTTTCTGAAACAGCTCATTGAGCATACTGATAGTCAGGCCACTCATATGTCCGGTAGTAGTGGTAATACCGGAACTGAGATATCCCAGGAATGAGGCCTTGGCCTCCTCAAGCGCGGTTTCAATATAGTCCCGTGAAGGATAGGGCCTTACCGACCAGCCGATGAACCCTGTGGCCTCATGGAAGAGTTCTCCCGTTGCCACTCCGTCAGCGTCTTTTTTTACCCCGAAGTGATCTCTTGGTAAGCCCAACGCGAAGGCGCGTTCCAGCATGGCATGGTTTACCTTGACGTCACTGCTGGTGTAAAACAGTGCCAGCGGATTATCCGGTGCGATCTCGTCAATATCGTCCGCGGTCCAGTTCGAGGCCTCAAGGGGATAGTCCTTGGGCATGTTGATGAAAACGGGGTCGCCGCTGTGGGATCGACCCAGTACCTCATCAATTGATTGCAGTAATTCTTCCAGGTGTTCACCCTTGATCCGTCCGGACAGATAGCCATCCACCAGGGTATCTTTATAAATATCGCCACCAGGTACGGCATTGTCACCATCATTATAGATATACCCCGGAGTGACGGTACGTCCCTGCAGGTCCAGCCTTTCCGTATCCGGTCCGGCCAGGGCCATCATGTCACTGGTGTTACCCGTGGCCAGCACCTTGCCGTCACGGATGGCAATGGCCTCGGCAATATTAAATTCCTGGTCGACGATGATGACCTGGCCGTTATACAGCACCAGGTCCGCATAATTCATTAGCAGTGATGATTGTGCCCATACTGAAATAGAGATAAGCATGGAACAGACCATAAGAAACTGTTTTATTATCTTCATTTTTTCACCTTATATATTAAGTCACTCAGGAAAATAGTAGTGTAATTTTGTTGTGAAGCAAAATGCATAGATTGTGCAAAGGATATAGAGTGATATTTTTTATGTTATAACAAGTTGTAATTAATAGTGTTTTAAAGACACATTGCCGGGATTCTGGGCCATGGTTATACTCATAACCATATATCCGGGAACAGGTCCCGGAGTTTAGGGGGAGAAAATTTATGAATACTGCAATCAAGTCCACTCTGTATCTTTATCTACTAATCGTTTCTATCTTTACAGTTAATCTGGTATCGGCCCAGGATTCGCCGTTACTGGTGCCATTGACCGATGTCTCCACCAATAAACTCCCTTATATTGTGGCCGAAGAAGAGGGGATCTTTGACAAGTACGGGTTAAATATACAGTTATACATGACCCCGGGTGCGGCTGAGAAAGGCGCGGGTGATGGTATGGTTCCTAACCCGGAATACATCGATGATCCCGATACCGAGCGCTTACTCAGTACCGGTGGTGGTGTAGGACAGGTGACCCGCAGGATACGTGACGGTGGTGACAGGGTGATACTTGGAACCACGGGAAACTGGTTATCCTGGTGGATTTATGGCCGCGAGGGTATCGACAGCATTGAAGATCTAAAGGGAAAATTAATCTCAGCAACAGGTGATAGCAGTTGCACAGGTTCTATTTTTCATTTGATTGCAAAGCGTATGGGTTGGGAGATTGATAAGGACATTACCCTGGTCCCAAATCATGAACATCGTGTAGATAAAATGACGGAGGGATTTTACGATGCCGTTATAGTGGCAGAACTCCCGCATGTCTATGCACAAAACCTGGGACTAAAACCACTGGTAAGTTTGAGAGAATGGGACCTGCCGTTTGTGTGTTCAGGGATCAGTGCAAGTACCTCATGGATGGAAATAGGCAACAACCGGGAAATGGCAAAACGTTTTTTGATGGCCACTATTGAGGCCATTGCCTTGATGAAACGAAATCCTGAATCAGTATATCGTGCCCTGGACAAGTGGTATGGCGTAACGGATCCTGAAATACAAAAACAGATGTATGCCTATGTCGATGACTTGCCCAGGAAACCCTACCCGGCTGTTGAAGGGATTAAGCTTCTCCTGGAAACATATGATGTTCCGGAATCAGATCACCAGGCAGAGGAATTTTATGATGACAGCCTGATGCGTGAGATCGATGAGAGCGGATTTATTGATGAGCTTTATGAGTAAAAAATAAAGAGTCTACTTAGTGGAAATATTCTAACAATGATATTCCCGCGAAAGCGGGAATCCGGTCAAATCAAGAACGCCAACGGCGCTTATTAAATAAACTGGATTCCGGGTTGCGCTACGCGCCCCCGGAATGACGGCGATGTATAATCCGTTATTCTCACAAGTGCCAGTATCCCCTTCCCATAGGGAAGGTACGACTGCATGGATGCAGGAGGTAGAGTAACGCCTGGAGCAGTTGCCGAGGATGGGGTCATTAAATGAGTGCCAACAGTGCTTATTAGATTGATTGGATGCCAGGTCGGGCCGGCATGGCGGCCTCATAGTTTGAGGAATATCCCGACAACGTCATTCCCGCGTAGGCGGGAATCCAGTCAAATCAAGCGCGCCAACGGCGCTCACTTTATTCCAGGAAATACCCACCCTTAATGGCATCGTCCCATTGTTGAAACACCGCGGGTCCAACACCCAGTCTCACACCTTCAATCACCTCACCGTTCATATAACCATGGGTGCCGAAGGGGTACTGTGTCAGGGATACCTTTGGTGCAGGCTCCATCTCCTTGAACAGCGGGATAATGACTTCCTCATAAACGTCCCGGCTATGGTCACGGCTAAATGCTGTGATCTGGAACATGATGGGCGGCACCGGCTTGACGCCTCTACCCTTGAGTTCCCGCTTCAAACCAACGTAGTGATCGATCATCTCCTGGGTTTCTTCATCCCCCATTCCCATGCGTTCGGCAGTGGCCTTGGCGGCGGCGATCAATGACGGTTCAATATCATGGGTGACAATATATTCCGCCTTGAAGGATGCCCGTTTTTGTACATCTCCCCAGTTATCAAGAATATCTTCCATAATCATAGGCAGGCGCATCAGTGCTTCAGGGCCTTCCTGGCCCAGCAGTTCAGGTCCTTTATACCTCGCGCTGTCCCGCCAGCTGCGAATGTATAATTCATCGAAGGGGTCACTTCTTGACTCCAGCTGTATGGATTCATCCACTCTTTCAAAGCCGTCTATCTTACCCAGTTCGCCACCCCAGGCGTGTTTGGCACGGTTAATATAGCCAAATGATGAATTTTCCACTGCCAGGATGCCGCGGACATTGGGGACCCGTTGAGATAACATCATGGTGAACGGCCCACCAGTGGAATGGCCATGGACATAAATGGAAAATTCGTCCTCGGGGAAGTGTTTCTTCATGGCCTCGACCCCGCCTTTTTCAAACGCCATGGGCCAGCCGGCCATGCGGTGATAAAACGTCGTACCCGGCTTGGCCTTGGCCAGGGTGCGTATGCCATAGCGTGGACGCTGGCTGTAGTCCTTGATGATGTCGTACTGGTCGCGGGTGATGTACTCGCCCCTTAACCAGATGGGGGTGCGCACCTCCAGGTAGTATTTATGGTGGTCGTAAGCGGTGACGTTTCGTCCCGGCCAGTCCCGGCTGGGGGTATGGAAGGCATGCCGTCCCGGATAACTCATGCTGATGACCTTGTATCCCAGTTTTTTTGCCAGCAGGTTTGCCTGTCGATGCATGGATTTGAAATCACCACTGCCGCCGTGCAGCAGAAAGATGCCGATCTTTTTGCCATCGGCTCCCCTGGGAATTTTTGCGGAATCCACCGGTTCATGGACCGACATGCCGATGTCCCACTCCATATCAACTGCATTGATCCTGAGAATGTCCTCTACGTAGCCACGTTCACCCTTGGTTTCAAGGTCCGGTTTTGCCATGAAATTGCGGATCATGGCCCGGGTGTCCTCTTTGGTAATATCAGTGGGTGGGAAATAGGATTGCGCCACCGTTGTCGAAAAGGGGACTAACATTAAACAAATGCAAAGGAGTAATGTGGTCCTGAAACTGGAAATAGTTAAATGAATCATCACGGCCTCACTCTATAGTAATAAATTGACACAGGCTTAAAACATTACCTGACAGCAGGATAATAATAGTTGATTCCGTTAAAACTGGAAACTAGGTCTGGTCGCCAGTGGTATTTTCCGGAAATACCAGTGATTTTATGACCACTGGGACGGTACCGGATGCCTCGAACAAGGCGCCGATATCGATAAAATCAAATTCGTTGAGGACAATACCGTCTATGGAAACCACCGGGTTGGAAAGCTTGATTTCTTCATGGAGATGCAGGCCAATAAGACCTCCAACATCGGCATTGTTGACCAGCACCAGGGGCAGCCCCTTGTCCAGTATGGGTTGCATCCCATCAATGACCCCTTTACAAAAGGTATCGAGTCGTCGGTAGGTGGCTGAACGCTGCCATTTGAAGCAGACCGCAACGGCAATCTCACTTTCCATCAGTTCCATTCGCGCCAGGGATTCCTGGATACTGGCCGCGATCTCGTCACTCTCCAGTTCATCTTTATCAAGGGGGATGGATGGGGCGATCACCGGGATATTGCGTTGTGGCAAGGTGTCCTTCGGGGAGACATAGATGGTATTGCCACTGACCTGGACAGTATATTGGGAGGCCCCCACCACAGTAGCGCGAATCCCTTCCACGGGGGGAATGATTTGTGGCCCCCATTGTTCCACCTGTTGTTTTATCCCGGCGGCAAGGAATGGTCCAAGGTCGCCAAAGTTTCTTTGTTCATGGCCATAGAAATACTCGGATACCCCACCGGAAAAACTGATGATGTCAGGTTTTTTGCTGCGCTTTAAGGGAGGCAGTCTAAGATAAAGAGAGGTGTAGTCATCATATTCTGCTCCCCCCATGACCTGAAACAGCTTCATCACCATACAATCGGCAAAGGTCTGCATGGTTTTCTCACTCAGGGGTTTACCCAGTTCCAGGTCCAGTTCCAGTTCCTCGGCATAACGTTCCGCTGATGGTTCAATTCGTTCCACATTGCCGTTTTGGTCAAGACAAAGAACCCTGGCCCCTACATCAATAACAGCCATATCTACAAGTTCACCCTTTTCACAGATGGCCACCTTGGTGGTACCACCGCCAATGTCGACATTCATAATGAGCTTGTCTTCTTCAGCGGATCGGGCCACAGCCCCGGAGCCGTAGGCCACCAGGGTAGTCTCCAGTGCATCACCGGCACTGACCACCACAAACTTCCCTGCATGCTCGGCAAAGAGTTCAGCAATGGCCCTGGCGTTACGTCTGCGTACCGCAACACCCGTTAAGATCAATGCCCCTGTATCAATGTCTGCGGGGGTGATTTCAGCAAGCCGGTATTGTTCTTCCAGGAAGTTTCCAAGAATATCGGCATCGATGGTGATCCCCTCGGCATAGGGCGTCAATAAAATACCGGATTCAAACAGTACCTCGCGTTTGGAAACAAAATACCGGTTGCCAAATTGTTGCATGACAATCTTTGAAAAGACGATATGAGATGTTGATGAGCCAATATCGACACCTACGCTGAGGAGTTCAATCTCTGCCTCATCATTCAACGTGCGTCCTACGTTGGAAAATACCGAAGTATCGTATGAGAATTCGTCTGCCATTGGTTTATTGGAATTGTCGCTGGAGTACCGCTGTTGGCTGATCACCTCATGGTCATCAGCCAACTATGTTTCAGGCGGTTCTAATGTTGTTAAATACCCCGGTACTCAAAATCCTTGTGTTCTTCCGGTGTTTCATACAGGGCCGGATCCATTTCTGATTTCACCCCTTCGGCCTCAAGTGCTGCCTCGTACTCCTGACGGATATGTGGGTCTTCCATCCAGTAAGGGATAGAGGTGCCGCCTTCGGGTATGCTCATCGCCGTATAGTCCGTATGAGGTTGACCAGGATAGCCCGGGTCACGGCCGGGGTTATGAGGCCCGAACCAGGCGGTCAGGCGTAAGGGTTCAGATGATGCGCTGAAATGCTGGTGAAACCAGCGTGCCCCGCCAGGGGCTGCGGTGATCATTCCGCCAGGGACATAGTCCATACGTCGGACAAATTCTTCCTTGCCGTCTTTCCAGGGGTTAACACCGAGATGTTCCGGCCAGGTGTAGGTATAGCCTTTGCCTTTCAGGCAAAACAGGATGGCCGCCGAGGTGTGGGCGTGGGCGGTAGAATAATGCCCACCTTTATGCTGCCCAATCCAGTAGTAGAACGAGTTGTTGGTCATATGGGGTTCAATTCGACGCCAACCCGGGGAACGGCGGTTGTCCAGTGGCAGATGACAGTTTACCGCATCTGCTACAAAGTTGGTCCGGCGCATGGCCAGCCCGCGGACCGGGTCAGGTTCTACTTCGTTATTTTCCTTATAAAAATCTTCGGCGGTGCTGAAACGTTCTTTAAACAGGTAAGGATTATTAAAAACAGCATCAATATTTTGTATGGCGTTAACCACCACAGGTCCGGTGGTCCCCGCCTGCAGCAATGCCGGGTCGTTGGAGGCATTGACGATGCGGTGCCAGGCATTCAAGGGAATGGAAAATATTGAGCCAGGTCCCCATTCAAACACGTGTTTACGGTTTTCGTCCCCTTCCAGCCAGACCTCGGTGGAGCCCCGGCCTTCAATGACCAGGTAAATCTTTTCGAACATGTGTTTTTCCGGGTTTAATTCACCGGCTGCCGGGACCTCAACGGCATAACAGCCCCATTTACCCTCAGTGCCATAGAGCTGGATATAGGTACCCTTGCCTCCGACGCGTTTCCAGGGTTTTAACGGCAGGTCACGGATATCGCGCACACCAATGTCACGAAATATCGGAATCCCTTCAGATTCCATGAAATTATCGTAGGGAAGGGGTAATTTTGTAAACTTTCCAAACCCTGTCCTTTTACCGTCTTTTGGCTCGATCCATTTATCGCGTGACATATTGATACTCCTGCTTATTATTCTAATAATGTTGTTGTATGATAATTTTGGAAGATAAGTATATTACCAGATTTTTACTCATTTTTGACTAATAAAAAGGTAATAATAATATATCCAGTACGGTAAAAGAACGGAATTCAACGAGTCTAGCTTGAATGAATGTAATTTCTAAACAGAGGGAGTATCTGCAAATGTTGAACCTGAAAAAAACAGTGACGGGGTTATTGTTTATTACCTTGTTTCTATCTCATTTAATCGTTAATGCACAGGATATCCTGTCGGTCCCAAGTGAACTGGTGGTCTATCCTGACACCATCGTCATTAACGGTACGATTTATACCATGGACAATAAGGACCTGCTATCTTCAGATCCCGGCAGTATTGTCCAGGCCATCGCGATTCGCGAAGAAAAGATTCTTGCCCTGGGTTCCAATCAGGACATGCTCAAATTCGCAGGTCCAGACACCAGGATAATCGATGTAAAGGGTAAGACTGTTATCCCAGGGATCATCGAAACACATGTTCACCCGGAAAGCACCATGAATGCAGTCAGGCTCTATGAAGGTGAACGTGATGCCTACTCCTTACCACCAGGTCTGCATACTGCCATCCTCTTGCCCAGTGATAACCCGGAAGATACCTATGATGCCGTAGCTGAGTTTCTTAACCAGTATCCGCCTAAACAGGGCGAATGGGTTCACATCCGCCTGGTAGAAAATGAAAACACCATTTATCCAGACATCGGTTCTTTGACCAATGCCATTTATAATGGCGTATTTACCATGGATGATCTTAGTAATGTGATCCCGGACAACCCGGCCACATTAAGCAGTGGCTCAGGACCCAGTGCCATCGTTCAGCCAGGCCTGGTGGTGAGGGTTGACCTTGCCGCAGATGGTAAGGCATCCATGGAGCCCCTGAGCGTTCCCCAGGCCTTGTACCATGTTGAAGAGGCCTCAAACATTGCTGGTAACGACAACCCCTTTAAACAACTCTTTTCAGAAAATGCAAAGCGGGACAGGGAAGATTCATTTCATGCCCATATTGACCAGGGTTGCGGTTATGCGGAGATGTTTCCCCACCATATGCAGCACTGCAGCCATCGTAATATCCTGTTAAACCGTAAAGGGCTTGAGGCAACAACAGACCTTTGGCCGGGTTTTATCCAGGCCGCTAACGATATGACAGGATTAAGCAAGCTCGGACGTGAAGGTGACCGAGGTATTGTTGGCGGTGTGTTTCAGGAGAGTGGTGCCTGGGAGCGGGTGATCAATCCACCTCGAATGCCCCGAGACTTCACCAAGACCCTGATGAAAGAGGCCCTTAAGTTATACAACACCGCCGGACTCACAATGATTTCATCCAGTGTGGAATACGGTACTGCCATGACCGCTGTTTTTGATATTCTCCGGGAAGACCATCGCCTGCCGATCCGCTGGGGATTCGGTTACGAGATGTTCAGAAGCCCGGTCATGTACCCCAACAATAAATTGATTGTGGCAGAGCTGGGCGCACAATGGGGTTCCCCACATGTTGATCCCTGGTTCTGGCCCACGGGTATTACCGATGGTGGTGTTGGCGACTCCCGCCAGGTAGCCTGCTTTGGTGCAGACCTGCCCGGTCCTGAGATGCTGAAAGACCGGGAACTCTGCTGGGACGATCAAGCCTATCGTATTACCAATGTGCTGATCCCGGCCATGGCGGCGGGTTGGCGTCCATTCAGTCTGCATTCCTTCGGCAGCGAGGCCTTCCGTAAACACATGGCCTGGATAGAACAGGCCAGGGTGGAAGGTAGGATGTCCATGGATGATATCCGTGAGATGCGTATTGGTTTTGCCCATGGTGGGGCGGTAGGGAAGATTCCTGATGTTATGGAGATCATGAAGGACTACAATTTCTATGTCCCATTACAACCTAATGATGTTGCAGCATCATTAAAACAGGTTAGACGCTACGGACCGGAAGGTCTGGAATTTCTGTCTCCCACCAAGACCCTGATTGAATCAGGTGTGAATATTGTAGGTGAGACGGAATATAGCCGCCCACGCCCTGATATCTATTTCAATGCCTTTGATATGTTTGTAAACCGCAGGGTTCGTCATGAAAGTGAACCCCTGGAAGCCGGTGAGATCGTCATGCCCGAAGAGGCCGTCAGCCGGGCCACGGCACTGCGCTTGTTTACCAGTAAGGCGGCTGAATGGCTATATGCGGAGGACCTGGCAGGTAGCCTTGAACCCGGGAAATGGGCCGATTTTACGGTGCTTGATAAGGACTACTTTTCAGTGCCTACCATGGAGATCCCTTTGAACAAGGCCATCATGACGGTGGTTGGTGATATGGTCATGTATATCGATCCAGAGTATCAGCCTGAAATAAAAGACTAAACTTGATCAATTAAACCTGCCCATCATGTTTGTGGTGGGCAGGTTTTTTTTATGCTTGAAATTTAACCAATGAAGATCAAAAAAACAGGCCTTGATAAAGACGTGTCTCGAGAATTAATTCAAAGACAACATAGATTACCGCCGAGGCAACCACCGCCGATATGCCCGCTGTTTTTATGGGTTGGTTGCCAAGGTAGGCAATGGCTATAAAAAGATAAATCGGGATCGCAACATAAAATCCAAAGATATAAATCAAGCTTGCCAGTGCCACCACATAGGCCAGGCCGATAATTTCACGGCTTACCGATACGGTAACGGCTTCCACCCCCGAAGTATCCTTGGGTTCTTCTGCCATGGAGGGAATAAAGCGTTTCAGGGCCTCCAGTGCAAGCAGGAAGATGGTGACATAGCCGGTGAGTATGGGGACATGCCTGGATTCTTCGTCCAGGTAGATATATCCGGTTGCAATATAGCCCACGGTAAAACAGAAGATAAAGATTACCGGCGCAAAGCTGGTGGTGTTTTTAGCAGTCTTGGCCATTATTCAGATTTTACCCTTGCTTCTTTTTTAGCCCTGATTAGGTTGGGGATAAATGACCATCCCAGGGTAAACAGGATCAACAACACCATCACAATCGATGTGACTGATTCCACGAATACTCCCCAGTTGCCCTGGCTGATCATCATGGACTGGAGAAAACCCCGTTCTGCGGTTTCACCCAGCACCAGAGCAATGACCAGGGGTAAACGCGGGTAATTGAACCGTAACATCAGGTAGCCGACCATACCGAGAATGGCTGCCACCACCACGTCACCGGGTCTGGAATCAATAGCATAGGTTCCCACCAGGCTCACGGCGATGACCAGTGGGGCAAGGATTTGTCCTTTAACAAGGGTGATCATGGCCAGCCATTTCACCAGGGCTATGCCGATGATGGCAGAAAACACCGCGCTTAAGGTGAGCGCAATGATCAGGGCGTAGATTTCCCGTTCATTATTTAAAAGCATGGTTGGCCCCGGCTGCATCCCATGAAGGACCAGTATTCCCAGGAATACCGCCATTTCCGCACTACCCGGGATACCAAAGGCAATGGTCGGTAACAAGGCACCACTGTCCTTGGCATTATTAGCAGATTCAGGTGCAATGACCCCTTCTATCCTGCCAGTCCCAAATGATTCAGGATATTTGTCCGCCCGCTTGGTGGTGGAATAGGCAATAAAGGTCGCGACCGTTCCTCCCACACCAGGGATAGAACCAATGATAGTCCCGATAAGCGAGCCTCTTATAACTATCTTCCAGTTACTTAACGTGGCCTTGATACCTTTCATCACCCCATGCAGTTTGACTGTCCCGGCATCTCCGGCCACCTTCCCGCCAGTGATGGACAGGTGGATCATCTCTGTCACACCAAACAAACCCACCAGGGCAGGAACCAGGGGGATACCGTCAAACAGATAATCTGATCCATAGGTAAAACGTTCTCCACCGGTTACCGTGTCATAACCCACGAAGGCAAGCATCAACCCCACACCTGCAGATATCAGTCCACGTAACAGGTTTGATGAGTCTGATAATGCGATAGTCACCAGGCCAAATACGGCCAGTAGAAAAAATTCCGGGGGGCCAAATAACAGGATTAATTCTTTGGCAACAGGCAATACCATAAGAAGGGTAATGACACCGAACATACCACCCAATGGTGAGGCGGTTGCTGCTGCACCGATTGCCTCGGCGGCACGCCCTTGTTTGGCCAGGGGATATCCGTCCAGCGTGGTTGCGGCATTGGGGGCCGTACCTGGTGTGTTCAGCAGGATGGCCGAAATGGCACCGCCCATGGCAACAGCGCCCATGATCCCACCTGACATGGCAAAGGCCTCAATGGAATTCATGCCAAATGTCAGTGGCATCAGGATGGCCAGGGCCGTGGTGCCACCCAGTCCCGGTATTACACCAAAGACCAGGCCAAACATCACCCCCATCACCAGAAACAGGATGGTCTTGACGGACGAAATATCGGAAATTGCGTTAAGTAATAAATCAAGCATGGATTAAAGAATCTTTAGTGAAGTCGATTATCCCAATAGACAGGCTAAGATATTATAGTTTGATTATTCCAGAAATTGTTTGAACTTATCATAAAAGACCATCATATCCTTGACGGAATTGGTGGTCTCTATACTGTTCATGGGGGTGGCATCATTTCCGGTAGATTCCAGCCAGGCCTCAAACTGCGGATCATTGAGGGCATCCATCATGGCTTTTTCGAGTATTTGTTTTACCTCTTCTGGCATGCCTGGAGGGCCGGCCATCATTCTCACAACATTTAGATTTGCAAGCTCGGGGACTCCCAGATCATCGGCATCCTTAATATTGGGATCATCACTGTTAACACCAATCATAGCCACGACTTTCACGTCTCCCGATTCCAGGTAAGGCTGAATGGTGGAATAGTTGGCAAAGGCCGCGTCCACATCGCCGCGTATGACACCTAATATGTATTCACCACTGCCTTTGTAACCGGTAATGACCTCATTCGGGATTTCCAGTAATTCGCTGACGATAGTTGTAGCAATATATGAGGTAGAAGATGGACCAGTGGCACCATAGACCACATTGCGACCCAGGTTCTTAAGATCATCTATGGAATTAATTGGAGATTCATCGTCAACAGTAATGCCATAGCCATCGGCGCTCAAGGTGGACAGCCAGGTGAGCTCGTTAACATCATAGGCAATTTTGATACCCTGAATTTGTGGTAATAGGATCCCCGGCATGTTAAAAATTCCAATAGTATAGCCGTCGGGGTCAGCCCGGTAGACATGAGCGGCCCCACGCCGGCCGCCGGCACCGGGCATGTTCATAGGCAAGACATTTACATCACTGGGAAGGTGTTTCTGCATATACTGGGCCAGGGATCGGGCATAGGCATCAAATCCACCGCCAGCATTGTAGGGAATAATGACTTCAATATCCTGGTTTGGAAAGACATCATTTGATGGTTCCGAGCAACCCACCAGGATGAAAATTAATACAGTCGCAAGTAAGAGATTCTTCATAGATTTAAACTTTATTATTCCAAATTTTATTATTATCGATGGGAAGAATATTCCCTGTTTATTACATTTATATATAGTGTCAAATTACACGAACGGGTGCAATTTAAACCGGATGATTAGCGTAAAAAACCCTTAATTTTGACATCATTATGTACGAATCATGGAATTCTCCTGCGGTCATTACCAGTCCTGTCAAAATGCGTATACTTAACGGCATAACATCAGTAACTTCTGAAATATTAAATCTTTTTTATACAAGGGGATAGTTCAATGAGATCGTTTTGTGTATCCAATGCTAAATTACTTTTTATTTGTCTGATGGTCTGGTCCCTCGGTGTGCATGCCCAGTCATCACTGATTATGAAATATGCCGATACCGTCCTGATCAACGGTAAGGTGATTACTGCGGATGATGATTTTTCCATTGCCGAGGCCATTGCTATCCGCGATGGTAAGTTTCTTGCTGTTGGAAATAATGAAGAAATATTGGCCACAGCCGGACTAGAAACGCGGCGTATTGATCTGCGTGGTAAATCTGTCACTCCCGGATTTATCTATTCCGACGGTGATAATGCCATCCCCGGAGGTGACCTGGTAAAGGAGTCACAGTGGGGCGGCACGATCCAGGGAAGGATCGGTGGCGAGACCATAGAGCAGGTGGAACAGACCATTACCTATATTGCTGAGAACGAGGCCGATGAAAATGAGATTATCTTTCTGAAAGTTTCCGATCAGTGGGCAGGCCCCATGCTGGAGACCTGGGACAAGAGCCGGCTGGATGAATTGTCACCCAATAATCCCACTATGTTATTACCCGATTGTTGTCATGCCATTGCTAACAGCAAGCTGCTGGAACTTATGACACAGGAAGGATTTCCGCCGGACCATTTTCACCTCATAAAAAATGAACTGGGTGAGGCTACAGGTCAGCTTGGTGCCAATGCAGTAGGGTTTGTGGGTCGTGAGCTAAGGCCCTTTCCACCGCCGGAATGGATACAGGAACACGGCCTGGATGCCGCCAAGGAAGAGATGGCCAACTATGCGGCAGCAGGGATTACCACAGCAACCGGGCATATGTCTGGACTGACGGTATTAATTTTAAATCGATTGTTTAAAGATGGTGATCTGCGAATCAGGGTACATCCAGGTCTGGATCTTATGCGCCAGAATCCTTTTCCGGTCAGGACCCTGGCCAGGGTGGGCAACATAATGGATTTTGCCCTGGTGGATGAGCGAGGACCCATGGTACAGATTGTCGGCACTGCAGTGGGTCCCCACACCGGTGCTCCCGATGCCGCCATTAGCCTCATGACCATTGAACCCAAGTCAAACGTCATCCCTGAACTGGGCCATAACCCCCATGGCTATGACCGCTGGAGTGCAGAGCTGTTTACCGGCAAGGGTACGGAAGACCTTACCCTGGAAGAACTCCAGGACACGGAATATTACAATCTTATGCTGGCAAGGCAGTTCGGATATAACGTCAACGGTGTACATAATATGGGCAGCGGTGGGATTGCGTTGTCCATGCAGGCCATCATCGATGCAGAAAATATACCAGTTAAATATGTCCCGGAACTCTCCCGGGCACAGGCACTGGACCACAATATCGACTGGGTACAGGAAAATTATGATTTTTATAAGGAACACGAAGCGGAATTAAAAGACAAGATCCGCTTTGGTGTCAGCCTGGGCACCGCCATGCGCCAGCGGGACGCTGACATACTCGGTTATGAAGACGTGATTGAACTCCAGTATGGTTGGGAAGGACTGGAAAGGATGGCACCGCTCAAGAGCCTGGTGGACAATGGGATCCCGTTTCATATTGAGGGTACCGACCCCAGGAATAAACCCATGAAGATCGTCAAGGACGCTGTGACCCGTATTGACCGTAAGGGCAGGGTAGTGGCCGCCCATGAAGCCCTGACCCGGGAACAGGCCATCCTCGCCATCACCCGCTGGGCGGCAAGGTTTATGAGTGCAGAAGATGAACTGGGCACCATCGAGGCTGGCAAATGGGCGGACCTTGTGGTGTTTGATGGTGATATCCTTGAAGACCCCATTGAAACCATTGATCAGATACCCACGGTGCTGACCCTGGTGGGGGGACGAGTCGCCTATGAGGCCCAGTAAAATATTACGCATCGTCATTCCGGAATTTGCGTAGCAAATATCCGGAATCCAGTACAAATAACCTGCGCCGAAGGTGCTCCTTTTATTAACTGGATGCTGGTTTACACCAGCATGACGAAGTGAATAGATGATTGACGAATGTCGTCATTCTGGCTTCAGCCAGAATGACGTGGTGAGATATATATTTAAACCCTCAATTCTGCGAACGTCAGAATCCTGTAGATTAATAATTAACTTCTTAAATACGACGCCCCGTTGACATCAATGATCGTCCCGGTAGAAAACTCCGCTCCGTCGGAGGCGAGAAACAAAACCGCATTGGCCACGTCTTCGGGCCTTGCCACTCTACCCAGTGGACTCTGGTTACGGATGGCGTCTCCGTCGGGGCCATTCAGCTTTTCGGCCGCCAATTCAGTATCCACAAACCCGGGGGCGACTGCTCCAACAAAAATATTATGAGGTGCCAGTGCCACTGCCAGCGACTGGCTGAGTGAATTCAGCCCGGCCTTGCTGGCACCATAGGCTGGCTTGGTGGATTCGCCTCTAAAGGCACCGCGGGAGGAGATGTTTACTATCCTGCCACCACCGTTTTTAATCATGTGGCTGGTAGCACAGAAACTTACATTCGCTGGACCAATGAGGTTGGCATTGAGTGTTGTCTGCCAGGCTTGTTGCCACCCATCAAAACTAACTTCAGCAATCGGATGGTCGGCACCACCACCGGCGTTATTCACCAGAATGTCCAGCCTTCCAAGTTTATCAATAACCTCGCCCACCATACGTTTGCATTGTTCAGGATCAGTGACGTCTGCCTGGACCTGGATATGGCTTTCGCCTTCCAGGGAATCAAGGGCCTCGTGTGCCGCTTTTTCATTGGCCAGGAAGTTAATAGCAACCTTTGCACCACGTGATGCAAAGGCCTGGCTGATGGCCAGGCCTATCCCTCGTGAACCACCAGTCACAAGGACTGCTTTATTAGTGAAATCTAACATTAATACTCAGTTGGTTTTTTTAAATAGTTAATTAGCTAATGTGCGTAATATTTTATTTATATACTAAAAATATTTATTTCATAAAACTGCGGACACAACAAGAAAAAGTAAATACTACCAATCCTAGTAAAAACACATATCCACCCCAACTAAAGTCCGTGATATTCAAGAACAGGTCCGCCGCGAAATCCTGCATAACTGAAGTCGCCTTATCTCCCAGTTCCGCAAAAAAACCTCTTTCTTCTTCTGCTTTAAAAATTTTTTTTAAAGCAGGAAACAATAATACAGCCCAAACACTAATGGGAGAAAGTAACACTAATTTTGGCTTACCCAGAAACAATAATACCGGCGCAGATAGAGTAAAAAATATCACCAGATAAGATTCGATTTCAGCTATCCTGTTGTAGGTGATATCTCCATAAATAGGCAGGTTTGCCAGGGGCAAGAATACACCCACCATAAGTAATATTGCAGATAAATAGATCGCAATGTTTAGTTTATTTTTCTTCAAGAATTCTCTCCCTTCTAGTATGGAATTAAATATTATTACATTAGTGGCAACAGTTAACTGTCATTATGCTTTTTTGACGCTGACTAATATCCTTGAGAGCAGGTGGCTGCCCAGTAACAGTCCCCCGGCAATCAGAAAGGCCGGGAAAATTTGAGTTACGGGGGGTAGTTGTCTGGATGTTTTTGTGTCGCTACTGGATTGTTGTGGCGTTGATTCATGTTCTGGTTTTTTTTGGGTGTACTTGCCTGTGACCGGGTCCACGTAAATCAGGAAGGGTGGCGAGTCGGTATCACTTGCCGCCAGCGTTAATGGTAAGGCAGTCAATGCCAGAATCACTGACATGAAAACCAGTTTTCTCAATTTAATTATTCTTCCCACAGGCGCTTGTCATAGATCAGTTTTCCACCAATATAGGTAAGGTCGATGTCCAACTCGTCTATCTGGTCATTGGGGACTGCCATGAAATCACCGTTCAGGACCACCAGGTCTGCCCACTTGCCGGGTTCCAGTGTGCCCAGTTCGTCTTCTTCACTAATAAAAACAGCGCCGTTGATAGTCAGCATCTTCAATGCCTGTTTCCGATCGATGGCCTGATCCGCACCCCAGACTTTGCCATGGTCATCAGTCCGGGTGACGAAACGTTCCACCAGCCACATGGGGTGATTGCTGGGGCCGGTGCCTTCAAAGTGCAGGTTGTAACCTCGATCCAGCAGGGTCTTGACCGGTTGCATTGTATGCATACGTTCACCGTACTGGGACTCCAGTAGTTCCCTGCCGGTAACGGAAACGCGCTGGTCAAATATCTCAGGGCTCAGCGCCATGGCGACTTTGTCTTTGTACTCATCCAACAGCGGGTAGTTGGATTCATGCCAGACCAGGTTGTGGTCGAAGGCGTCTATCTTTTGTGTTTCAAAATACGGCGTGACACCGGACCTGGCGAAGTTATCGATGGCCAGCAGGTTGGTACGTAGTGCTGCACTCCCCATATTGTGGTTACCGCTCATATTCCAACCATATTGATGCAGCAGATCAATGGTGTTGTAGTCGGTCTGTGCCTTTTGTGCTTCGGACATGTCATCCCAGGTGAGTCCCGTCCATACCTCACCGGTCCACTTATTCAGTCCTTTTTCTGTACCTCCAATCTCAAAATCGATATTTGCCTTGTCATCGATGGTGAGCATGCCGAATTGGCTATTGGAGCCGTCATCCACCGGGCCGGTGGCAGCGCCGACGATCTTTACCATGGGGCCGATTTCAGGATCGGTGAGGGAAAAGTTCACCAGGTTGCCGATTCGTTTCAGGTATTGTTCGGCAAAGGGGTTTTGCCGGGTGAAGTCATGCCCCGGGTAGACGCGGATCAACAACTTTCCATCGTGATAGAGTTCGTTAAGCATACTGACTGTAAGACCACTCATGTGTCCCGTGGCGGTGGTGGCACCAATACTGGCATAACCCAGTAGGCTGGCAATGGTCTCTTGCAGGGCATTGTCAATATACTCGGGACTGGGCCAGGGCCTGACCTGCCAGCCGATAAACCCTGCTGCCTGCTGGAACAACTGTCCGGTGGGGATACCGTCTTCGTTGAGGACTACGCCAAAATGGTTTTGGGGCAGGCCGGCGGCAAAGGCGTCGTTGAGCATGGCATGATTGACTACTACCACAGAATCATTATAGAAAAGCGCCATGGGGTTGGCCGGCGCGATCTCGTCCAGGTCATCAGCAGTCCATTCCTCTGCCACCCGGGGAGAGGCCTTGGGCATGTTCACGAATATGGGTGCACCAGGGTCTGACTCTTCTGTGAGTTTATTTAATGAGGCCAGGAGCTCTTCAAGGGATGCCCCGGGAATCCTGCCAGAGAGCCAACCTTTGACCATGGTGTCCTTATAAATATCACCACCGGGGACGGAGTTATCACCGTCATTATATATATAGCCTGGCGTCACTGACCGGCCATTGAGGTCCACACGTTCTGTTTCCGGCCCGGCGAGGGCAAGCATGTCGCTACTGGAGCCTAAGGCCAGGACCTTACCGTCCCTCACCGCAATGGCCTCATGGACAGAAAAGTTTGCATCAACGCTGAGTACCTGGCCATTGTAGAGCACCAGGTCGGCGTAGTTTAACAGCAACGGTGATTGGGCGTTGGCTGGGTGTGTGTGAAATAAGATAAAAAGAAAACCTAGCAGAACAGGATGTGAATATATTTTCTTCATGATCGTTCACCCCCCTGGGTATTGACATTAATAATCAGGAATCATACCGCCAATCAGTAGATGAAAAAACCGGAACAAGGTCCGGTAAATAAGAAAATAATAATATCAGGGGTCGGGATGCTTAACCCGTCAGCCATTCAACCACCAGGCCCTGGAACAGGGGGATCTCAAACCAGGCCTGGAATACGCCGTATATTACAATTAATGTACACACACCGCCGATGATGGCGATTTTCAGGGATTCACTCTTGGCGATGTAAAGGAAACCAAATACCAGGAATGGACTGGCGTAAACAAACCCAAAAGCAGTGATAAAGATAAAGAAAAGAAATACCCAGAGAAACATCTGGATTTCGTCTTTTTTCTCTAAGCGGGCCTTTTCCAGTGCTTCGGGAGTTTCCTCGGGGACATCTGTCATTGCATGCTTGATTTCCATTAGCAGTTGAAATAATCCGAAAATAGTTCCTGGAATACCAAACATAAGCGGCATAAGCCTGGCCTTTGCCGGGAAATCAAACGCCATGATAGTCATCACAGAAAATACCAAAAGCATGATGAATGCTGTGATTACCCGGCCGTTAAGTAATAGTTTAGCCGACATGCTCTTCGACCCCTTCTATTTTTGGACGGGTAGACTTCCAGATATAAAATCCTATACTGCCTATAATCAGTGCAATCATGATCAACGCCCCGGGCCTGAGCAGGAATTCATAGCCCCACAACTGGTAGGCCTTGTGATAGGAATCCTCCGCGATTGGACCCAGTATTATACCAATCACAAATGGCGGTCTGGGCCAGCCATATTTCTTCAGAAAATATGCAAACATACCCAGGACAAATAATACGATCAGATTTTCCCAGGAGCGGTGGCCTAGAAAGGCCCCAAGAAAGGTCAATGCCAGCACAAAGGGTATGAGCAGGCTGCCCCTGACATAACTTAGATAGCCCAGCATGGGTACAAAGGCAATAAAGAAAATCACGGCAACGACATTGGCGATCATCAATGCCCAGATCAAGGTCCAGACGATATCCATTCCGGTCAGAGCCATGGCCGGGCCCGGTTGAATCCCCAGCATGACAAAGGCACCCAGCAGGATGGCCATACCCGATGAACCAGGGACTGCAAAAAACAGGGTGGGTAGTAATGAGCCGCCTTCCTTTGAGTTATTTGCCGTCTCTGGGGCGATCACACCTTCCACTGCCCCTTTACCAAATTTTTCCGGGTTTTTTGAAGACTGGATCGCATGGCCATAACAGATCCAGGTGGCCGCATCACCACCCAGTCCAGGGATCATACCAATAAAGGCGCCCATGATAGATGTCCTGATAGTCAATCCCCAGTGACGAAAGACATCAAACAATCCGGTAAAGACCCCTTTGTAACCAGCGGTACCTTTTTGTTTGCCGGCCAGGGACATGGAACCGCCTTCTACACCCAGGGCGATCATCTCAGGGATGGCGAACATCGCCAGGATGACAGTAATAATGTCCATTCCGTCCCAGAGGAACAGCAGACCAAAGGTATAACGTTCCGCACCGGTATTGGGATCCAGACTAACAAATGACAACATCAAACCGAAAAAACCCACCAGTAAGCCTTTGACCAGTGAATTACCGGACAACATGGCGATAAAGGTGATTCCGAAAATTGCAAGCATGAAGAATTCCGCAGGACTGAATGCCAGGATGACAGGGCGTAATACTGGCAGGATGGCAATCAGAAATAGACCCCCAATAACACCACCGATTCCCGATGCTCCCAAAGATGCACCCATGGCTCGTCCTGCCTCACCTTTTCGGGTCATGGGCAGCCCATCAACAACAGTTGCTGCATCAGCTCCGGTACCGGGAACACCAAACAAAATACTGGGCACTGAACCGCCGGTATGGACCACGGCATGCATGGCGATAAGAAAAATGGCGCCTGCGATGGGGTCCATGCCAAATACAAAGGGGATCATCATGACAATGCCAAGCTTTCCACCTAAACCCGGTATGGCACCAAAAAACATGCCGATAGGCACTGCCAATAACAGCATACCCATGTTGTAGGGTGAAGCTATAACATTTAGTAATGCCTGGATGATTGGTTCAAAGTCCATAATGTAATGAGTAGTTAATTAGTTAAAAGTATTCGACATTATTCAGCACTAATCGAATCAGCGATAATCTGTATGGTTTCCGCTGGTTGGTCCAGTGCATCCAGAACCAACTGGGTAACTTCATCTCCATAGGCAGCATCGATGGGCAGATTCATCTTTTCAGCTTCAGCCAGGAAATCAGGGTCATTCATGGTGTTGTAATATGCCTCTCGGAGTCTCTCCACTACTTCAGGGTTCGTCCCGGGTGGCGCGGCAGAGACCCGGCCCAGTTCAGACAGGGCACCGATTAGGTTGACTATTCGCCGAGCTTTGTCCGTAGTGGTAAATTCCAGGGCATTGGGTACACCTTCCACATCACCACCAATGGTAATAATAAAATGGCCATAGCCTGAATCTACGAATGGCTGTACGGAACTGGTGGTCCCAAACTGGCCACATACCTCTCCACGCATCATAGACATCTCACCTTCATTGCCCTCAAACCCCGGAATGATCTCTACATTGAGATCGAAGGCTTCGGCAATCAATTTCGTGTCGATATAGGAAGCTGAGCCCACGCCTGCAGCGGCCAATTTGATGGTTTCATTGCTGGCTATGAGTTCCTCCATGGATTGTACCGGGCAATCTTCAGAAATAACCAGAGAGCGGGCTTCACCGGCCGCCTTGCCTATCCAGGAAAATTTACCAATATCAAATTGCAGTGTCTTCACGCCAATAAGCTGGTTGTAAATCAACCCGGCATTGAAGGTCCCGATAGTCAGTCCATCGGGTTTAGATTTCCATAATGTATTGGTACCAACAATGTGGCCACCCCCTGGAACATTATTAATGACAACATTATCACCGCCAAGTTTTTCCACCAGGTAACGACCTATCAAACGGGCATAGGCATCGTAGCCGCCTCCGGCATTAGTGGTAACGATATAATTCAGGTTATTACCGGCAAAGATATTGCCGCTGCTGCCACCCGTAGCCGTCTCCTGGTTGGAGTTACCATCATTGGATGATTGGGTGCATCCAACCAGAATTGTGAACATTAGAAATATCGAGATCTTTTTTAGCATGGTCTTCCATCCCAACTTATTGGATTAGCAAATGATACATGAAGTTACCTGATCCCCATAAATGATTTCAGGGGATCAGGTATGGTTTCGTGTTTATTCTTCTGGTGGCACCCAAAGGTCTTCAAAGCCCTCTGCAGGCTCGAGCTGGTCAAACCAGTCAAAACCCATAGCCCGCATCATCCGGCTATTGATAACCACAACCCTGGCCTCATTGTTCGGGTCTGAATTGAACCGTTTGTGTGCGCAGTAAGGTGGGATATAGATGAAGTCACCTGGTCCCCATTCAAATTTTTTCGGGGTGGTTGCCCATTCCCAGATAAATTCATCTTCACAGCGGAAGTTAACGTCATAGTGATGGTCATAACCGGTACCCTCAATGACAAAGGCGATCTCTTCCGTCAGGTGGCGACTGGTTCCGGTGGCACCGTTAGCCGGGATAAACTGCATGTATATGTCCAGGCAACACTCGGTGGTATTCAGGCCTTCATTAATAATATGCTTGATTAAGCCGTCAGCGGTCCGCTCCATGGGCATTTCATCATGCTTGACTACATTTTTACGGTTGATGTATTCCCTACGGAATTGCTTGGAGGCCTCCAGGGCCTTGGCATAGAAATCAGCGCTCAGATCTGTGCGGGCACGTTCTCTTTCAATATCGTCTACAAAAGGTGTATCTGTACTCATTATAAATAATTCCTCAATGTCTTTGTGCTTATAGTGAAGGGGGTGGAGTGTAGTCTTCTTGACCAGGTACCGGCTCTGTAGGCGGGTATTCCACCATCTTCTGGAAAATGAGGTGCATGAACAAAAACAGTGGTTTGGCTTTCATGATTAACACGATACATTCATTATCAGGGTCATCTGAGAAATGCTGATGGACACAACCATTCTCCACAATCATGGCATCGCCTGCTTCCCAGTCAATACGGCGGCCATCATGGACGTCATGGCCTTTGCCTTTTAATACGAAGAATACAGCGCTGTTCATATGTCCATGTTTTTGGCCATGGCCGCCAGGGGCATAGACATCAACATGGGTCTCAATGGATTGGGCTACTTTCACTGCCTGTGGGTTAATGACCTTCTTACCATAATTCTGGGGGCCACCCTTCCACTTCATTTCCTGGGTTTGATAGATGCGAGGTTGGGTGAACAGTTCTTCCATCAGTTCTCCATAGGTACCCTCAAGGGCGCGGACAAAGGTGCGTTTTTTTGACCACCTTTCCCATACCACTTCCTCTTTCTGTTCTGTGCCTTTTGCTTCATCAGCGACCGTACTATTCATTTTGTTATACTCCTGTTTAACCTGATCGTATTTCAATAACTATCTGAAATTTATTTATTATAATTAAGTGTTCCTCGATACCAAGAAAATAATTCCTTCGTGAGATCCGCTGCTAATGGATTTAGATCAGAGAGTTATTTCTGCCGATTTGAATTATCAGAATTATCTATCACCAAGCTATAGACGGTACGCACTCCCTGACAGACTGCCTATATTTATTTGAATTATATCGATTTTAGTAGAGTTTTCCTATAAATCCGGCGACTCATAGGCAATTTTTCCACCTACCAGGGTCATTACTGGTTTCAGATCGGTTATGGTCTCGATGGGTTCTTCCAGTAAATTCCCGTTAAATACCACCAGATCGGCCAGCATTCCAGGTTGGATGGAACCCATTTCATCATCTGCGCCGATGAACCTTGATGCCCAACGGGTCAACGCCAGAAAGGCTGATTCTCTGTCCAGGCCTTCCTCAGCAGAGATAACCCTGCCCTGGTTATCGATTCGTGTCACGGCCTTCTGTATATACCAGGTCGGAAAGTCTTCATCGTCTTCCGGTTCGGTACCTTCGATGTGAAACGGGATACCATTATCCAATAAAGTTTTTAATGGAGCCATCTGCTCCAGACCTTCCATACCATATTGGGCCTCAACGACATTTTCCACCCCGATGGCTTCATTGTCTCGTTGTCTAATGGTACTACCCAGGCTGACGCCGAAGCGTATGATTTCCCTGAGTTCGGGATGCTGGTTGTAATATTCAAATACCTCAGGAACCCATTGAACGTTGTGGTCAAATCCCTGGGGGCGCCAGAGTTTTTTAACATACATTTTTTCCTGATTTTCAGCCTCCAGAACATTTTGCATCGCCAGCCGGATACCTTCGCTACCGCGGTTATGGACACCGGTCACATTCCAGCCATGTTGTCTTGCCAATAGGACGTTGTAGTAATCTGTCTGGGTCTTTTGCAGTTCATTTAATTCATTTTGACCCAGGTTAGTAAACCATTGCGCTGTCCAGCGATTATAGCCATAGGCATTGGGACTGATGCCAGGGATGACATTTTTCTTGGGATGGATAGACAACAGACTGGCAGCGGCATCTTCTGATCCAGCATGGGGGCCTACGGAGGCACCGACGATGGTGACCATGGGACCCCGGTCATCCACCAGGGAAAAGTCCACCAGGTTGCCCATGCGTTTCAGGTACATTTCACCATTGGGATTTTGTCTGAGAAAATCCAGACCTGGATAGACCCTCACGGCAAGCTTTTCAGATTGTTCGTGAAATACCCGATTGAGTACTGTCATGGTCAGCGCACTCATATGCCCGGTTGCCAGGGTAACCCCATGCCGGGCATATTTTGCCAGGGTCTCTACCGCACCAGGGATAGCGAAATCATCAAACCATTGTGGAACGGGCCAGGGTCTGACCTCACGGCCGACGAATCCAACCAGTTGGGCTCCTGCCAGTCCGGTGGGTTTACCAGTTTCATCCCGGTCCAGATGAAAATGATCAGCGGGAAAACCGCTTTCTATTGCAAGGTTTAACATGGCGGTATTCATCATGCCGTAGCTGCTGTCAAGGTAGATGGCCACCGGGTTATCCGGTGCAACTTCATCTAAGGTGGAGATACCCCAGGCTTCCTTTGCGGTACTGGCCCAGGCGTCCTGCAGGTTGAAAAACAACGGTTCACCAGGTTCATTTTCTTCTTCAACGATATAAGACAGTGTGGCCAGGGCCTGGTCCAGGGTCTCTCCCCCCAAGTGAGGATGGGTCACGCCATGCCATTGACTGTCTTTGAGAATATCACCGGCAGGGACCGAATTATCACCATCATTATAAATGAAGCCCGGGGTGAGGGAGCGACCTTTCAGGTCAACAGCCCGGGTGGAGGGTCCAATCATTGGTTGAATCTGTGCATTGGACCCTACGGCCAGAATACGGTTGTCTCTGACGGCCACAGCCTCGGCGATGGTAAAGTCACGGTCAGCATCAGCGGTGAGTACCTGGCCGTTAAAAAAGACGAAGTCTGGATAATGAATTAGTTCAGACGGGATCTGCCCCTGGCTAAACCCTGTTTGTGATATCGAGAATAAAATACCAAATAAAATTATCTTGAAATAATAATTCCCATGCCTGGTTCTTTGACCAACCTTGTTCAAAAGTACTGATTGCATTGATGGGTCCTCTGAGTATCTGTTTGCTATGTGCGGTAAATTTTTAGCTGTTGTTCTGGTCATCGATCGCTGTATTGGCCTGACCTTTATCTTTACTCCGAAAAATAAACGCTGCGGCAAATCCCGCGACCATCAATCCGATTATGACAGGGAGACTGACCCATGTGGTTTTTGGTTCAGCTGAAGTCAGCTGTGAGGTCTCTGGCATTGCTTGTGTAGTGACGGTTGTTTCAGCTACGGGAGGTGTTGCGCTGGTTACGGTAATGCTATTCCCATTTGAATTGGTGTTTCCTGAACTTGAATGGGGAGTCTTTGTCTGGGTTTTGGGATCCACAGTTACCAATGTCCCGGTTTCAGGGTCAATGGTGATATAGGGTGCACTGAAGTCCACATCACCATCATAGGCATAGACATTGATTGCGATGAAAAATGTAATGCAGATCCTGGTAAAGCGTGTCATGTTATTCATATTATCAAGTCCTCCCATGGAACAAGGAGAATAATATATTTATTTTGTACCGTGTCTTATCAATTTACCATAATCAACAGCACCCAGATACATCCCATATATTAGAATCACAATAGTTACAATATTGGACTAGTATTTGGCAACCACAATGACACCGATGGTGGCAAATACCGCGGCGATATAGGTGGTAATTTGTGGACGGATTTCTGCACGAAAAACCACAACTGATAAAAATGATGCAAGAAATATTTCCAGCGAATTGATCATGACTACGGTGGAGATTTTTTCGTGATAAAGCGCAGCAAATGCCATGATCTGACCAATTGAGACAAATATACCTGATAAAAACAGCCAACGGTTGATGTTGCTGAACAGGGTTTTAAGGTTTTCCCTGTAAACAGTGGAAAACACGGCAGCTATCAGGAAGAATGCAAATCCACTGGCTGCACTAATAAAGGTGCCAAATGCCGGGGCATTGAAATCTATTAAGCCATATTTTCGGCATACATTTGCCAGCGCGTAGGCCAGAGCTGAACCCACACCCCAAAGATAATGGCTTGGCGATAAGGTCTCGCCTTCATGGACAATTTGGGAGCATCCTCTGGATTCATAGATTAACAAGGCAAATGCCAGGCCGATAGCACTCATGCCAAGCAAATCCATCCCTGAGATCGGTTCAGATAAAAAAATTGCGGCACAAATCACCGCGAAGAAAGGGTTAAGACGTTTTACCGACCCGGCACGCGTCACCCCCAGGTATCGAATCGAGGTATAAAGCAGTGTACGGCCAAACACCATAGCGAACAGCCCTGCCATGACAAACCAGAATATCCCGCTTAACCATTGTTCTGAATTATCAAACCGGGTCTGGTCCGATTCCATAATGTACCAGACGATAAACGAAAACAGCATGGTAACAAATACAGAAAACAACACGCCCTTGTCCTTTCTTGACTTGGCACCCTTGGAGATAAAAACACTACCGAAGGCAAAACTGAGTGCTGAGAGCAGTGCATAAAGTTGTCCTGTTTGAGGATCAGGCATTGTAAACGTCCGATTATTTGGTCCCTTAAGATGAAATTGCAGCAACAATGCTACAGAATTTGGCAATACAGATATTGATTAAATCTTATAGTTAATTCCTGAAATTCAACTCGATAGTGATTTTAAAAATAAGCAGAAGATAACATATGGTGAGGTCAGCGTTGCATATTATTTGCACAGTTAATCACGATTGTTTTAGCTTTACATTATATATTTTAAAGTTATCATTTAGACAGCAGGTTCAGGGTTTTTAACATTCCCAGGTCACGGGCCTGTGATTACAGGTTATTTCTGTTTTTCCAAAAATTAAAAATCAATGGGGGGATTCCTTTGGACTTTAATCAAGCTGTTGCAAAAGCGCAGGCACTTAGAAGCAATCTCGGTAAAGTTGTTAAAGGGCATGAAGCTGCTCTGGATATGACTGTCATCACTGTCCTGGCAAGGGGGCATATGCTGCTTGAATCCGTACCTGGTGAAGGAAAAACACTTCTTGCCACGGCCCTGGCCACATCCATAGAGGGTATCACCGTTGGACGTGTCTCTGGCCAACCCACCCTTAAACCATCAGATATGCTGGGTGCGGAGATCATGGGCAAGGACGGAAAATTCGAACTGATCAAGGGTCCGATTTTTCACAACATTGTGCTGTTTGATGAATTAAACCGTACTGACCCAAGGGCACAGTCAGCGCTGCTGGAAGCAATGCAGGAAATGCAGGTAACAATCGGAGACAGTAGTCATCCTTTACCTGAACCTTTCCATGTCATTGCTACGCAGAACCCGCTCTCACAGGAAGGTACCTGGGAGCTGGATGCCGCGGCAAAACAACGTTTCCTGGTTAAACTTCACTGGCATTCGCCACCACGCCATATTGAATATCAGATCGCCACAGAGGCAAAAGCACATTTGAAGGAAAACCTTGCCATGCTTAAGCCTGTTCTCAGCCGGGAAGAGTTGGTTGATATTCAGGAGATGGCGCAATCACATGTTGAACTGACTGAAGACATTGTGCATTTGATGAATGCTATTACCGTGGCTACTCGTCCCACAGACGTTTCCTATCCTGCAGAAGCGCTTGATGAGGATGATGAATTCGGCCGAGAAGTGATCAGTAGTAGCGGCGGGGTAAGTTCGCGTGCCACCAGTTTCTGGCCGCCACTATTGAAGGCACATGCCATGTTTCATGGCCGTGATCGCGTTTTACCTTATGATGTATTCTCAACTGCATATTCAATGTTGAATCATCGTATTGAAACAAACTTTCCGGTTAATGTTGAGCACCTGATTCACCTCATCCTGAGTGAGCGAGGGTATGCGTATTAAGGAAGACAAGTCTTCCGCCGATACAATCCTTGATAAACGGCGCTTGCAGGCTTTAGGGGTTTTACTCCCTATTAAGCTGATGTCTTTGACGTTCCTCCCGGGGCGTCATCCATTGGGCAGGGCCGGTGAGGGAATGCGCTTCCTGAGATCCCGCCCCTATGAACCGGGGGAGGATAACCCCAGAAATATAGATAAGTTCAGTCCCCCAGACCAGCTATGGGTCAACGAATTCGAGGCCGAGGTAAGGGCACAAATTGTTCTGCTGTGTGATATGTCAGGATCAATGGCATTTACACCAAAAGATAATGTGAGAAACCTGTCCTTGTTGCAACTAACCTATTCATTGTGGCGGGCCAGTGACAGTATACGTACGGTTCTGTATACCCAGGATGAGGGTGAATTTTATTCAGAACGAAACCTGAAAACCCAGATGGAGAAACTTAGCAAACGCCTGGGAGAACATAGTTGGGGAGAAGGCCTTGGGCCGCTTGATGCACTGAGAAAATATAGTCTTAGGTCCCGTGGTAATAGCGATGATTTGATATTTTTGGTTTCAGATTTTGTGAGGATATCAGATTCCATGGGACACCATGGTCCACAGTTATGGCGTTCGGTACTAAGGCGAATCTCGGGTGATTTTGTCCCGGTCATTATTAGTTTTAATTTGTCCACCGACATTGTGGGTTCGGTCAAGCTTTGGGATCCGGAGAGACAAAAACAGAGACTGACATACCTGACACCATCACGAATAGAAAAAATAAATGAACGGGAAATGCAGCGTGTCCTGAAGGTGGAAAGCTTTTTCAGATCACTGGGCCTGGATTACCTTATTATCAGAAATGAACGAGATGTATACCCACAACTGGCCAAACTAAAAGGGTTACGCAGGAGGAGAAAGTCCTGATGAAGATCAATTCTATCGTAATGATATTATTTTTGATGGGCCTGTCCCAGCTGATATATGCACAGAACTTCCCATTAATTGCCAATGTTTATAATGACGATAACCTGTCTGTAAGGGCCGGGGTCATGAATATGGAAAATCGTATTATCAAGTTTGGTGATGTCCTGCCCATGGTTATTGAAGTTGAATATGATGCCAGTGCGATACGCTTGCAGGAGATGGATCAGGAATTTTTTAGCCAGGCATGGCCGGAAGAGCAGGGTGCATTTTTACTCGATAGTTCTTCCAGTATTCTTTCTGCCTCAGCAAACGGTTTGTCTACCAGCTCTAATATTTTCAGGTTTCAAGTTATGGCCTGCCCAGAAGGAAAGGTCCTGTGTAAGGGATCACGGTTTTATGATTTACCTGAATTTCAACTAGAGTACACCACGCTTGATAATGCTGGTAATGATGTTTCCACTGAATCAGTGCAGTTTCGTCCCTGGCCGGCAAATTTAATGATTGCATCGGCTATACCACTGGGGAAAGAAGGCGAGCTAAACAGTTTCGCAACTTACTTTCCTACCGGCGCCTATCCAAACCCTTTGATCGGACAGGATCTCAGGCAATCATATAAAAATATGATTGCAGGGGGTCTGATTTTTTTATTAGGAGGAATATTAATGTCACCTTTCAGTTTCTTTAAACGTAAATCTGTTGCAGATAAGTCGAAAAATCGTTGGGAAGATATACTATCCACGCTCAAGTCAGGCGAACTTCAAAATGATAAAGAGTTCCTCGATTCATTGCGAAAGTGCCTGGTCTGGTACATTGTGGATGAACTTAAGACAGATCCATTCTACTGGTTAAAACATGAAACGGAAGTCGTACATGATGATCAAAAAGGTACTGGTGACCTGGCAGGATATCGGGAATTGTTTATTGATATTTTACATAGCCCCGAAGGTAAAAATGATGAATTATTAAATCGTTTTACAACATTGATCGCAAAGTAATGAAGATTTAATCAGGTATCGCAGGCAGACGAGAATGGAATTTTCCAACATACAGGTAGGTAACTGGTGGCCGTTATTATTTGGTTTCCTCGCCATCGTTGTGCTTTCTTTGATCTGGTACAAAAAGAAAGGTGAGTTATTTCCCGATATTAATTTATTATCTGATACTGCACCTGTCAGTGGAATCCTGGACAGGTTACCATTGATTTTAGGCATAATAATTGTCTTTCTGTTGATGATTTCCATGATGGATATCACCACCAGCCGTTCCAGTGTTGTTGAGAAGACCGCCAGGGATTTTCTGGTGGTTGTGGATACTTCGCGATCCATGCGTGAGAATACACCATTACTGCGGGAAAATTTCCCCACGACTTTTCCAAGGAAAGCTGGGCTGTATTCAGGCCAGGTAGATGATCCCTCCACTATCCCTGAGTTGGCGCGTTATGAACTCGCGAGGGAGAGCCTATTACGTTTTATGTCATCGTTAAATCCCAATGAAGATCGCATCCAGCTTACTTATTTTAATTCTCAGGTGTACCTGATGTCTGGATTTACCACCAATTTCACATTTCTCAGGCAACAACTTGAAGCCATGGATCCCTATGTCACCTATGGTACCAATATCCGCTGGGCTTTAGAGCAGGCATTGAACATGGTTGAGAGATATCCCAGTCGTAACAAGCAGGCGGTCATTTTGTTAACTGATGCAGAAGCAAAGAATACCGATGATTTGCAGGAACAAATGTACCGGTTGGGACAACTGGACCTGTCATTTTACCTGTTATGGATCACATCGGATTCAACCGGTGAAGTTTCGCAACAGGCTTTGGACTTCTTACGGAGTACCCGTAGTATCGGAACGGCATATACGATTGAAGATCTTGATCAAGGTAATCTTGATCAGGCTATGAGTGAAATTGGCAAACTGGAAAGTTATGCCTACGAAGAAACCAGGCATGAGCAGGTGGATCTGTCTGAATCTGTTTTCACCCTGGCCCGTTGGTTAATGTTGGTATGGATATTACTCGTCGCGACAATCTACCATCCAGTTTTGTTGACGGCGGCGTTTAGCGGAAGGAGTTGATACTGTCATGAATAATGAAGTAGAAATCAGTGATGAAACATCACCTGAATCCGGTGGCGAAATAAACCAGAGTAACATTTCATCCGGTCTTGTTTCCTGGATTCAAAAAAGAAAAACTCAAATCTCTTACCTGATTATTGCTATATCACTAGCGTTGATTATTACTGGTGTACAGGCACACCTGTTTTATAGCCGATATACACCAAAGATAGAACAGAGCAATCAGGAACTTTTCAGTTTAATGTTGGAAAAAACCCGGGGTGAAGAATTAAGCGGATTGCAGGATCAATTTCAATCTATAATTACCTCCCTAAATGGCCAGGCTGAAATATCGTCACGATTCGAGGCAACCTATGAGGTGATGGCTGAGCATTTTCGCGAAGGCCCGGTTGGGACCATGGAACAGGTCCAGTCGGAATTTCAAACCATTCAGGGTTTGATAAAAGAAAAGCAGCAAGAGGAAGACGCCCCTGTGGACGTCCTCCAGGAAGCGTCTGATGCCATATCTTCACTCTCTACGGATATGGCACAGCTACAGGATATTTATGCTATTGCATTTGATGAGTTACATTCAGATATCCAAAACCCACCAATATACCTTTTGCCGACAGCAAATTATCTTCGTGAAGATTCAGGATATCTAAACTCCGTGACATTTAACCGGGCAATATATCTTTCTCAAATTGGTGAGATGGGAACCTCACGGGTATTACTAAGCGGTATGTACTCAAATTCCAATGACAATGAAATGCTGGGGCTGGTTTATTACAGCCTGGGCAGGTTGCAATGGGAACTGTTTCTCACTCGACTTGAACCGGAGAATTATTTTCAGGCCGTCAATTATCTGCGCCAAAGCCTGCAGGCCGACCCCGACGCAGAATTGTCCAAACGATTATTTGATTACATGTTATCGCTGACTGAAGCCGAATCCACACCTGGCGCAGGAAAAGGTGACCCAACTACACTGACAGAAGGTGAAGCAGGTGCCGTTTCCACACCGGATCCACTTTTTTAGAATAGATTGGGTTTAAAAAAATGATACTGGCTGGTGTATTTACCGTTGTTTTATTGATCATTGTGTACTGGGCACGGTACTGGATGATCAGTACGGGTAAATCCAGTCGCCAGGTTTCAATTGTAATGTTTCTACTTATTACTGTTGCCCTGGCTGTCATGGTCTATATCGAACAAATGGACAGGTCTTATATGCTGGAGGACACGCCTGTCATGGTGGCCATGACCACTGACCTTTCTCTCAGCATGGGGGCGGCACCGGATCCCCGCGAGCATGGTGACGTTGGCACCCGACTGCAACGAGCCCAGAGAATTTTATTGCCCATTATGAATGCCCTGGACTCTTCGGGTGCAAATGTCATGGTGGGTATTACCGGATTTACAGCAAAATCAGAAATGATAATGGGATGGGACGGTAACTTGCCGCAGATTCGGGAGGTCATAGAATATTCACTGGCCCCTGGAATCCTGACCCAACCGGGGTCAGATATTGGCGCCGCACTCCAGGGTGTTGTGCCCTTATTTGAAAATCTGCCGGAGGAGTATCAGGAGCAGGAGACCCGAAAATATCTGATCGTGATATCCGATGGTGAAAGGACCCTGGAGAGGGGAGAGATCGAAACGGCACTGGAAGACCTTCGTACCAACAATATAAAGATTATATCCTTGCAAGTAGGGTCATTGGACATTCCAGAGGGGATACCGGTATACGATGATGCCGGGACGTTCCTGGGATTTGAAGATATTGGTGGCCAGGTTTATACCATCCCAAATACCGAGATCATGCAATTGATTGCAGGTGAAAACCTGGATGATGGTATCTATGTGAGGGCAGAGAGCATCAATGCCGTTGAGGACATCAGTCAGTTTCTGGGGATAAGGATGTCTGCATTGTCTACGTCAGGACCCATGTATACCACGGTGGTCTCAATTCTGTGGGTACTTAGTTTCGCAATACTACTCTGGTTTGTTTAAGCAGAATCATGTGATCTTCTGTTTTTTGCTTCATTATCATCTGTCTGAAATTAAATAAGCGATTGTTTTTTTAATATCAATCCAACCACCACAATACAAAATAGTAATAGTCCCACCAGGTAAGGGACAGTTGTTGTTTCCCTGACTTCGGCGACTGCTGTCTCGTCAGTAACAGATTCTCCTACCTGGTTCGGGCCCGGGACCTTATCAAAGATTGCCTTATACAGTGCCATCTTTTCCCTGTAAGCCGTCAGGAGGTTATACATATGAGCTGACTGGCCACCGGAATAGATCTCCTTGATAAAGATATCCTGATTTTCCAGGGTAATTATATACTTCAGGAAACCGAATGCTGTTTCTACTGCCTGGTTTGCGGCCATTGATCTTCCCGCCAGGGGGTTATCCCACAGTACTTCCTGGGTCTGAATATTGACACCATTGGCAGCAAAATAATCCAGGCTCATATTGGCCTCTTCTTTCTGATGCATGAGGTCATTGCGCAAGATCGTCAGTTTCCTGTCAGGCCAATCATCAGGAACATAGGTCTTGCGAAAAATTTCCGTGAGAAACGACTGTACCTGCAAGACACTGTTTGCAATTGAGTCATTGGCCCGATCAATCATTACCTCATTGAGATTTGAATATTCATGCGCGTGACTATTCAGGCTGATCGCTAACAGGAATAATGCGGCAAGGATATTTTGCCGTTGAGTCTGTCTGTATGTCATTTTCAATCTCTCTCCTGGAAGTGCCCCAATATTTGGGTATGCTACCCTAGTATTTCCGGTTTTTATAACAACAGGATATGATTATTATACAAACTGAATAAACCCTTTTGTAATTATTCCTAAATTCTTTCATACAGTAACATTGGGAGAATCTTGGCGTTATTTGGTTGTATAATTAAGCCTTTATCAAGAATAACAACAGCTATTCGACTTTTTGGAGGACGCAAATGGCATTACCGGTATTGAAAACAGTTACCCGTACCCAGGGAAATAACAAGGCCTTGAAGGAAGGCTTGGTTAAACCAGAGGGGTTTGAACTTGAATTTGAAGAAGTACCGGTACTGGTCCATGCCTTTCGGCGAATGGTCCGTGACCTGGAATTTGATGTCTGTGAAATGGCATTGACCACATATTTATGTGCCAAGGAGCATGGCGTGAAATTTACCGGCATACCGATGTTTCTGGTGAGGGATTTTCACCATGGTGCAATATTGCATAACGTCAATCACCCAGTCTCTGACCCCAGGGAACTGGAAGGCAAGCAGGTGGGCGTAAACCGTGGCTATACTGTTACAACCGGTGTATGGGCAAGATCGGTTTTGCAGGAAGAATACGGAGTAGACCTGGACAAGGTGAACTGGTTGCTCTCCGGTGATGAGCATGTCGAGGCCTATAAACCACCTTCAAATGTTAAACCCATCGATGCAGACAAGGATATCCAGCAAATGTTACTGGATGGGAAACTGGCCGCTGCTGTTAATATCAAGACTGATCATCCCGATATACAGTCTGTCATTGCCGATCCCCAGGAGGCGGGGATTAGTGCTTTTCAACGTAACGGACATTATCCGATTAATCATCTGGTAGTGATACGGGATGAGATACTGGAGAAATACCCGGACGTAGCGGTTTCAATATTCAATGCATTTGCTGAATCGAAACGGATTTATATGGAGCAGTTGCTCGGTGGAAAGCTTGAAGAACCCACCGCCATAGACAGGCTTTACCTGAGGCTGCACGAAATGGGTGCAGACCCACTGCCTTATGGTATAGAGCCTAACATGGGGATGCTGGACTACCTGTTCAAAACAGCGGCGTCACAACATATCTTGAGGGAACCGGTGGAGCTAGATAAAGTGTTTGTCCCATCGACTCTCGATTTGATCGCGTAATCTTTTTGAAAGGTTTTAAACGGAGCCTATGTAGCGGCCCCGTCTAAAAATTCCAGTAACCGCGCAGGGACATTTTCCTCCGTCTGTTCATCAGGTGGAATGTCCCAGTATTCTGCACCGGGGATACATTCTTCCAGGAAGCGGGCAGCGGCGGTTGAATGGGCAATGTCCTTGCCCGGGACAATGTAAGTCGGAATATTTAACCTTAATAAGTCCTCTGGCTCCGCACCCGGCGCGGTGTCTCTATCCAACAAGGTTCGACCCATTCCCTTGATAATCAATTTATATTGCTCTACATCCAGCTGTGCATAATTTTTAGCAAACTCGCTGTCACTCCTGATAACCGGTGCCCACGGACCAACCCGGGGATCCTTGCCAAAGCCTTCCTTGGTATTCAATGCCAGCTCTACTACCCCATCAAGGCCTTTATCTTCTATTAATGCCAGGTGGGTATTGAACCGGTCATGGCCCCGAATCCTGAACTTGGCGCCACCCACGGGCCAGTAGAGGATCTGGCTGAGGACCATCTCTGGATGTTTGACCGAAAACACAGTAACAGGACACACCCCCATGCACCCACCCAACAGGTGGGCCTTGTCATAGCCCAGGTGATCCAGCAGGCCCTTGCCTTGTGCCACATAATGGTCCCAGGTGATCCGTTCCACCTTTCCACCTGACAGGCCGGTCTCCCTGCGGTCAAATGTGATACAGGTATATTTTTCAGGTAGATGGTCTAATAACTTTATCTTTTTATAAACCCCCAGGTTGCTCCACTTATCCATGGAGGCGTCAAAGCCGCCTGGAGAATACATAAGTAGTGATGGGCCGTCACCCTTCACTTCATAGTTGGTTTTGATTCCATTTATTTCGGCTATTGGCATGATTGACCTCTTTTATTTCTTTAATGGGGAACCACTCTTGATCTGCTGGCCGTCACGTACCTCACAAACCATTGTCGTGAATGCCTCCAGCATGGAGCGTGAGACATTCGCATAGGTGTCACGTTCCTCGTCGAGGAATTTGACGCCATACCCTATGGCTGTATTCGCAAGTCTGACTCGGCCGTCTAGCCACGGACCTCCACCGAGGCCACCAATGACAGGGATGGAAACTGCAGCGGTCACCGCCGGGCCGACAACCGGTCCGGAATTGGTGAAATTCAGCATGACTGCCCCGGCCTCCTCAAGCATTTTCGCTTCATTGATCAGATGTTCGCTCATGGCAGAGGGGACCTCGACTCCCGGTTTGGAGACCGCAGAATAATCCATGCCGTATTTCAGTGCGGTCTGTGGAGTGATCCCAAATTGGGCCCACACAGGAATTCCCGCACGTGTTAGCGCTGTAACAGCCTCGGGAAAATCGGCTGCCCCATCGAGTTTGATCACATCAATGCCGGCCTCTTTGACCATGCGTATCCCCGCCCGTACGGCGGCCTCGGCACCTTCTTGCAAAGGACCATAGGGAAAATCGGCACTCACGAGTGCGCGTTTGGTTCCACGCCGCACTGCCTGGGTCACAGTGATCATCTGGTCCATAGTGACTTCCAGCGGATTGTCCTGTCCCCATAAATTAATCCCGACTGTATCACCCACTGAGATGATATCAACGCCGGCACGATCGGCAATACAGGCCATGTGGTAATCCCAGGCGACCACGCCGACTATCTTTTCTCCGTTTTCCTTCATCTGTTGAAGTTTTGGAATCGTTACTTTATCTGCCATTGAATATCCCCAAAGCGTTGGTTTCAAAAAAATAATATTATTATTAAAAATAACATGAAGTTTAAGCGGAATTGCATCGAGAATCCATGCAACATAGCCTCTCGATCAGGAAATAATTACAATTACGTATCAGATTGTTAGGAATATGGATAAATGGTAATATTCGGAGTCTTAATACCGTTTTATCCGGCATTCACCCGAGAACTGGTGAACAATATCAAATCCAAATAGTTACCAGTTATGGCATCTTATACCATTAGCTGGTAGCCAATAGGCATATGCCGGATATAAAAAGCTAGAAATAATAATTACAAGGCGAGGAGTTTTATCAATGCTTTCAAAAGAGAAGAATGACCAGTTATGTAAAACAGGCCCCAATACTCCAATGGGTAAACTTTTTAGATGCTACTGGATACCTGCGCTTCTTGCAGAGGAACTCCCTGAGGCGGATTGCCCCCCGGTCAGGGTCCAGCTCCTGTCCGAATATATGGTGGCATTCAGGGACACGGAAGGTCGCCTGGGGTTAATAGATGAATTCTGTGCTCATCGTTGTGTCTCATTATGGTTTGGAAGAAACGAGGATAGTGGGCTTCGCTGTCCCTATCATGGTTGGAAGTTTGATGTTAACGGGAAGTGTATTGATGTGCCTTCAGAATCCCCTGAATTTTGTACCAACATCAAGCTGAAATCATATCCTCTGGTAGAGAAGGGTGGGATATTATGGACCTACATGGGTGACCCTGAAAACCAGCCGCCGTTACCGGAATATGAAGTCTGTAACATGCCTGCTGATCAACGGTTTATCTCCAAGCGTCATCAGGAAAGTAACTGGTTACAGGCCCTGGAGGGAGGGATAGACTCCAGCCATGTGTCTTTCCTTCACGGTCATAATCTGGAAAGTGATCCTTTGTTTAAAGGTGCAAAGGGTAACAAGTACAACATGGCTGACCTGAAACCAAAATTTGAAGTTGAAGATTATGAAGGCGGATTAATGATAGCTGCCCGAAGAAATGCTGAAGACGAACAGCACTACTGGCGGATAACGCCCTGGTTGATGCCGTTTTTCACCATGGTTCCACCCAGGGGTGACTATCCTGTGCACGGACACTTCTGGGTCCCCATTGATGATAAAAATTGCTGGGCATGGAGTTTTGACTATAAGCCTAACCGGCCGTTGACAGATCAAGAACGGGAAGCCATGGAGCAAGGTGCTGGTATACATTGCGCCTATATTCCCGGGACATATACTCCTAAGGCAAACAGGGCAAACGACTACTTAATGGATCGCGAGGCACAAAAGCAGGGTTTAACCTATAGTGGTATTGAAGGGATTGCCATTCAGGATTCATCCCTACAGGAAAGTATGGCGAGCATTGATCCTGAGACTGGTGAGCGTGTTGCCTGGGGTGGAATCTGTGACCGGACCTATGAAATGCTGGCCCCTACTGATAAGGGAATAATGATGGCGCGCCGCAAGATATTTAATGCTATTGAGGCGCTTGAGAATTATGGTGAGTTACCTGAAGGGGTAGATCCTGAACACCATAAGGTGAGGTCGGTCTCGGTTCTGCTTCCGAAAGACCAAAAGTTTCTTGACGGTGCGAAGGAGGCGGTAAGGGTCAAGCAAGACGAGCCCCATACCTCTGTCTAAAATTTTCTTATGATCATAAAATGGCTAGCCTGGAAACAGGCTGGCTATTTTTATTGATAGTAGGGTAAATGTCCCTGCAAGTATGGGTAACGCCAGTACCGAAAGTACCCGAATTCGAAAGAAGGACATGCCCACCAGTGGAATTTCGTAAATCAGGATCCGGTGTGCGGAAAAGATACTCCATGCAGTAAGAAAGGCGATAACGGCAGGAACGGAGGCACCGGCATTGTACATGGTGGCAGCGATAGAAAAGGATATCACCGGGCCCGATGGTACGATCATCCCCATCAATGAACCAATCAATACAGCAATGAGTCCTGCCTCATCCCCCAGGAACTGGCTGATCACTTCCGCCGGGATCAACATGGCCATGAATTCTGCGGCAATTAACGCACAGATCATCCTCGGGATAATGATAATAAATTGTTCAAACCCACGGCTCAGGCCTTTTCTAAAACTGTCATCACCACGTGACCAGGCATAGATCCCCAGTACCACTGGAAGCGTGTAGATGATAATCATCACCGTATTCATGATGATGTCTTGTGCTCCTGTTCGTCACCTATCACCAATGGGATGGGAATTTGCTGGGCAATTAAACCGGCAATGATGGGAAGCGGGATGCTTACAAGAAAGCGTGTTATGGTAATTTCTGCCCCCATAAACGGCAGGTCCCAAACCAGGATCCGTTGTATACCCAGGATTGCCCAACTGGTGATATAGGCAACCATCACACCCCTGTCAGCACCCGCCCTGGCGATTATGGCAAGAAAGGGAAACGCAGCAGATGGTCCGCCGGGAGTGATGAAACCGGCAAATGACGCCAGCATAATGCCCTTTATTCCACGATAACGGCCCACCAGATTTGAAAATTTATCACGCGGCATTAATATCCAGATGAAACCTGCCAGGGTCAGGGCAGCCACCACCCGGGGCATGATACTCAGCAGGTGTTTGATATCGTTACTCAGGGCCTCGTTAAACTTTTCCGGGCCCAGAATATTGTAAGTCAGAATACCCATCACCAACGCGAAGATGGCAAACACCCAGAAGGTCTTGCCAAAGGCCGCCTGCATCAGGATATGTAAACGCCTTTGCAAAGTAAGAGGCGGGTGTTCCAATTGGCTATTGCTAGACAAGGTTTATGTTCTTATTAATCCGTGTATATCTGTATATTAATGGTGATGTGATGCTTGTTTATGTGCTTCCATCAAGGCACTGATAACAGTATGAAACAGGTTAGACTCGGGAGGGAGCTGCGCTGCCAACATTCCTGAAAGCCTGGCAAAGGCAATGGCCTGTCCTGCTACCACATCCATTTTATGGCCATGGTGTATATTGCTGGCATCGTTTACGGCGCGGGTTAATCCGGCCTTGAACAACCCTTCCATATAGAGGGCCCTGGCATCATTATCGGTGAGATCAGACGGTGTGTGTTGTGGATTTTGGTCCGGTATCACACCAAAATTTTCTGCAGAATTTAAAAAGTGATGAAAAAGGTCATCATCAAGGTGGCTGTGATCGTCGTCGTCTCCGCACATAGTATTTCTCCTTCGTATTTACAAAATTGATCTATTGTCTTTATGTTTCGTTATCGCTCAAAGACAACATCTCGTGTTTGAGGAAAGTATTAAACATATAAATTAAAGGTTGAATTTCGCGATATAAAAATTCCAGCATTTCTCAAACAAGCCTCTTTTGTACAGACCTTTTCTTAAGTACTCGGCTTCTTCATGATTGAAAATATATGGTGCCCCCAGTAGTTGTCCCTGTGTCTGGCGTTCTGCATTGAGTTCCAGGTAAATGGCTAGGACGGTCGCTTCAAGAATGTCGTTACCTGTGACGACCGAGCCATGTGCCTTGAGCAGGGCTGCTTTTCCGTGGCCAAGTTTCTTTGCCACGGCGGCGGCAATATTGGTGTTATTGACAGACATGGGCGAATCAAAAATGGGTACGTCACCCAGCAAAGCTCCCTGGGGCATGGTGACTTGGTATTGATGACCTGTAGATGACAGTAGCGTTGACCACTTTGGATGACAATGGACAACTGAGGTCACATCAGGGCGTGAATCATATATCGCCAGATGTAAGGGTAATTCTGCTGGCGGTTTCGGGTCGCCCTCAGAGATTTTCCCTTGTTTATCAACAATAACAAAATCCGAGTCTGTCAGGTTACACCTGACAGATGCACCAGTGTTAATCAGGATGTTTCCGTCACTTAACCGGGTGCTGAAATGACCGTTAAAATCGATGATCCCTAGCTTTTCCAGTAAAGAGATGGCCTGAATGAGTTCCGTACGGTATGACTCTACGTTGGGATCATTGCTGATCATCTTATTACAGTGCTGCAAGGTTTTCGGTAAATAACCGTACTCCAATGACGATTGCACCACATCCTACAATGGCAAAGGCGAGATTATTTAACCAACTTGCACATCTTTCTAATGAGCGCATTGGGTATGATGCAACAAATGACAATGTTGCCATGCCGATAATTGAACCTAGGCCGAAGGCAATAACATAACCAATAGAGCTGATGAGAGAGCTGGCAGTTGCAGCCAGCACCAGCAAACCAGCCGATCCGGCTGTTCCATGCATCATGCCTATCAGGACTGCCCGGCCCAACCCGAGGTCGGTATGTTCATGCTGGTGTTTGACCTTTAGATGTTCTTTTCTGTCACTCTGGTGGGTATGGGCATGAAGGTGGTGTTCACCTGTATCGTGCTGATGAAAGTGAAAGTGTGGGCGTTGCTGATAGAGTCTATACAGGACATTTGTCCCCAGACCGATGATCATGAGCGCAACCAGAATCTCCAGAAAGGATTGTACATAGGGAGAAATAGTCCCACCCCAGATGAGTAACACACCACAAATGGTGACCAGGGTGATGGTATGCCCCAGGCCCCACAGGCTGCCTCTCAGGATCAAGGCCCTGCGTGAACTACGTCCTGCGCTCATGGCTGCGACTGCCGCCAGGTGGTCTGCCTCAAGGGCATGTTGCATTCCTACAAAACCCCCGAGAATTAGTAAACTGTAATATTCCAAATCAATCTCCCGCCTAAGTTTCGATCCACTGCTCGTATTGTGCCAATAGGTGATTTCTTGCTTGTGCACTGTCAAAGTGATTACAGAACATTCTGAGAAAATTCTCCGGGGACGTTTCGTGAAATCTTGTCTTCAGGACATGACCTGTCAGGGCACTAGGTCTACCGAAATAACTGAAAATTCTAACATTTTATTCTTTATGAGTAAACTGCGTTTAGAGATTAAACCTGGAAATTTCATTGATTTTTAAGTAAAATATTACTGCTTAACATACCTAAAATAATTATTTCATATAAGGAGATCTTCTTTGACTGAACAAGTGGTCGCAGCGGTCCGTACTGGACCTCATCAAACAGAATTTCGTGAATACCCCATGCCGGAGATCTCAGATGAAGGCGCAATACTAAAAATGGAAGTGGCGGGTATTTGCGGTACCGACGTGAAATTTTATGCCAAACCACCTATTGAAGGGCCGGTAATCATGGGGCATGAAAATATTGGCTACATTGCCAAGGCCGGGAAGACATTTCAGCAACGTAAAGGGGTCAAGGAAGGTGATCTGGTATTTGTTGAACACTATATCCCTTGTTTTCAGTGTGAATGGTGTCACAAGGGTGAATACCGCTTGTGTAAGGCCACTGACTGGCGCCGAAACCCGGAAGGACTGCGCTTTGGTTACAGTACTGCCGAGCGTGACCCGCATCTTTGGGGTGGTTTTGCTCAGTATATGTATCTTCCATGGAATACGGTCCTGCATAAGGTCCCGGATGGGGTATCTGCAGAACTGGCGGGTATCGTTACTCCCATGTCTAATGGTATCCAGTGGGCATTGTTTGATTGCGGTGTTGAATACGATTCCAGGGTATTGATCCAGGGGCCGGGACAGCAGGGACTGTCACAGACGGTCGCCTGTAAGCAGGCTGGTGCATCTTTAATTATTGTAACTGGCACCAATAAGGACAAAGCTCGCCTTGATGTGGCAAAAAAACTGGGTGCTGATTTTGTTATCAACGTCCAGGAAGAAGATGTCCTGGAGAGAATCAAGGACATCACTGGTGGTGAAGGTGTCGATGTGGCCCTTGATTGTACCGCCGGTGCCGGTACCGCGCCTGACCTGACAGGCATCGAGGCCCTTAAGCGTAAAGGTGGCACGATGTTGATTCAGGGTGAGATTGGGACCTTTCCTGATTTTCCTATCGGTAAAGTGGCGAATAAATACATTACCATCAAGAGTGCCCGTGGACATAACTTCCTGTCCTGTGAACTGGCCATGAAACAGTTGGCCACAGACAGGTTTCCACTGGACATGATTACCACCCACAGGTTCGGATTGAAAGATACTGATCTTGCCATCAAGGCCGTAGGCGGAACCGAAATGGAAGGTGTTATCCACGTTTCATTGATGCCGTGGGAATAATAACCCCAAGCCGGTAATTCAAATTCGTTAATCGCAGGGTCAGAACAAACTTTAGATAGTTATCTGACCCTGTGTTTATATCTATCAGGGAGATATTAATGGCTGTTGTGATTGAAAAATATTCGCGCGTAGAAAAAAATATTATCGAAGATCTGGGTAACTATGGTGTTGCCACTATCCACGAGGCCCAGGGCAGGAAGGGTCTGATGGCCCCCTACATGCGGCCCATTTACCCGGGAACCCGGATATCAGGAACCGCAGTTACTGTATCCGTCCCGCCATGCGACAACTGGATGATCCATGTGGCGGCCGAGGTTTGCCAACCGGGAGACATACTGGTTGTTGCCCCTACCTCTCTCTCCGATGCAGGTTATTTTGGTGATCTGCTGGCGACCTTGCTGATGTCGAAAGGAGTCAAGGCCCTGGTAATCGATGCCGGGGTCAGGGACATTGCAGATTTAAAAGAGATGGGATTTCCGGTTTGGTCAAAATGTATCTCGGCACAGGGCACGGTTAAAGAGACGCTGGGAAGTGTCAATATCCCGGTAGTTTGTGCAGGGCAGACCATCCACCCTGGCGATGCTATTATTGCCGATGACGATGGTGTTGTTGTGGTCACGGTGGATGAAGCGGAAGATGTATTGAAGAAATCCAAAGCCAGAGAAGAAAAGGAAGCCGGAATCAGGAAACGCTATGCCGCCGGTGAACTGGGTCTGGACATGAATAACATGCGCCCTGCCTTGGCCGAAAAAGGCCTGAAGTATCCAGATAGAGACTAACCAGAAACATACAGGAAGAAAAAAATGATTATCGATTGTCATGGACACTATACAACTGCACCTGCCCAGCTAATGGATTACAGGAATGCACAAATCGCAAATTTTGAAGACCCTTCAAAACCCGAAGCGATATTCGCGGAAATTTCCGATGATGAGATACGGGAAAGTATTGAAGGTAACCAGCTGAAAGTATTACATGAACGCGGGGCAGACATGACCATTTTTTCACCCCGTGCCGTGGCAATGGGGCATCATATTGGTGATGAGAAGATGTCCAAAACGTGGACCCGGATATGTAATGACTTGATCCACCGGGTTACTACCATGTACCCAGATAATTTTATCGGCGTTTGTCAGTTGCCCCAGTCACCAGGTGCTTCCATCAGTAATTCTATTGAAGAATTGGAGCGCTGCATCAACGAACTGGGTTTCGTAGGCTGTAATCTGAATCCCGACGCCTCCGGTGGCATGTGGACCGGGATGCCAATGACTGACAAGTCATGGTATCCGTTTTATGAAAAAATGATTGAGTTGGATGTGCCTGCCATGATCCATGTATCAGGATCCTGCAATCCCAATTTTCATCCAACGGGTGCGCATTATATGAATGGTGATACAACAGTATTTATGCAGCTTATCCAGGGAGATCTGTTTAAGGATTTTCCAGAACTCAGGTTAGTCATACCCCATGGTGGTGGCGCGGTCCCCTATCATTGGGGGCGGTATCGAGGACTGGCGGATATGTTAAAAAAACCGCTGCTGAAAGAACATGTCATGAAGAATGTGTATTTTGATACCTGTGTCTATCATCAACCTGGCATTGATTGCTTATTTGAGGTTATTGATATTGACAATATATTGTTCGCATCAGAAATGTTTGGCGCAGTAAAGGGAATCGATCCTGAAACTGGACATTATTTTGATGATACCAAGCGTTATATTGATGCCTTGGATATTTCTGACGCTGACAAGAGAAAGGTTTTTGAAGGAAATACCAGGCGGGTTTATCCGCGTCTGGATGCGGCGCTAAAAGCTAGGGGTAAATAACAACCTGGTTCGGTCCCATAGCCGTTTCATTTTTTTTCCTCAATATTTCGTTATGATACCCTGTCGTAAGGGTGCCGGGTTGGAACTAGCATGTATAAGCTCAGTTTCTATACGTTTTCAGTCCCTGGCGGCAATCATGATTTATAACAGGAGATAATTAATGCGAAATATTTACTTCATTATCATAAGTCTGGGTCTTGCAACAGGTTGCAGCGGATTAGTGGCACAGGAAACCAGTAAGTCTGCCACGGTACACCGGTTGACCTCCCAGGGGACGGCAGAATCTATTGGTATGGTCAGTTTTAGTGACAGTAATCATGGCTTGTTGATTCAGCCGGATCTAAGCGGCCTGGAGCCGGGTCCAATTGGTTTGCATGTCCATGAAAATCCAAGTTGTGCCGCAGGCCCAGACGGCGCGCCAGGAATGGGTGCAGGTTCCCACTATGATCCTGAAGGTAAAGGGGTTCATAAAGGTCCTTATGGTGATGGACATCTGGGCGACCTCCCGGTACTGATTGTCGAACAGGATGGTACCGCAACCATACCCTCACTGGCCCCCCACCTGTCTCTATCTGATCTCGACGGACGTTCATTAATGGTCCATGCGGGCAAAGATAATTACGGCTCCAGCCCCGGAGGTGGCAGGGCTTATTGTGGTGTCATCAGGTAATTGAATCATTATTCAAGCCCAGGGCTGATTGGTGTTTCATCAATCAGTCCTTTGCTTATCCAAAGAACAAATTTATGCAACGATTTATAATTCCGGTTATCTGGTTTTATTGCCTGATAGCGTCAGTGGTATGTGTGGCCCAGGGGGCAGCAGGACCTGGCCTTACAAATACTGACCTAACGGATGAATTACTAGTTGAATATCCTGCGTCATTTTTTCGTCGTTATCAGCCGGCAACTGCGCTGGACATGCTCAGACAATTACCGGGATTTCAAATTGATGACGGAACTTCGGACCGGGGTTTTATTGCAGCAGTTGGTAATATTTTAATTAATGATGTTTATCCCAGTGTAAAACAAGATACCCCCTCCGCACTACTGGCGAGAATTGCCGCCAACCAGGTGGCCAGGATAGAACTGATTCGCGGCCAGGTCAGGGGGATAGATTTACAGGGTCAGTCACAGGTGGCCAATGTTATTCTCAGGGCAGACCTTCCTCCCGTGGTACGCTGGGACGCCTATGTTCGGCAACACTCTGATGGACCGTTGAAGCCCGGAGTCGATACCTCATTGTCTCATCGTTGGAATGAGATCGATTATAACGTCGGGGTTAGGATAGAACGCGAAGCCAACGGGGAAACTGGAACTGATAGCTTTATTGGTGGAAATGGTACCCCATTTGAAGAGAGCTCTGTTGAGCAGATAGCAACCGGGATTGATTTGACTGCTACAATCAATGCATCATCCCTTATTGGCCAAACACTTACCCAGTTTAATACTCGTACTCATTATGAAACCCGGGATAGAAGAGAAGATTCAGAATTTTCACCTTTTTTGACGGGTGGAGTCCCACGACATGAGTTCGTTGGTAATGATATGACCATCAAGCAATTTGAGATCGGCGCTGATGCATTAAGGAATCTTTCAACATCTCTGGTAGGGAAAGCAATCTTTCAGTTCTTTCTTGATAGCACACCGCGAATTACATCCAGAATTCTCACCGATGAAGATGGTGTGCAAACGTTAGCCAGGGTAGCCGATATTACCGATGTTGCTACTGAGACCATTGCCCGAATTGAGCTGGATTGGACAGGAATTGAAGATCACAACATTCAGTTCAATATCGAGGGCGCCTATAATTCCGTAGATGGTACGCTGGAACAGACCATAGACAGGGGTATGGGAGCGGTGTTGGTGGACATCCCCGGTTCAAATTCCCTGGTGGAAGAGCTTCGGGCAGACTTTTTGATCAAAGACACCTGGGGCACCGGTCAACTGGAACTTGACTATGGACTGGGGGCTGAAGTTTCAAATATTTCCCAGACGGGAGATTTTGAACAGGAGCGGAATTTTTTCTTTATCAAGCCTCATACCATCTTGACCTATTCTTCAGGTGATGGTGGTCAGACCAAGGCGAGGGTGGCACGAGAGATTGCCCAGCTGGATTTTGACGATTTTATCAGTACTACGGTATTTGAAGACAATGAGTTGTCATTGGGAAATCCAAATTTAAGGCCTGATGCCACCTGGGTGGCTGAACTCAGTCATGAAAGGCGTTTTGGCCAGGAGAGCGTGATTAAGGTCATCGCCTTTCATCACTGGATATCCAATGTACTTGACCTTTTGCCGTTATCCGATACGGATGAAGCACCAGGAAATATAGGTAGTGGCAGGCGTTGGGGCGTGGAACTGGAAGGCACCATTCCACTAGAATGGTTGGGGCTGTCCGGCGCAAAATTTGATCTGAGCTTGTTGTGGCAGGACTCAACTGTTATTGACCCAGTTACCGGGCAGAGTCGTGTGTTATCAGGACAGGGCGGGGTAAATGCCTATCGCTCCCTGTTGGGGGGGAATAACAATATCCGGTATCTTGTCAGATTAAAATTTCGACAGGATCTGGAAGCAGCAAAGGTCGCCTGGGGCTGGTCCGTGGCGGAAAGGGACCATCGCCAGCTGTTCAAGGTGAATGAGTTTGACGTTCATAATGAGGGGTTTGCAATAGACGCCTTTATCGAGACAACCCGATGGCAAGGATTTAAGGTCTCAATCGTTGGCGATAATTTATTGAGGTTTAAACAAAATCGTTATCGTACTTTTTATACCGGGCTCAGGGGCTTATCCGCAGTTGAGTCACAGGAATTTCGGACCAGATTTAATGGCCGCAGGATTACCCTGACAGTCAGCGGGAATTTTTAATAAGTAATAATATTTTGGAAAAAATTGACCTGAAATGCATCTAATTTATTAGAGATATCCCGCGTTTTTGTAATTTGGCATTATTTGTGAAAATTCCCGGTATTTATTGACATATCTGGGTATTGGACACAGACTATGTGTTACTAAAAACGGGGGACAAATTGCCAGGGAGATCATTTGCACTCACGCTGTATCAGGATAAGCATTCTTATATACAGACCCCCAATAGTTAGAATTTTTTAAATTCATTATGGTACTGGAGAAACATATATGAACAATTTCACACGCAATCATAAAATCACCGGGATATTCCTGTTCCTGATATCTGGACTATATGCCTCAGTTCAGGCCCAGGATTATCCTTCCGCAGTCCTGCAGTTTGCAGATACGGTATACACCAATGCAACCATAGTCACCCTGGACGATCATGAGATGAACTCCAATCCGGGCACCATTGCCGAGGCCATGGCGGTTCGAGATGAAATCATCATCGGCATTGGTTCAAATGAAGATATGTTACGTTTAGCCGGGCCAGATACAGAGGTTGTAGACCTGCTGGGTAAAACGGTACTACCTGGTATCGTTGAGAGTCATGTTCATCCAATGGGTGCTTCAGAGGCTTATGCCAGGGAGATACACAGTTTAAGAAATACACCTGAAGGTTATGCCCTGAATCTTGATGTAGGTGCCTCATCTGATGAGACCATGGCCAAGGTGGCTGAAGCAATGGAAGTATTATTGAACACTGCAGAACCTGCCCCGGATGAGTGGATCAATATCTCTATTGTCCATAACCCGGAATTGGGGTTTGCTACGCCTGCTGATGTATCAACACTGATGAGTGCGCCTCGTTTGACGGATGTGCAGATCTCCAAGGAAGACCTCTCAGAAATCGTCCCCAATTATCCATTTGTACTCTCCAGTGCGACATCCATCCTGGATGCCCCGGAAAAGAATGTCTGGTACCACATTACCGTGGGAGCTGATGGTCAGCCCGTGCATGAGAAGGTCATAGAGCTTCCATAGGAGATCAACTGATGAATATACTGAATTTGAGAAATACAATTTTGTATTTAATTCTCCTTGGTTTGTTTGTGTTGTCTGGAACTGCCCATGCCAGTCACAGGGCCATACTGTTTAACCAGTTTGCCATGGACAAGGTTTTGGAGATGTGGCCGGACTTTGAGGAGTCGGTCAATAACCAGGCCCGGGGCATGGAAGATGCCGGGGCACGTGGACTCATTACCCAGAGCCCGTTACGTTCCCACCTGGGACAGTTACTCAGGGAGCAACCCGCACCTTCACAATATGGTGATGGGTTCAAGAAACTGGTAGATGAGTACTATAGCCAGGCTGGAATGACCACGTTTGCATCCAGGGTCAATACCAACGAACAGATCACGGCCTATCACTATATATACCGCAAAGACAGGAAATTACCTGTCAGGCATGCCTATGCCTATGACCTGGCCAGGCAGGCAATACCATCGGCCGCCGCCTCAGGACTCAATGAATACAGTGGCGCCATGTGGTCAACAGTTGATGCCAATCCCTGGTTATGGTTGCATGGGATGGCCAGTGAAGGTGACTGGGATGCCCCCAATCGAGGATGTCTGCAGGATGATCTCCCCGTCAAACCGGGTGTAGATGAAACCCAGGTCAAAGATGTGATAGAAATCTGTCCCGATTTCAGTGCGCCGACCGTCCAGGCGCTGATGCGTGGTATCCGTGCCGGCTGGCGTTATGCCGGTGTCCATGGTGTTGGCAGTCACGGGCTGAGGTTGTTTATTGAGAAACTTGAAGGTCATATGCAGGCCAACCCCTCGGTGCTTACCCTGGATTTTGTCAGGGAGTCCCGCCATGGGTTTGCCCACGGTACCATGACTGGCGCGGTACCGGACGTGGTGGAAGGCATCCTTAAATATAACCTGTATCTACCCATCAACCTGCGCAGGGCACTTGCCATTGAACCGGACAATTGCCGGCAGAATTATGTGGAAGCCTGTTTTAAATTTATTGGCCCTGTGAAGACCTTGCTGGACCAGGGGGTAAAAGTGGTTGGTGAGTTTGAAATTGGCAGACCAGACCCTGAGACCTATTTTGATATTTTTGATGTCTATGTGAACAGGGAAATGGAAATCGGTGCGGGTACGGGAGCCACGGCACCAGAGCGCTATGGTGAGGGTGAGGTCTTCAATCCTGAAGAAGGGGTTGATCGTGTTGTAGCACTGAAACTTTTTACCTATCGTTCTGCAGAGTTTCTCTATGCCGAGTCAAAAATCGGCAGTCTTGAAGTGGGTAAATATGCGGACTTTGTTGTTGTCGATAAACCTTATTTGTCCGGGCCTGACCGTGAGATTAGGGACAACAAGACCATCATGACCGTGCTGGCAAATGAAGTTCGCTACAAAGATCCTGAATATAATCCAACGACACAATAATAAGTAGAACATGCCAGTCGTGAATGGTGAGAAATTAACTAAATAATTAGCAGGTGCAAAGAATGCAAACATTAAAACATTTTACCTCTAGAACCATAATGGTAATTGTTGCCATGATGGTTTTATGTGTACCGGTACAGGCCGCCCATCGTGTATTGCTTTTTAATAATTTTGCCATGGACAAGATCCTGGAGATGTGGCCCGATTACGTGGAATCCGTAAACAATCAGGCTAGGGGCATGGAAAATGCCGGAGAACGAGCTGCCATTAACCAGGCCCCACTACGGGCACACCTTAACCAGTTACTGCGGGAACAGCCAACGCCGGAACAATACGGTGATGGATTTAAAAAACTCATTGCAGAAAATTTTCACCCTGCCGGACGTACCACGTTTGGTTCCCGGGTCAATACCAATGCCCAGGTAAGTGCCTATCATTACCTGCTACGTAAAGAAAAAAAATTACCCATCCGCCATGCCATGGCACTGGACCTGGCTAGGCAGGCCATACCGGAAGCTGCCGCCGCCGGGTTCTATGAACACCGCGGGGCCTTATGGGAGACGATAGAGTACAACCCCTGGTTATGGTTAAGTGGCATGACATCGGAAGGTGACTGGGACGCCCCCAACCGTGGTTGCATGCAGGGTGACCTGGCTGTTAAACCTGGAGTTGAAGTCAGACAGGTCAAAGAAGTGCTGGAGATCTGCCCGGACTTCAGTGCCCCATCGGTTCAGGCACTAATGCGCGGTGTACGTTCGGGCTGGCGTTGGGTTGGAGTACACGGTGTGGGCACCCATGCCATCCGTCTCTTCGTGCAGAAGTTAGAGGAGCATATGGCGGCCAGACCCAAGTTTCTGACCATGGATTTCGTACGTGAAGCCCGTTATGGTTTTGCCCATGGCACTATGATCGGTCCGGTGCCTGACATAGTTGAATCCATGAAAAAATATAATCTGTATATTCCTATTGATGCAGCGCGTTCATTGTCCATTGAGCCTGATAATTGCCGCCAGAATTATGTGGAGGCCTGCTTTGACTTTCTTGCCCCGGTTAAGACCATGCTCGACCTTGGAGTCAAGATTGTTGGTGAAGCGGAAGTGGTGAGGACCAATCCTGAGACCTACTTCAACAGGCTGGATGTCTATGTTAACCGTGAGATTGCTGATGCCGCAGGACATGATTATGGACCGCCAGAACATGGTGAAGAAGGTACTGTTTATAACGTCGATGAAGGTGTTGACAGGGTCGTTGCCCTTAAGTTGTTTACCCACAGGTCTTCAGAGTTTCTTTATGCAGAAGAGAAGATCGGCAGCCTTGAAGTGGGTAAATATGCAGATTTTATCGTGTCTGACAGGCCGTATCTGTCAGGTCCGGATATCGAGATCAGGGATAACAAGATAGTCATGACGGTGCAGGCTGATGAAACCGTATACCTGGATCCTGAGTATGCACCGACAAGAAAGTAAGCAAACAGTTGAAAATAACCCTGGGTAACTGTGAGGGTAGAATAATTCTTAAAGTGAGGTAAAACGAATGGCTGGAGTGAGACCGACGCAGATTATTATTTGTATACTCATGTTTGCAATCTTGTTGGTCAGTGGGGGCGTCAATGCCGCACATCGTGCCATGTTGTTTAACCAGAATGCCTATGATCGGGTACTGGAAATGTGGCCGGATTTCGTGGAGACCACAAACAACCAGGCCAGGGGCGCTGATGACCCGGGCAGCAGGGGGCTAATTATGACCAGCCCATTGCGGGAACATCTTGGCCAGTTATTACGCGAACAACCTACACCTGAGCAATACGGAGATGGCTTTATCAAACTGGTGGAAGAACACTATGCCCCATCGGGGATCTCCACCTTTGCTACCCGTTTAAATACCGCCGAACAAATCACTGCCTATTACTACCTGTTAAGACGCGATGGTCGGCTACCGCTACGCCTTGCCTATAGTAATGACCTTGCCAGACAGGCTATTTCTTCTGCCGCATCTGCCGGACTGTATGAATACAGCGGTGTGCTTTGGAATACCATTGAGAAAAATCCATGGTTATGGTTACACGGCATGAGTAGTGAAGGGGAGTGGGACGCGCCAAACCGGGGTTGTATGGGCGATGACCTGCCCGCAAAACCCGGGGTTGATGTTACAGAGGTCAAGGAGATCATTGAAATCTGTCCATCCTTTGACGAGGCGGCAGTTCAGTCCTTGATGCGCGGAGTACGTTCCGGCTGGCGGTTTGCCGGCGTCCATGCTGTAGGTAGCCATGCGATCCGTATTTTTGTTCAAAAGCTGGAAGAGTTCATGGCCGCCAATCCGAAGATGTTGACACTGGATTATGTCCGCAATTCCCGCCATGGATTTGCCCATGGGACCCTCACCGGGGCGGTACCGGATGTGGTGGAAAGTATGGTGAAATATAATCTTTATCTGCCCATCAATGTACGTCGATCCCTGGCCATTGAACCCCAGAACATCATGCAGAACTATGGTGAACCTGGCTGGAAATTTCTTGCACCTATAAAAACATTGATTGATACCGGCGTGAATGTGGTGGGTGAAGGCCTGATTGGTACTGCCACGCCTGAGACCTACTTTGATATCTGGGACGTTCATGTGAATCGCGAGATATCAGAGGGGACAGATGAAAATCGAATGCCCATGGAAAAATATGGTGATGGTATTGTCTACTTGCCGGAAGAAGGCGTAGACCGGGTGGTTGCCCTTAAACTTTTCACCAGACGCTCTGCTGAATTTTTATATGCTGAATCGAAAGTAGGGACACTGGAAGTTGGCAAGTATGCTGATTTTATTGTCACTGACAAACCATATCTATCCGGACCTGATACAGAAATCCGAGACAACAAGGTGGTGTTGACTATTACCGCAGATGATATCCGTTACCAGGACCCTGATTATCAGCCAGTGGTCAGCACAAGGTAATCAATCAGGCTGTTAGTGTGGAACATTTATATTAAGGAATACCGGGGAAGTGAAATGAAAACAACTGTTCTAAATATCTTCGTTCTAATACTTCTGTTCACTGTCAGTATTCCCGCTTCACAGGCCGCTCATCGGGCCATACTATTTAATCAGTTTGCCATGGACAAGGTGCTGGAGATGTGGCCGGACCTGGTGGAGTCTGTGAACAATCAGGCCAGGGGTATGGAAAACTCTGGAGAACGGGGACTGATTACCCAAAGCCCGTTACGGGCCCATCTTGGCCAGTTGCTCAGGGAACAACCCAATCCCATGCAGTATGGGGATGGATTCAAAATGCTGGTGGAAAAAGAATATCACCCCAAGGGCATGACCACCTTCGGTTCCCGGTTAAATACCAATCAACAGATAACTGCTTACAATTACATGCTTCGTACAGAAGGTCGTCTGCCACTTCGGTTTGCATTCAGCTGGGACCTGGCACGACAGCCTATTCCTTCATCGGCTGCAGCCGGCTTTTATGAACACCGTGGTGCCATGTGGGAGACCATAGAGGTCAACCCCTGGTTCTGGTTGCATGGCATGAGCGCCGAAGGGGATTGGGACGCACCAAACCGGGGTTGCATGGGAGACGACCTGGCTGTCAAGCCGGGAGTTGAAGAGTCACAGGTGAAAGAGATACTTGAAATCTGTCCCGACTTTAATGCCCCTACCGTACAGGCACTGGTACGTGGTATCCGCTCCGGCTGGCGGTTTGCCGGTGTCCATGCTGTAGGTAGCCATGCGGTCAGGATCTTTGTCCAGAAACTGGAAGAGGCCATGGCCATGAAGCCAGAGTTTATGAATCTGGACTTTGTGCGGAACTCACGGCATGGGTTTGCCCATGGCACCATGGTGGGTGCCGTTGATGATGTGATGGAAGCGGCGCTGAAATACAACCTCTTCATTCCCATTGCCCTGGGTAGATCTCTGGAGATAGAACCGGACAACTGTCGGCAAAATTATGTAGAGGCATGTTTTAATTTCCTCGGCCCCATTCGGACACTGATCGATAACGGTGTCAATGTGGTGGGGGAAAGCCACGAGCCCACCTATTTCATGGACATGGATATATTTGTCAACAGGACACTATTACGTGGAGAGCATCAGGGAGAAATGTTCACCCCGGAAGAAAGCGTGGATAGAGTGGTAGCACTTAAGCTTTTTACCTACCGGTCAGCAGAATTTCTCTATGCTGAATCCAAAGTCGGCAGTCTCGAAGTAGGCAAGTTCGCAGATTTTATTGTGACTGACAAACCGTTTCTGTCAGGGGCTGACAGGGAGATCCACGATAATAAAATTGCCCTCACGGTCCAGGCCGATGAGGTGGTCTTCAAAGACCCGGACTATAATCCTGTTAGAAGATAGAAACTCCTCATCGTCATTTCGGATTTTGTCCCCGCCTACGCGAGGACAAGCTGCGAAAATATCCGGTATCCCCCTCCCTTAGGGAAGGTAGGATGGGGTCATAATAGTGCAACGAAGGCGCTCATTAAATTATTGGATGCCGGGTCAAGCATATGCTGGCGGATAGTAAGCCAGTACCCGGCATGACGGGTTTAGAGCATGACTAATAAATTATTTTCGATATCTAAATTAATTATTAAAAAGTGTAACTACTTGGTAGTTTTATCTTCATTGGTACTATCCTTTTCAACCAACCCTGCCTATCCTCAATCCTCCCCCCCCGAAAACCCTGTCGTAATCCGCCATGGTGATACGGAACTTACCCGCCGTCAGTTTGAACTGGAGTTTGAACTGCAGATGGTTATTGATGCGGTACAAAATGGGGTACCCATAAAAGACCAGCAACAAATCATGACCATTCAGTATCAATTTCTTGAGAAAAGGGCGCATGAAATCGTATTGCTGGATATGGCAGAACAAAGGGGAATTAGCTATACCAATGAACAGTTGATAACAGGATTAAACGGGCTTATGAAAGACCTTGGTTTTACTGAATATAACAGGCGAAATCTCGCAAGACTGGGAATTGAAGATGAGCAACTCCTGCATAATTTTATAGCTGACAAAATCAGGATTACTTCCCTGATAGCTCAACTGAAAAAAGAGCTGAAACTCGATGAAAATTCAATGAGTTTCAAGGATTTTATTCTTGAACAATACCAGAAAAGCGGGATCGAAACCTTTGCCGCACGGCTACGAAGCCCATTATCGCGGCGCTACTAATAATCGTATTTTGTGCATCAATTTTGGAATATTCGGGTACTGGTATACGGGCCATTACTCGCGTATTATTTTATGTTAATAAGAACGATAAATTATGGATACTACAGGAGGATAGATGAAAATTTCTAATCCAGGAATTCTCAAATACTTATTACTATTAATCACACTTTTCGGTTTTTATGGCCAATCCCAGGCTCAGGGCATGCCGGATGGTGAACACCGCGACAAGGTCATCTATGCCTGCACTGCCTGCCATGGTCTTGATAACGTCTTCAGTCCATCTAACGAAATGTCTGCTGATGACTGGGAGTTTTACGTATATGAAATGGTCGCCAGGGGCGCACCGGTGAAGCCCGAGGACATGCAGGACATCATCGATTATCTGGCAGATAATTTTTCAACAAAGTGATCTGGCCGATTAAACAAGAATTTTCAGGGGAATAGACATGCAAAAATTAGTTAACGATTTAGTAAATGCAAAATTATCCCGCCGGGGTTTTCTGGCGGGTATGGCGGCAGCCAGTTACAGTGTCACGGCTGCCAAATCTGCTTTGGCCGCAGTTGAGCCTTTTATACCGGGTGGCGACCTGCCCACAGATTATGTTCGTACTGTCGAGGGTACCGGGGCGGACCTGATGCTTGAGCAGATGGTTGAGTCAGGCGCCAAATATCTGTTTTGTTCCAATGGATCAGGAATGGGACCCATTGTGGATTCGCTGGTTGAACGTCCGGAAGTTCAGCTAATCCAGGCCACCCATGAAGGCCAGGTGGTAGCAATCGCAGACGGCTATGCCAAGGTCACCAAGAAGCCTTCGTATTGTTTCTACAGCAGGGTAGGCCTGCCACATTCTACATCCAACATGTATAACTCTATGAAGGACCGCACACCCCTGGTGATCATGAGTGACCATTCCAACTCCGATAGGGAAGGTACCGACAGCCATGAAGACATCGATAACTGGATTGAAGCAATCAGTCAGTACACCAAGTGGCGCTGGGAGGCCCATCGGTCGGATCGCTTGGCTGAATGGGTAAGACGTGCCTACAAGGTTGCCAGTGTATTGCCTGGTGGTCCCACCGCATTAAGGGTGCCCAGAGACATCATGTATCAAAAGACCAAGGGTGCTATTTTTTCAGGCGAGGCATTGAACGTTCCCATGGATCTCAGGCCGGACACCACAGAAGTGGAACGCGCAGCAAAGGTTATATTAAGCGCCAAATCCCCGTTAATGAAGGTAGGTCCCGAAGTAGGTTCCTGTGATGCCCAGGCCGCCGTGGTACAACTTTGTGAACTGGTAGGAATACCGGTGATTCAACACCGTAGTATCTATGCCGATTTTCCTAACACCCATCCGTTATGGTTAGGTGAAAACCAGAATCTAGGTGCCTACCTGAGAGAATATCAACAGCCCTTCGATCTCTATCTTAACTTCGGTGCCAGGCAGGAACCAGGCGGTTTCAGTAGAAGTAATCCCATTAAGGAAATCCATGCTAGCCTGGACATGGATACCGTGGGCCGAAATTCACCCACCGTGGCCAACCTGGTTGGAAACATCAACCAGATTGCCAATGATCTGGTTGAGGCTATCAAGAGTATGGCCAACAGCAACCAGCTCAAACAGATGGCGGAAGAGCGCATGCGCATTGCCGGCGGCCTGACCACAGCCTGGCAGAAATCCAGACTCGAAGCTGGCAGGCTCAGTAAAGGATCACCTGTCCCCTGGCCGAGCCTGGTATATGAACTGCGTCAACAACTGGAACCCGATGCAGTTATCGTTGAAGAGCAGGGTACCGAGTATAAATCCCTGGGGATGTTTCCCTTTGCCGATGATG
>JAURPG010000058.1 GCA_030835405.1 Gammaproteobacteria bacterium | reverse complement strand
TAGGGCTTACAACTGCATATTATTTGCAGAAGCAAGGTCATTCGGTCGTATTGATCGACAGGCAGGCCGGTCCGGGCCTTGAAACCAGTTTCGCAAATGGCGGGATGCTGACACCCAGCCAGTCTGCCCCATGGAATTCTCCTGAGACCCTGGAGAATATCTGGAAGTTATTCGTCAGTTCGCATGCCCCATTACGAATTCACCCAATGGTATTTATGAGTTCACTTCCCTGGAATATTAAGTTTATTAAATATTCATTCATTGATAGTTTTCTGGAAAATCAAAAAAAGAATTTTTTACTGGCGAATTACAGCTTGCATCAATTGAGGATGATTAGAGAGGATTTGTCACTAAATTATGAGTTCAGCCGAGTTGGTACATTAAAAATATTCAGGACAAAAGAACAATTCGAGCAGGGTATAAAACTCTGTTCCTTAATTGATAATGAAGATCTGCATTATAAGATACTGAATGTAGATGAGACAGTTGATCTGGAACCGGCATTGGACCAGGTGCGCAATGAAATTCATGGTGGACTTTATTTCCCAGACGATGAATCAGGCGATGCTCATCAATTTTGTAAAGCCCTCTCTGGTTTTTTAAATTCAAAGGTAGATTTTCTATACAATACCAACATAACAAAGCTGGTAAAACTTGGAAATGAAATAATTAAGCTGGAAACATCTAATGGAGAGATTAATTCAGACCTGTATGTATTAGCAGCGGGAAGTTACAGTCGTATATTAGCAGCCCAGGTAGGAGTCCATATCCCGGTCCAACCTGTAAAAGGATATTCAGCTACTATCACATTACCTGAAAATAAGTTATATCCTAAAATACCTGTAATAGACGAGTCCAGGCATATTGCCGTTACACCGTTTGCAAACCGGTTTCGCATCGCAGGCATGGCTGAACTGGTCGGTTATAACACAAGCATTAATAAGGCAAGAATTAAGACACTGGTAGATTATTTTAAGACACTTTATCCGAAATTATCTGATATATCTGAAAACGTTGAGGTCACGCCCTGGGCAGGCTTGAGACCTTATTGTTGTGATGGTGTTCCAGTGCTGGGTAATTGTGAGATTACTAATCTGATTCTCAATACCGGACATGGACACCTCGGATGGACGATGTCAGTTGGTTCGTCGAAACTGGTTGCTGATCTGATTGGTAATAATAGTATGGAATTAGATTGCTCAATGTACCACCTCAACAGATTTATAAAGAAATAATATAACCATTTGATAGGTGCGGTAAAAAATAATTATTTTAGCTTTATATATTGTACTTGCAGAATAGATTTTCATGTATTAATTTTATCCTGTAGGCGTGAACTATATGAAGCGCGCCTTTGTTCTTGTTGAATAAATTTTTAGGGAGGTTATCAATGTTTGAGTTTGATCAGGAAATTATTCAAAATTTACTCAGGGACAGTATTGATTTTAAACGTATGCACGATAAGCATGGAAAATTAGAGCTGGAAATTGAACAGGCGTACAATCAAACTGATCGAGTTGATGATCTTTTACTTGGGACCATGAAAAAGGAAAAACTCCAATTGAAAGACCAGATGGCAGAAATGGTAGATAACTATCGTCACGCCCATTCCAATTAAGCTAGTAATTATGAATTAATATTTTACCCTGAGGACCGTCGGCAAATATTATGCGGCGAGAGAAAGGCATTTTGTATAACCTGGCGGGTGGTTATTTTAAAATCTAGCTAAGCCAGCTGTAGACTTGCTTATAGGAACAGTATTTGTAGTTTGGCTAAATCTATTTATAATTAATAGTAATTAAAATTTATTTTAATATATATTTATGGTTATAAATAGACAAAATGAAATTACAACAATTAAAATATATCAGCGAAGTCGCAAAACACGACTTAAACGTGTCCCAGACTGCCTCAAAGCTTTTTACCTCACAACCGGGCATCAGTAAGCAAATCAGGTCGCTAGAGAGTGAATTAGGAGTAAATATCTTCAAGCGCAGGGGTAAGCATCTCACCGAAATCACCCCGGCTGGTAAGGCCATATTAGACCTGACCAGTGAAATTCTCGAAAATGTTGAAAGTATAAAGCAGATCGCAGAGGAATATGCAGATAGCAACAAGGGTGCTCTTTCAATTGCCACAACTCATACCCAGGCAAGGTATGTCCTGCCAGATGTGATTGAAAAGTTTATTGCTAAATATCCGGAAGTTACGTTGAACATGCATCAGGGTACGCCTGTTCAGATCTCCGAGTTGGCATCTAAGGGGACTGCAGATTTTGCCATTGCAACCGAGGCGCTTGAGTTATTTACAAATCTGGTGATGATGCCTTGCTACCACTGGAACCGTAGTGTTGTGGTGCCAAATGGTCATCCATTAACTCATAGTAACAAACTTAGCCTGGAACAGCTTGCAAGGTATCCCATCGTCACCTATGTCTTTGGATTTACCGGACGGTCCAATCTTGACAGGGCTTTTGATTCAGCCGGCCTAAAACCAAAAGTGGTGTTCACTGCATCTGATGCCGATGTCATCAAGACTTATGTGAAGCTGGGATTAGGGATTGGAATAATTGCAAGTATGGCATTTGATAAAAGTAATGATTCAGAGTTGACCGTGATAGATGCGAGTCATTTATTTGAGGCCAGTACGACAAAAATTGGATTTAAGCGGGGTACTTACCTGAGAGGATATATGTATGAATTTATACAGATGTTTGCGCCACATCTGTCAAAGGAATTGATTGATACGGCTCTGGCAACAGCAGACAATCGGGAATTGGATACCTTGTTTACGAAAATTAATGTGCCGAGCTACTAATCCTGTACCTGAGCAGTTTATGATATCGGTATGTAAGGTATAGGCGTGTTAACCGCCGGTATGTGATTCCAGGTATTTTGCCTGTATATATGTACCATGAGAGGAGAGATCTGTTACCTGAATCGTAGATTCATCAAATTTTTGTATGACTATATGCATTCTGGATATGTCCCGAAGATTTGGTTCCATCATAACGGTGCTGACTGAATCTCGACCGACAACCGACCGGCCATCTTGTAATTCATAACTGCGTTCTTCATTATCCACAAAGAATATTTTATTGTCTTTGGAAATGATTTTGCATTCATGTCTCGACAAAAGAACATCCGCCTCTTCGCCAGGTTTCATTATAATGGTAACCGCTTCACCTTTTGGTAATCGTTCAAATTTTTCATTGGGCCCGGTATCGGATTTAGCAACCGGCTCGAACACGGTATTTTCAAGAATCACGGTATCTTTAAATGCACTGCCATCTCCGCTATCTGCAGGTTCTTTTGATGTGCGCCTCTTCTCAGAATAAAGATATTTGATAATTTCCTGTCTGGCAGATAAATATTGCATGTATTTGACCAGGGCAATCCTGCGAAACGGGTTAAGTTGCTCATCACCTGCATTAAGACCTGAAACAATGTGCCGCCAATTGTGGTCCTGAGAAAATATAACCGGATCAAGTTCTCTGATGGCCCTGTCTATACTGTTGGTATCTTCAATGGATTTCGACAGTATCCCGACAAAACGCTTTTCAATTTCTTTGATTGTTTTGGCTTCTTTTTTGAGTTGATCAGTACTGAACTTGACCATGTCTATGATCTTTTTGGAAGGAACCGCTGTCCTGCCGGACATACAGAACTCAAAATCGGCGATGGAACTGAATTTGAGGTGCTGTTCACCTATTTGTATTTCAACAGGTTTTGCGAATAATTTATTCAACATATAATAAAATTGATTCAATTATTACCAGATAACAGACGTTAATATAGAGAAACACACCCTGTTGATATTCTCATTCCTTACGCCGCATTATACGTTTTATTTTTTATTTAGCCAGACGTGAATTTTTGAAAATATGGCAAGATTTTCATTAATTTTACAGTTTCTCACAGCTGATATTAAGAGTATTTAGCGTGTTAAGATATTGCCTTCTTTGGTCCATATGGCACGATGATAGTTCGATGATAATCGTGTAGAACTTGGACAAATCTTCATTTGTGGCCTGATATAAGCGCATAAGCTCTGGCACCAATGAGCGATAAGTGGCAACAATCGCCAACCTGGCATTATTGACATCATCATCTAGCCAGGATTGATACCTGGATTTTGAATCCCAGTCCTGGATCTGCTGCTGAAGGGTGTCTTTCAGCGAGTTAATTATTCGAGACTTTTGGGCTTTTATTGCAGTGATATCTTCATCTGAGGCATATAGTGCTAGCAGTTCTTTCCTGAAGTTTAATATGGTATTGATGAATAAATCTTCCCGCTTGAGAATTTCCTGGATCCTCTGCTGTTCCTCTAGAGGTTGATTTTGTAGCCATTTGTTCAGGCCGATCCTCGAAATGGCATCGGCAAATGCTTCGTTGAAATCAGTATCATCATCTACATATGTTACCTGATGGGCCAATTCATGAAATATTAATCTGGCAATTTCCCAATCTTCGCGATTGAGCATGGTATTAATAACCGGATCTTTGATCCAGCCTAAAGTTGAATAGGCGGAGACCCCCCCTATATACACTTCAAACCCATCCTGTTGCAGAGATTTTGCATATTCGATGGCAGAGGTTTGGTTAAAAAATCCACGATAGCTTAAGCAACCTAAAAAAAGGTAATACCATTTTTTGGGCTCCAGTGAATAGACTGGTGCAGCAATGACATTCCATACCACATAAGGCCTCTTAAGGTCGGTATAATGCCTATAGCTGCCATTATCCGGTAAGTACAATTCCTGATGCGCAAAGTCCAGTATATCTGTTGTGAATATCAGTTTATCCTTTACATGTTCATGAGATTCAGTTCCGGAAATGATATCGTCGATATCCTGACGGTTTAGTAGTACTTCTATCTGGCCTGAGATTGACTGCATATAATAGCTCAAGGAGGAACAACCCGATAAAACCATACTGCAGAGAAGTATTAGTGAGCAGGTCAGTATTTTCCCTGATTGTGGGCTGTTTCTTCGCTTGCCAAAAAATACTTCAATTAGTCGTTTCATGTATCTACATCAATTAAATTTATCCTGCATTTTACCTGTTTTGCGTGCAGTTCGGTTCAGATTCATCATATAATGGAAAAAATTTCAGCCTTAAGATTTGTATGTCAGTAATCTATAGAAAAATTCTAATAATCGCATCAATCCTATCTATCTCCATGCCTGTCATTTGCCAGGAGACCTCCAGGCTCGATGCCGCTGATATTGAAACGGCGCTACCTTCCAATGCCCTTAACAACAACACCAGCATGGAAGGAGGGGGCAGCCCTGGTAGTAGTGGCGAGAATCAAAACGATACAGCCCATGATATTGTGGTCTTATGGGAACAGTCGGCCACTGCGCAAGTTTTGAATTTACGCCAGTTGTTATCGAGTTTGTCAAGGCTGGGACCATCAACGCATGTAGGTATCATGGGCTTTGTAGAACAGGTTACTGTGGCCCAGGGTCTTATATCCAGTAATCAGGTGGATCAAGAAGTCATACAAGAGATATTAAATAATCCTTCAGTTGGAAATACAGTCCTGGACCTTGGCCGTGCGCTGGAACGGGGAATTTATGAATTGAAATACAATGGTCGTCAGGCCGCTGATAAGATTATCTTACTGATTAGCAGTCCTGGTGAGGGAGGCATTCGCCCTGATGGAATAGCACTGCCCATGACTGTGGGATCAGATGTCAATGAATTCAACATTAAATTAGTCGCTGTGACGTTTGGCGAATTGGCGATGAATCATCTGTCACGAATGTTAAACGGACTGCAAAATTCCACAATTCACATAATTCAAAATTCTGAAGAACTGAATGTAATCCTCGCCTCTGTACTGTCTGGCAATACATCGTCAAATTTGCAACAAACAACTTCACCTATTGAGACGATAGAGCCCCCCCAGCTACAACAGGTGCAAATACAGAACCAGGTGGATACTAATACTTCCCCTGTTGTGCCGGTAGTGAGTAAGGAGGAAAAGACACGAAATATCATTACTGTGATTGCAGCGGGTATATTGATTATCACACTAGGGGCATTAATTATCCTGCTATATTTGAGGATGAAAAAACTGTCGGGTGTCGGTACTAAAAAAATAAGCGAAGCCTTTTTAAAAGATATTCACGGGTATACGTCAAATGAATTATACCGATTAGGAAAAAATGCGACGATGTTGGGAAGAGTCGCCGGAAAGGACTCTGAAGACCTTGATTATATTGTGATACCGGAAACGACAATTGGCAGAAGGCATGCGGTAATTGAATATAAGGATTATGCCTATTGGATTATTGACCAGGGCAGTATAAACGGAACCTTTGTTAATAACATTCCGGTCACAAGCGAAGTTAGGTTGAAACAGGGAGATATGGTCAGGCTGCACAAATTTGAATTTGAATTTAGTATTCCTGAGTTGGATGAGGCAGGTATGACAAAGGTTTCCAATACAGTAATGGCGGAACATCACCCTGAGAAAATATCCCTGGATTCTCCAGAAGTGGATGAAGTAAAGGAAAATATCTCCAGTGATGGTCTGGATCTGGATCTTGGATTTGGGGATGGCATAGAAGGCGGTGGTGAATCAGTTGAATCTATTTCGAATGAAACTTTGCTGCCAGGTCATGATGTTAGTGATGGGACAGAAAATGATTCTGAAAATGAAACTCTAATGCCTGATGTTGGTAAGACTGATTCCGTTCATATCGATTTAACAGGTGGAGATAATTCAGTTTCAAAAGACACGGTGGATTTTGAAAGTCCAAGTGATGATGAAACGCTCATGCCGGGCACGATGGGTGAGGTCGATGATGAGGATGAGACCATTCGTCCAGGTAAAAAAACCTCAGACGATTAATAATTCTTCAAGGATGAATCGTCCTGTATACATTGGCACATAACAGCCTGACCGGGCCCATATTTAACAACTATCCTGAAACCTCATGAACAACAGAGAGTACGAAATCGTCAAAATTCTCTCTGACGGTGATGTATATTCAGGTCAGAAATTGGCGAATATGGCCGGGACCAGCAGGACGGCAATATGGAAACATCTGAAAAATATCAGGGCGAAACACATAGATGTGTTGGCGATAAAAGGTAAAGGCTATCAACTTTCCGCCCCTGTTGAACTTCTGGAGTCAAGTCATATCCTGAAAAATATAAAATCGGACGAGAATTATCCAAGGCCTGGTAACCTGGAAATCCATTACAGTCTTGACTCAACCAATCAATATTTATTGGACAAATTATCAACAGAACCAATCCATACCCATGCTGTTATTGCTGAACATCAACGACATGGTAGGGGGCGTAGTAAAAATCGTTGGGAAAGTGGTATCGGTGCCGGTATTTACCTGTCAATAGGTTGGCATTATTCTTTAATGCCAAACCAATATCCGGCATTGTCATTGGCATCAGGATCAGCTATCGCCACTTTATTGTCTGAAATGTTTAATACACCTATTGGATTAAAATGGCCAAACGACCTGGAATATGAAGGGGCAAAACTAGGTGGGATACTTATAGAATCCAGAGGACAACATGCAGGGACCATGGACATGGTTATTGGCATAGGTCTTAATGTCGTGCTAAATAAATCTATTAAGGATAATGTTGAACAGAACATAATTGGTTTACAGGAAATTACAGGGCACATTCCTTCAAGAAATGAATTGGCGGGTAAGATGATATCAATTTTATTTGAGGTGTTGTCAAAATATCCAGTGAATGGATTTAATCATTATTTATCAGACTGGCGAAACAGGGATGTGGTCCGGGGTAAACAAGTGATCCTGGATACGGGGGCTGCTTTGGTTGAGGGAACAGCAGTAGATGTTGATGAATCAGGCAGCCTCATCGTGGATGTCAACGGCGTTCAGGAAAAGTACACAAGTGGTGAGCTGAGCCTAAGGGTGAAAAAGTGAATTTATTGGTAGATATCGGTAACAGTCACATTAAGTTTGCCCCTTTCGACAGGCAGTTCACAAATGTCACCACAGTAATCTATGATAAAAAAATGCTGCGTGATTCACTCCTGGCGAATGAAATGGCATCGCTACCCGTTCCTGATAGTGTTGTTTGTATTAATGTCGCAGGTAAAATGATTGAAAACCAGTTTGTCGAGCAGTGCTGCGAATTGTGGGGGAAGACCCCGGAATTTATCCATGTATGCCAATATGTCTCTGGCGTAACCAATGGTTATAAAAATATTGATGAGCTAGGTGTCGATAGATGGATGGCCATGATTGGGGCCTGGAATAGCATTCGAGGAAATGTAATGGTTGTGGACATCGGTAGTGCCATGACAATTGACCTTGTGAATGGCGATGGTCAACATCTGGGAGGGTATATTGTTCCGGGAGATTACCTCATGGCAAAATCATTGTTGTATGGTACTGGAATTAAACTAACGCCTGGTGGTAATCGCCTCTCACTACAACCTGGTAAGACTACCGAAGAATGCATTGCCAATGGAACGGCCAGATTACTAACCAGTATGATCATGGATATATATCATTCATTGAACGAAGGTCAACAAGACATTATTCAATGTGTCATAACTGGTGGTGGAGCAATCAATATTATTGAACAGCTTTCAATTCCTGTGGTACATCAACCCATGCTGGTATTCGACGGCATGAGGATTGTAAAAGGATATACCTGATGAAGTGGATGGCAATATTGTTACTATTTACAAATGTCCTTTACCTGGGGTGGGAGATGGACAGGGAAACTCGCATTCAGATACGTAACAGTCCATCAGTGCTCAGTATTCCCTCCAATGCGGTTAAACTTCAAATGATTTCTGAACTTGAAACACTACCAGGGCCACGAAACAGACCCAGCATTATTGAACCCATTGAAGATACAGACTTTGGGCAGGAGAGTCAGACGACTGACGAATTAGTGGCGGAATTACCGGATATATCCCTGAATGACTCTGAAGAGATCATAGCAAGGATTGAGTGCTCACGGTATGGTCCTATTCCGGATGAAAACATTGTCATTGATTTACGTGACTGGTTTGTATCACGTAAGGCGCAGGCCCATATACACTATACGGAGGATCGGGGTAGTCAACTTTTCTGGATTTACCTTGCTCCACAAACGACACGTGAGGGGGCATTGGCCCTGATAGAGGAAATTCAAAGCAAGGGCATAGGTGATTACAGATTAATTAACCGCGGCGACCTTGAAAATGCCATATCTTTAGGGCTGTATTCCAGTCGTGAGGCGGTAAATAATCGCTTGCGCGAATTGAACGATAAGGGATTTGTCCCGGTAATTGTGCCATATTCAGATGTGACCAGAATTTACTGGCTGGATGTTAAGCTGGTGGATACCCCATTACTAAGAGAATCTATTGCCAATGGCTTTCCTGCAAAATATGACTCTGACTCAATAAATTGCGGTGATATTACAGTCTTATAATTTATGATATCTTATTGTGAAGTAAACGCTGTATATATCTGATTTTTCTGAATTCATGAAAAAAATACAAAAATTTGATTGCTATATTTATTTGGTATTGGGGCTATGGCTGAGTGTTATGCCGCTATCTGCATTTTCTGCTATTGAGGATATTCAGCGGCTGACGGCAGATGGAAACTACACCGAGGCCCTGGCTATGACAGACCAGGAACTGGAAAATAATAATGGAGATATCACCTATCGTTTCCTCAAGGGCCTGATCTTGACCCGAATGAATGACCTTGAGCAAGCCAGGGATGTTTTCATTGAAAAATAGAAACCCATCCCGACCTGCCCGAACCCTATAACAACCTGGCAGTGATATATGCGTCTTTGGGAGATTATGATAAGGCAAGGGAACTTCTTGAAAGGGCGATTAATACGCATCCTGCATATGCAACAGCATATGAAAATATTGGTGACATTTATGCAAAATTGGCAAGTCATGCCTATAATCAGGCCTTGGAACTGGATCGGGAGAACAATACTGCAAGGGCTAAATTGTCATTAGTGAATGATCTGTTTTCTAGGCCTGAAAATGTTGAGGTTATAGTCGCTGCAGAAAGCACACCAGACAAAAATGAACCACCGGTTCCAGCGCAGATTGACGAGCCAGCGCCAGAACAGCCTGTAGCAGTAGTAGAGCTAGAACAGCCTGTAGCAGTAGTAGAGCCAGAACAGCCTGCAGCAGTAGTAGAGCCAGAACAGCCGGTTTCGCCACCAATAACTGAAGAAGAAATCCGTCTCAGGGAACAGGAATTAATTGCACAAAATAAATTGTTGCAATCACAAATTACAACTTCAGTGATTAAACAGTCAGTTATGGATTGGGTGGCTGCATGATCACGCCAGAATGTTGAAGCCTACCTGTCTGCATATGCCAGTGATTTCACTCCCGGGGACGGTAGAACTATTTCGCAGTGGCAGCAATATAGACGAGACAGGTTGAGTGCGCCCGGTACCATCCAGGTACTGGTATCGGATCTGGTGGTTGAGATGATGGGTGACCAGCATGCCAAGGCAACGTTTACCCAGGTATATCAATCTGATATTTATTCAGACAGGGTTAAAAAGACCCTGTTGATGAAATCTGAACAAGATAACTGGCGAATCACCCAGGAATTAACTCAGTAAGGTCAGACGTGGTATGTATCGTATTCTAGTTATTTTTGCATTGGTATTTGCCACATCGTCTGTGATGGCGGAAGAATTCGGTATTGACACTACCGGGTATGAAGTCATCCAATTTAAAGATGATCATATCCTGGTGGATGCACTTGAGCAGATTCAGACTGGTGATATTGATGGGGCGATTGAAACATTAAAAGGCCTGGTTGAGACATATCCTAACTACCGTCTGGGGCAATTAATTTATGCTGATTTACTTCTTTCCAAGCATGCACCTATCCGCGAATTTGGCAATTATCAATCTGCCCCTTATGAACAGATATCATCTCTCCTGGACGAAGCAAAGACGAGATTACATTTTCAAAAATCACCCCCACCTGTAAGCAAAATATCTGATTCCCTGGTGATGATGAGTGAAAACCAGGGTTATGCCATTGTAGTCGATATGTCAACTTCCAGATTGTATATCTACCAGAATAACAATGGAATTCCAGAACATATTGATCATTTTTATATCATCATAGGAAAAAACGGTACAAAAAAGATACTTGAGGGAGACCAGAAAACGCCGGTTGGGGTGTATTTTGTGACAGGCTCAATTGATCCTAAAAAACTGCCTGACCTTTATGGTATTGGTGCCTTTCATATTAATTATCCAAACATATGGGATAAACGCCATGGTCGGACAGGTTATGGCATCTGGTTACACGGTACTCCAAGTTATACTTTAAACCGCCCACCCCGTGATAGTGATGGTTGTGTGATATTGAGTAATGGCGATCTTGAAGCTGTCGCGCCCTATATAAAAGGTGATAAACCGGTCTTGTTAGCTGAAAAAATTGAATGGGTTGAGACGGAACAATGGTTACGTAAACAGGAAGATTATGCGTTTATTATTAATCAATGGAAAAGAGATAGGGAAAGCCGAAATGCAGATAGATATCTGACCCATTATTCAACAACGTGTTCCGGTTTGGGGATGGATTACCATGCCTGGGTAGATTATAAGAAACGGGTTAATCCTTCCAAGGGATATATAAAAATAGGGATCAGTGACAAAAGCATTTTTTCCTATCCAGGAGAGCCAGGATTGATCGTCGTCACCTTCAAGCAGCATTATGAGAGTGATAATCTGGTTAGAGAATTTATGAAGCGTCAATATTGGCAAAAAGAGCAGGATGGTCAATGGCGAATAATCTACGAGGGATCTGTCTCCTGATCATTCTCTTCCTAGGTAACCTGGGGTACATTATCAATTAACCAGCGAACAAGATCTCGCCAAATATCCGCTATTTCCTGAGGGGTAGGCATTATTCCGGCATAGGGTAATTCTATGGTAACAACCGGTATTTGTCTTTGCAGGCCAGAGTAATTTCCCAAAGACCCTGGATAGGTCCCCAGTAAATTAAGATAAAGCCGTCCAAGCTTGTAGGGACCATCTTCCGGGCCGTCATAATCTACCACACCATGAGGAGCATGAACTGAGATAATGACGTCTGGCTTGAAGGCATTAATTTCATTAACCACCCAGTTGGTTTCAGGTTCACTTACTGCATATGGTCCTGGGTATCTTCGTTCGCTACGTCCGGTTTTATTAATCCAGTAGTGCAGGGCGATATCTTCCCAATCTGGGATAGGAAAATTTCTGTTAATGTCGACACCCTTGGCATTGGTCCGGGTGGATCCATCTTGCAGTAAGCCATCTGGGTTTACCAAAGGTGATACACGCCAGTGAAATAATCCCGAGTGAAATTCATCCAGTGTCTTTAACCATTTGAATATTATGCTGACAGAGGAATACTCATCACCATGCACACCGTGCACACCGCGCACACCGCCAAGTAGTAATACCCTGCCAAGCGGATTTCTGGATGGTAGAGGAGGATATTCCTTATACAGCATGGGTGCATCGTTATTGGAAAAACTTCCGGTAACCTGTAATTTGAGCTGCCGACAGTCATCAATACTGACGCTACCCAATTTACCCCCAATTCTCTGGCATTCAGACTCAACTAGGTTCTGGGCGGCTCTTTCATTAATTTTATCAGGTCTATTGGTGGCATCAGATTCGTTAACAATCTCAACACCAACAAAATTTGAGTTGGTATTAATCATTTGTGCCAAACTGGCAATATTGAGGCACATTAGAAAAGTAATTAATAAAAATGCTCGCATAATAATGAATCCAGTTTACAGATAGTTAAAAAGGAATCCTCCAAATACTGACAAACCTAGCCAGTTATTATTTAAAAATGCCCTGAAACAATCTTCAGGTTTACGATTCCTTATAAGGTATTGGTGGTATAACATAAAGCCAGCAACCGGGATCATAAACTTATAGTAGATCAAATCAGCCTGAATTTGCATACCTATAATCGACAGGACAATCAGCATAAAAAACTGGAATATTCCTATAAAAACTTTGTCGGCATCATCTAGCAATATGGCTGTAGATTTAATCCCAATTTTGACATCATCTTCCCTGTCCACCATTGCATATATAGTGTCATAAATCACTACCCAAAGAATATTTGCAATGAAAAGTAACCAGGCAATATTGGGAATTGAGTTAGTCAGGGCCGAAAATGCCATTAATATACCCCAGCTAAAGGCAATGCCCAGAAAAAACTGTGGAATATAGGTAATGCGTTTCATGTAAGGGTAAATTATGGCAATGAGTACAGCCGCGATAGAGAGATACACAGTGTAACGATTAGTGGTTAAGACCAATGTAAATGCCACAAGTAACAACACCATTGCTACAATGAAGGACTCTTTCTTGCTTATTTGATTGGAGGTTAGAGGCCTGGTTTTTGTACGTTCCACATGTGAATCAAAATCGTAATCTGCCATATCATTAGCAATACACCCTGCTGATCGGGTGAGAAATACACCCAGGATAAATACAAGCAGAATATGTATTGAGGGTATTCCTCCTGCGGCAAGCCATAATGCCCAGAGTGTGGGCCACATTAATAACAGCGCCCCTATGGGTTTATCCAGTCTTGTCAATCGGATATAAAGTCGCAACCTGGATTTGATGATAGGCCAGTATCTGATTATCCAGTCATGAACTAACCAGTAAATATTTTTACGATAGTACTTCGCTAACTTTTGAATATGGATGAATAGTAATCTTGAATTTTCCAGTGTTGCATGCATGAAATACAATTATAATAATATATCGTTTCTGGATTTTATCAGACTTTTACATATTCCGATTGTATAGATAACCAACGCTTCTGTAGTTTGGTTACCTTATCTGGTTCTGACTCAATAAACCGTCCAGCAATTTTTTGTAATCTTGGCAGGTATCTTGTATCACGCACAAGGCTGGCAATTTTTAATTGTGGCAGACCGGTTTGCCGGGTGCCCAGCATGTCACCTGGTCCGCGTAACTCCAGGTCTTTTTCTGCAATGATAAATCCATCGCCGTGAGTTCTCATCACCTCAAGTCTCGATCTTGCATTTTCAGATAATGGAGACTGGTACAACAAAACGCATACACTTTTATCTTTTCCTCTGCCGACCCTGCCTCTTAGCTGATGTAACTGTGACAGGCCAAGTCTTTCAGCATTCTCTATAATCATCAATGTTGCATTTGCCACGTCAACACCTACTTCTATTACGGTGGTTGCTACCAGAAGATTGATATCGCCCGATTTAAATTCCCGCATTATCAGTTCTTTTTCTGTGGCTTTGAGACGACCGTGAATTAACCCAATCGTTAATTCGGGAAGAGACTGTTGCAAGAATTCATGGGTTTTGACTGCCGCTTGTGATTGAATCGAATCAGAGTCGTCAATCAAGGTACACACCCAATAGACCTGGTGGCCTTGTCTACAAACATTGGCAATACGTTCTATAATTTCATCCCGTTTCTCATTGCTCAATACTACTGTATTGACTGGTTGCCTGCCCGGAGGGAGTTCATCAATAGTTGAAACATCCAGCTCTGCAAAGATTGACATGGCCAATGTCCGAGGGATAGGTGTGGCTGTCATGATCAACTGGTGAGGTTTAAAATCACCTGAGCTGCCTTTTTCAATTAGTGAGAGCCGTTGTTCAACGCCAAACCGATGTTGCTCGTCTATGATCACCAGTCCCAGATTAGAGAACGTCACGCCTGTCTGGAATAATGCGTGTGTGCCTATGATGAGTAACGGTTCACCTGAGATCATTAGCTTATTGAATTCATCCCTCTTGGACTTGCTTGTTTTTCCGGTTAGCACTAACAACTTGATATCCAGGTCATTCGTTAACAGGTTCAGATTGATAAAGTGTTGTTCAGATAATAGTTCAGTAGGTGCCATAAAGGCCACTTGTAATCCTGCAGACACAGCCCTAACCGCTGCCAAACCGGCCACCACGGTTTTGCCTGATCCAACATCACCTTGTACCAGACGCAACATTGGAACATCTTTGTCCATATCATTATTTATTTCACTGATTACCCTTTGCTGGGCAGGGGTCAGGTCAAATGGAAGACTCGAACGAAATTGATTCGATAATGTTTCATCAGTATTCTTTAGAGAACAGGCATGATGTTTTCTTATCATTTTTCTCAGGTTGTATAAGCTTACCTGATATGCCAGTAATTCTTCTAATATCAGTCTTTTTTGTGCAGGGTGAGTCCCGGATACCAGGGAATTTATATCGGCATCTCCTGGTGGCCGGTGCAGGTAGGTAATCGCATCCAGCAGGGTTGGGACTGTTTGGTCAAACTGAAGCTCAGCGGGGACTAATTCTTCCAGGTCCTGAGGTTTTGATTTGAGAATTGCCAACGCCTGCTCTGTGAGTTTACGCAATCTTTGTTGTGTCAGACCATTTGCTAACGGATAGACTGGTGTCAATGTCTGGTCCAGATCAGATAGTCCCTGTTCTGAAACCACCTGATATTCTGGATGGACCATCTCCATTCCTTTGGGACCACGTCTAATCTGTGACCAGCAGCGGATAAAACTTCCATTTTCTAGTTGCGCCTGTTGATATCGGCTGAAATGGAAGAATCTTAAGATAATGGAGCCAGTGCCATCAGAGACAGCGCAGAGCAGGGAACGACGTCTGCCATATCTGATTTGACATAATTCAATCTTACCCTGTATGTAGGCATCCATACCCGGTATGAGGCTACCGATAGGGATAATTTTTGTCCGGTCAATGTATCGGTATGGCAGGTGAAACAGCAGATCCTGAATAGTGTTTATGCCAATGCGATTAAGTTTTTTTTCCAACGCCGGTCCAACACCCAAGAGTCGGACGACAGGAGAATTAAGTTTGCTGGATGTCATCTCCGGCAGGACTAATCTCCCAGATATAACACGGCATCAACTTCCACTAACGCATCTTTTGGTAGTTGAGTAATGCCTACTGCAGCCCTGGCAGGATAAGGAGCCGTGAAATATTCCGGCATTATCTCATTAACCAGAGAGAAATTTTCCAGATCCGTCAAATAGACAGTTAATTTTACGATATCGTTTAATGAGCCGCCGGCAGCATCAGCGACTACCTGGAGGTTTTTTATCACCTGGTGCAGTTGTTCGCTGAAATTTTTACTAACCATCTCCATCGTCTCGGGCACCAGAGGAATTTGGCCGGAAATATAAATGCTATTGCCTGCCCTAATGGCCTGAGAGTAACTGCCAATGGCTTCTGGTGCCTTTATTGTTGCTATTGCATCACGTGACATATTTCGACTCCATATAATATTTTCTATCCTCTGGAAATACGGGCAACATTTTTAATAATCCTGACCTTACGCATAATTAGGGCCAGGTGAATTCTGTCTTTGACTTCTATTATAAATTTTAAAGTGGTATAGCGGTCATCGCGGTCTTTCATTTCAATATGGACAATATTGGCGCTTTCTTCAGAGATCGTAGAGGCTAGCTTTGCCAGCATGCCCCTTTGGTTGGTAACCTCAACAGTAAGATTGGCCTGAAAATCACTATCGATATTACTTTCCCATACAACGTTTATCCATTTTTCCGGATGGTTTCGATATTCCGCCACATTAGGACATGACTGGTCGTGCACGACAATACCTCTTCCTGTTGTAACAAAGCCTAGAATTTTGTCCCCGGGAATTGGTAGACAGCACTTTGGAAACTTAATTACCATTCCTTCAGTGCCCTTAATAATCAATGGGTGCTTATCATCCTTTTTTGATTTGGTTTTGTTGGTTACAGTCTCGGTATTATCAGTTAATTGTCTGGCGATAATTTTAGCATTACGATTTCCCAGGCCGATGTCTCTTAAAAGTTCAATTTCTTCTTTTAGGTGATTGTCATCCAGGGTTTTCTGCATTTTGTCTTTTTTGATGTCATCATAATTAACAGATAGCAATTTTAACTCTCTTACCAGCAACCGTTTACCTAGTGACTCTGCTTCATTGGATTGCAGGTTTTTCAGAAAATGACGAATGTTTGAACGTGCCTTCGCGGTGATCGCGAAATTTAACCACGCAGGATCAGGTCGGGCATTGGGAGAATTGATGATCTCTACGGTTTGACCTGTGGATAGCACCGTTCCTAGGGGGGCCAGGCGGCGATCTATACGTACCCCCACACAGCGGTTACCGACATCCGTATGTATCGCATAGGCAAAATCTACTGCAGTGGCGCCACGAGGCAATTCTACGATTTTGCCCTTTGGCGTAAAGTTGTATACCGAGTCTGGAAACAGATCGACCTTTACGTTTTCTAAAAATTCCTGCGGATTCCCTGCTGTGGCCTGCATGTCCATGACATTTTTTAACCAGGAACGGGCACGTTTCTGTGCGCTTTTATGCTCGTTTGAACTACCGGTTTTATACAACCAGTGTGAGGCAATACCTGATTCGGCTACATCATCCATTTCATGGGTTCGTATCTGGACTTCAATAGGAACGCCAAAGGGACCAAATAATATGGTGTGTAAAGACTGATAACCATTCACTTTAGGGATGGCAATATAATCTTTAAATTTTAATGGGACCGGTTTATAGAGATTATGCACAATACCCAGCACCCGGTAACACATTTCAACATTCTCAACGATAATCCTGAAGGCATAAACATCATACACTTCACTGAATGAAAGCTTGTTTTTTAACATCTTTTGGTAAATGCCATAGAGATGTTTCTCGCGACCGATGATTTGAGCAGTTGCTTTTTCCTGTCGCATACGCCTGCGTATGGCATTACGGATTTTGGCGATAATTTCTTTACGGTGCCCTCTGGCCTTAATAACCTGTTCATTCAGGATCCGATAACGCATAGGATATAAAATTTCGAAACCCAACTCTTCCAGTTCCAGTCTGATGTTATTGATACCCAGTCGTTGTGCGATGGGTGCGTAAATGTCCAGGGTCTCTCTGGCGATCCGTCTACGTTGTTCTGCAGACAGGGCATCAAGCGTCCTCATGTTATGCAGTCGGTCTGCCAGTTTTACCAGGATGACCCGGATATCATTGCTCATGGCCATGACCATCTTTCGAAAGTTATGGGCCTGTGCCTCTTCCCGGCTATCAAATTTTATCTGCGTCAGTTTACTGACCCCATCAACAAGGTCAGCAATGCCTTTGTCAAAGAGAATTTTTATTTCTTCTTTTACGGTTTCCGTATCTTCAATGACATCATGTAATATGGCAGCGCATAACGTCTGGTAATCCATATGCATATCTGCCAGGATTCTGGCAACTTCTACAGGATGACTTATGTAGGGCTCACCGCTCTTTCGTATCTGGCCTTCATGGGCTTTAAGGCCAAACTCATAGGCGCGTCTGATGCTCTTGACTTCAGACTCAGGCAGGTAAGTACGGGTAACTTTTTCCAGTTCATTCACGCTCGGCATAGTCAATTGTAACCTGAGCAGGTGAAAACTGCAGGCCAAGTTTAGATTTTTTGATTGTTAACGCGAATCACTGCCTAAGGCAGGCGAAGTCATTCCGAGGGAAGCGGTGGAAACTCCAACTCAACTTCTTCATCATAACTGCTGACATTCAGTTTTGCGATATTTTCCAGGGTGACAAGTCCATCGGCAATCTCGCGTAGGGCGATGACCGTTGGCTTGTCCTGGTCTTCTTCGATCAAGGGCTCGGCACCCAAGGCAAGCTGTCTTGCGCGTTTACAGGCTAGTGTTACAAGGTCATACCGATTGGGGATGAGCTCCATACAATCTTCTACTGTCAATCTGGCCATCGTGTCCTCTGGAAAAAATAGGTTAAGGGCGGTGTATTTTACTCAATTTTATTTATTATTCAACAGCTTATCTAGGAAATCGTCATAAAAGTCCTGTTGCTGAGTATACCCCAGTTTCATGGTATCAACGAGGGATTTCAGCTCCGTTAGCGCCAGCTCAAAATCATCGTTAATGACGATAAAATCATACTCGTTATAGTGAATTAATTCATTTCTGGCGCTTTGCATTCTCTTGTTTATAAGATCGGAATCATCCCCGCGCCCGATTAATCTGGTCTTGAGCGTTTCATAAGATGGTGGAAGTATGAATATCTTGATAGCGTCCTGGATGAGCTTTTTGACCTGTTGTGCCCCCTGCCAGTCTATTTCCAGAATAATATCTTTTCCTTGTTGAAGTTGTTGCTCCACCCAGGTTTTTGAAGTTCCGTAATAATTATCAAATACAGTGGCGTATTCCAGGAACTGATTGGTCTGAATTAAAGACTCAAATTCATTCTTTTCGACAAAATGGTAATGAATTCCATCGGTTTCATATGCCCGCTTCGGTCGCGTGGTATGGGAAATAGATACATACAGGTTAGGCATCATTTCCAGTAGTGATTTTACCAGAGAAGTTTTGCCGGTGCCGGATGCAGCAGAAATGATAAATAAGTTGCCTCTTTTCTGATTCATAATTCAATAATTATTCTATGTTCTGAATTTGTTCACGCATTTGCTCGATAAGTACTTTTAGTTCAATGGAAGAATTACTGGTATCAATATTTGCCGATTTGGATGCAAGGGTATTGACTTCCCGGTTCATTTCCTGCATGAGGAAATCCAGTCGTCTGCCCACTGGTTCATCAAGCTCCAGCACTCTTTTTACTTCAGCGACATGAATTTCCAGTCTGTCCAGTTCTTCCTCTACATCCATTTTTTGTATCAAATGCAGGAGTTCCTGTTCAAGCCTGTCATTGTCAGGCGCCTCTATTAGTTCATTCACCTTGTCACGGTATTTGTCGCGAAGCCCACTTATAATCTCCGGCATTCCTTGCCTGACCCTTGCTACCTCGGTTTTCATCAGTTCACATCTTGAAATCAGGGTAGCCTTTACATCATTTCCTTCCCGTTGCCTGGCTTCTATTAATAGGATTAATGTCCTGTTCAAAAGGTCTGATACCATTGAGGTCAGGTGTTCCACATCAAGTTTGGTCCTGGAGATGACACCTGGCCACTTCAATATATCCATTGGATTGATTTCGCCGGAGCCTTTAATGGAAAGGGATGTAGCGGATTCAATCAATTTTCTGGCTAAATCGTTGTTTATGTCCAGATTGTCTGCATTGGTATCATCCAGCTCTATTCTGAGAGAACAATCCACTTTACCCCTGCTCAGGTTTTTTTGTATGGCCTCACGGAAGAGAGATTCAAGCGGCCGTAAATCCTCAGGTAGCCTGAGGCTAATATCCAGGAACCGATGATTTACTGTCTTGATTTCAATGGTTGCATTTCCCCAGATACCTGACTCTGATGCCCGTTGGTATGCTGTCATACTTGATAACATGCGTAATTCCTGTGCTAAATTATTTTTTTTTGTTTCATTCGGATTATAAGGCATAACAGGTATAATATGTGAATTTATACGGGAGAATTAAGAATGCGTCCAAGTGGTAGGAAGCCAGATCAGTTACGCGAAATCAGTATAACCCGCAATTATAGTATCCATGCAGAAGGTTCGGTGCTCGTGCAGTTTGGACATACTAAAGTAATTTGTAATGCCAGTTTCGATACTTCGGTTCCATCCTTTCTCAAGGGGCAGGGCAAAGGTTGGGTGACAGCGGAATATGGAATGTTACCCAGATCAACCAATACCCGTATGCGCCGTGAGGCCGCCAGTAACCGTCAGGGCGGCCGGACCATGGAAATCCAGCGATTGATCGGTCGCTCATTAAGGTCGATCGTTGATACCAGAGATCTGGGTGAGAATACGGTAATAATAGATTGTGATGTCATACAGGCCGATGGTGGAACCCGCACTGCATCAATTACTGGGGCTTATGTCGCCCTGGCAGATGCAATTAACCATGCCTTAACCACTGGTATCATCCAGAATAACCCACTGACAGGAATGGTAGCCTCCGTTTCAGTGGGTATTTGTGATGGTGTGCCTGTTCTGGACCTGGATTACGTGGAAGATTCCTCAGCAGAAACCGATATGAATGTGGTCATGAATAGTGATGATAAATTCATAGAGATCCAGGGAACGGCGGAAGGCCATGCCTTTAGCCAGGATGAACTGAATAGTATGCTTGGACTTGCCGGAAATGGAATTCAGCAATTATTCCAGATTCAAAAGCAGGCATTGGAATAAACGGGTTTAGTTTCACAATGTCACGCGTCATACTCGCCAGTAATAACCCTGGCAAACTCAAAGAGATCACCAGTATCCTCAAGGATTTGGACATTACCCTGGTAACCCAGGCGGAGTTTAATGTCCCTGAAGTGGAAGAAACGGGAAAGAGCTTTATAGAAAATGCATTAATTAAGGCAAGACATGCCTCTGCTATCAGTGGCCTACCGGCCATTTCAGATGATTCAGGTATTGAGGTGGATATATTAAACAGCGAGCCCGGCATATATTCAGCACGTTATGCCGGGCAAGGCGCAACCGATGAGGCGAATTTACAGTTGCTGGTGGATAATATTACAAGAGCCGGTATCGACAAGCCTGTTGCCCGTTATCAATGTGTCATTGTGTATATGAGACATGCAAATGACCCGATGCCACTTATTGCCGATGGCACCTGGGAAGGTTATCTCATCACTGAGCCCATTGGTGATAACGGATTTGGCTATGACCCGATATTTTATGTGCCCGAATATCAATGTACTTCAGCTCAACTCCAACCTGTGGTGAAAAATCAGATCAGTCACAGAGGCATGGCATTGAAAAAACTTGCTGAAAAATTACGGGGAACCTAAGGACACTGTTTTGTGATAATTAGATTGAATGAAATCAGACTTTAATTTTACCCGGTCACCGCCCCTTTCTTTATATGTCCATTTACCCTGGTGTATTCGAAAATGCCCCTATTGTGATTTCAATTCTCATGAAAAAAATAATTCCAGCATTGATGAGTCAGGGTACATAGACGCCCTGGCAGAAGATCTGGGTGCATCGTACTCATTAATCGAAGGTAGGGACATACATAGTATATTCATAGGTGGTGGGACCCCCAGTCTTTTTACAGCAAGGAGTATTGATCGGCTGCTATGTGTAATAGACGAAAAAATTGGTCTGAGAGATAACATTGAGATCACCCTGGAGGCCAATCCTGGCTCAGCGGATGTGGATAGGTTCGCTGACTATAGAATTGCGGGTATCACCCGCTTGTCCATAGGCGTGCAGAGTTTTAATCAAGCCCAGCTTCAGGCCATAGGCCGTATACATAATGATAAACAGGCTATCGATGCGGTTAAATTTGCCCGCCTGGCTGGTTTTGAACAGATCAATCTGGACCTAATGTATGGTCTCCCGGATCAAACAAGGTATCAGGCAATGGTAGATCTGGGTATGGCAATCAATCAGGGCACGCCGCATTTATCCTGGTATCAACTGACCATCGAACCAAATACAGTATATTACAAAAGGCCGCCCAAACTTCCCTCGGAGGAAAAGATCTGGGATATCCAGGAATCCGGCCATGAAGCATTGGCACAGGCTGGATATGACCATTATGAGATATCAGCATACGCAAGGGACAGCATGTATTGCAGGCATAATATGAACTACTGGCATTTTGGCGATTATCTTGGGATCGGGGCCGGTGCACACAGTAAGATTACCAATACGAGCAACAACTCTATTACACGATATTCAAGATATAAAAACCCGGATAGCTACATGCAGCTCACTGGTTCTGACGGTGCCGCAACCAGCCATTGGGAGCTTTCATATGAAGATGTCATATTAGAATTCATGATGAATGCCCTGAGACTGACAGGTGGATTTGAGATTCAGGCATTTGAAGATATGACGGGACTCCCTTATTCCAGCTTGTCTGGGCAACTGGAGATTGCCCGGAAAAAATCATTGTTGGAAATAAGTAGTAATAAAATCATTCCCACCAGAAAAGGCCATAATTATCTCAATGATCTACTACACTGTTTTATGCCGTCTTAAACTGAGACAAGGTAACTAACAAAGTGAGAGCGATGATCCTCAATCAACGGCAATCACCATTGGTGATGACAGATATACCACGACCAGAACCCGGTCCCGGTGATGTATTAATATGGGTAACGGCATGTGCTATATGTCGCACTGACCTGCATATTCTGGACCGGGACCTGACATAGCCAAAATTGTCGTTAATCCCTGGCCATGAGATCATGGAACAAATCATTGAAACAGGTGAGGGGGGTGGTAGATCTTGGACCGGGTGACAGGGTGGGTGTTCCCTGGCTGGGATATATCTGCGGGCATTGTCATTTCTGTAGCCGGCACGAAGAGAATCTTTGCGATCATGCAAAGTTTACCGTCATGACAAATTTGACATTATAAGGATATTTTATTAGTAAAAGATAAACAATATTTAAGTATAGAACTTTTTACTAAAAAAATTTAATAAAATTATGTAACTTATTGATTTTAATTAAAAGAACTGTTTCTCATGTGATGGGAATCACGAATAATATAAGGAGAGATTGTGGTAATCGCCATTGGCTGAGTAAGAGAGCCGTAGCATCACAGATTTTATGCCTATATTGCTAACATTACAAATATTAGCCACCCAGCATTTAGCTTTTTACCACCTGATTGAGATACGGGTATTCTTTTCACATGCTTTTCACATCGATTAAACATATGTTTCACATATATACACTTATAGTGAACAAAAATTTTAATACATAGGTAATGAGAAACCATGCCATTAAATGATGCTGTTATAAACATTCGCAACTTACGCTTGCGTACCTATATTGGTTTTAACCCTGAAGAGAAAGAAAAAAGGCAGGATATAATAGTCAATATTGAAATTAACTATGCTATTAGTCAAGCAGTTCTGCAGGATAATGTAGACAATGCCCTTGATTATAAGCAAATCACCAAGCAAGTAATAGAATATGTGGAAAATGGACGTTTTCTACTTCTCGAGAAGCTTGTCGCTGATGTCCTGGAAATATGTAGCAGAAATCCTCTAGTCAGTTATGCACGCGTAACAATTGATAAACCACATGCTTTACGCTTTGCTGATTCTGTCTCGCTTGCACTTGAATATGTCACTAACAAAATGAATAACCTAAGACTCGTGGAGAATACATAATGAGTAACAGTCCAGTTTTAATTCCGAGAAAAGCAACTGCCGATTTTCCAGTTCTAAGTAGCGAGGCAATACTCGTCCGGAACGCCCTGGTAAAGCATGGTCTTGAGACACCAATGATTGATAACTACCTGACTAGTGAGCAAAAATACGAGCGTATCAAGGAATTAATGACAGAGGTTGTGAGTACTCTTGGTCTTGATTTATCTGATGATAGCCTCATGGAGACCCCACATAGAATATCGAAAATGTATGTCCATGAAATATTTTCAGGGCTTGATTATAGTAAGTTTCCCAGGCTTTCATTAATTGAAAATAAAATGGGAGCTGATGAAATGGTTAAGATCCGTGATATCGATCTAACCAGTACCTGCGAACATCATTTTGTGACTATTGATGGTCTGGCTAAAGTCGCATACATTCCTAAAGATAAAATAATTGGCCTGTCAAAGATCAACCGGGTAGTTCGATTCTTCGCGCAACGGCCACAGGTTCAGGAACGGCTGACTCGTCAAATCTTGGTTGCCACGCAAACGCTTCTTGAGACAGATGACGTTGCTGTCAGTATTGATGCAACACACTATTGCGTTAAATCCAGGGGAGTTATGGACACCAATTCCCAAACCAGTACTACTGCGCTAGGGGGGTGTTTCAGAAAGAATGTTCATACACGTGCTGAGTTTCTCAATCCGTGAGTACCGAACCCATATTGATTACTGGTGTTGGTCGACGTGCCGGCCTATATTTGACACGTCATTTTTTGAAACGTGGAATTCCAATCATCGGCACCTATAAGAATGAATATAAAAGTCTTTCAGAGCTTCGCGATAATGGTGCCGAACTGTATGAGTGTGATTTTAATAATGAATTAGAACTGGACAAATTAATCAACTCTATTCATGGAAGCTATGGCAGTCTACGGGCAATTATTCATAATGCCTCAGAGTGGTCTGCCGATGATGGCGATGAGCTGCCGAAGGAGATCCTGTCGCGTATGATGAATGTACATGTCAGCGCACCTTATCAGTTGAATATGGCCCTGGGTCCATTATTACAGGCTAGTAGCCATACACATTCGGACATTATTCATATTGGTGATTACATCAGTAGTCGAGGTAGCAAGAAACATATTGCCTATGCAGCCAGTAAAGCGGCACAGGATAACCTGACACTGTCATTTGCCGCAAAACTGGCACCGAAAGTCAAGGTCAACAGTATTGCACCTGCGCTGGTTTTGTTTAATGAAGATGATGATAACGACTACCGTATAAAGACCCTGAAAAAAAGCCTGATGCAACGCGAAGCTGGTCTTGATGAATTCCAGCATGCAATTGATTATATACTTGAAAGTAGCTATGTCACTGGACGAATCTTACCAATGGATGGTGGCCGTCATTTGGTAACCCATTAATGGAAGGAATATTGAACCCGAATAAACCTGGGGCCGGATTAAAACCAATCATTTCCTTGATGTAACCAACAATTATTATCTCATCCAATTATCTTCTTTAGGGCTAACATCTCAACTAATCGTACAAGCTAGATGATATCTATTGTGTTTCATGGGATATTTGATAACTGGTTTAAGCTATTTTCCAACCTAAATTGTGACACTGATTAAGTTTGAAGGGTTATGTACGGTTTGAAGTGAATGATGACTGCACCGCCATATGTAAACATGGCTGGGGGTAGAGGATTCGAACCTCTACTGGCGGAGTCAGAGTCCGCAGTCCTACCATTAGACGAACCCCCAATCAGAAAAAAGTTTAAAGTGGAAAGTTCAAAGATAAAAGTGATTTATTTGAGAGAGCAATGTTTAATCGACCCCTCGCAATACTTGATGATATTGACAAAGCTGAACAGGGTACTTGATTTACAAGACCACATTTACTTACAGCCATTGATTTTCAACAACAAACGATTTTATCGTTTGCTGAATTGAGGTCGTTTCCTTGCTTTGTGGAGTCCGATTTTCTTGCGTTCCACTTCCCTTGCGTCCCGGGTTACAAACCCCGCCTGACGCAGGGGTTTACGTAGTGTCTCATCGTATTCGATGAGTGCGCGGGTAATCCCATGGCGAATGGCTCCGGCCTGACCGGAAATACCGCCACCGGACACAGTCACATTAATATCGATGTTGTCCTTCATTTCGACGGTTTCCAGTGGCTGACGGACAATCATCCTGCCTGTCTCTCTGCCAAAGTAGATATCCAGGTCACGTTTATTGACCGTGATACTGCCACTGCCTTTCTTAAGATATACCCTAGCTGTAGAGCTCTTTCTGCGGCCGGTACTGTAATAAATTTGCTCTGTCATAATTAAACTTCCAGTGTTTGAGGTTTCTGCGCCTCATGATTGTGTTCTGCCCCGGGGTATACCTTAAGCTTGCGAAACATTTGCCGTCCCAGGGGGCCCTTTGGCAGCATACCTTTAACAGCACGCTCAATGATGAGTTCCGGTTTTCTGCCGACAAGTTTTTCAAAGGATTCAGATTTTATTCCACCTGGATAACCGGTGTGATGATAATAATTTTTGTCCATTGTCTTACGGCCAGTGACTTTTACATCTTTGGCGTTGATGACAACGATATAATCACCTGTATCCATAGAGGGTGTATATTGTGGTTTATGTTTGCCCCGCAAACGTAGGGCTATTTCTGTTGCCAAACGTCCCAATGTTTTATCTTTGGCGTCGACAAGGAACCAGTCCTGTTTTATGTCTGAAGGTTTAGCGGTATAAGTAGTCATAGGTTTTGTTAAAATTCACCTGGGAAAAAGAGTGGCAATGGTACGGATTGGATGTATTACTGTCAATATTCAAGCGCTATTTTATAAGGTAAAATTCCTAAATAATGAGCAATTTCAGGAACTATAGCCCGCTGGACCACGTAATCATGGGATTCGAGGCGATAATTACATCCTCGCGAACCCCAAAAAATGCTGATTTACGGCCAAATCCAGCCAAATCTATAACCCCAGATGCGCTGTCTGAGGGCGAAAAGGCCAAATCTGCGGCCCTGATGCGGGTAAATCATGCCGGTGAGGTCTCTGCCCAGGCCTTATACCAGGGGCAGGCCATGACGGCCAGGACGCCTATGGTCAGGGAAACATTATTATGTTCCGCCAGGGAAGAGGTAGATCATCTTACCTGGTGCCAGGAACGGGTCACAGAACTGGGCAGTCATACCAGTTATCTGGAGCCGGCGTGGTATTGCGGTTCATTTTCTATCGGGGTGATAGCTGGAGTCATGGGAGATGACTGGAACCTGGGATTTGTGGCGGAAACGGAGCGGCAGGTGGTCAGGCATCTGGATACGCACCTGGGCCGACTACCGCAGTCTGACCATAAAAGCAGGGTCATCCTTGAGCAGATGCGTAAAGACGAAGGTCATCATGCCAGCGTGGCGATAGAGCAGGGGGCAAGGGAGTTGCCGGTACCTGTTAAAAAACTGATGACCTTTTGTTCCCGTATTATGACCGGGACCGCCTACTATATTTAATGGTGAGTTAACCCACAAAAATAATATCTGGCCACTTGAAAGTGCACCGGGCCATCCCCATTTCTAGAATCAGTGATAAGTCATATTAATATATTGGAGGTGCCAAATGTCACTGATTAAATATGAACCATATTCTTTACTAGACCAGTTACAGCGAGATTTCTTACGAAACACCGGATTACCCTATTCAAGTGAGGGTGCTGGTGAGGACGGTTGCAATATCGAAGTTAGCGATTGGCGACCTGCGGTTGATATCAAGGAAGAAAAGGAACGCTATGTGATCCATGCCGATCTGCCAGGCGTTGAGGCCAAGGACATCGAGATTACCATGGAAAACGGTATTCTAACCTTGAAAGGTGAGCGTAAGATGGACAAGGAAGAGGAGCACGAAGGCTACAAACGTGTAGAACGTGTCCGAGGAACTTTCTATCGGCGTTTCAGTCTTCCAGATACGGCAGATACAGATAATATTGAAGCC
>JAURPG010000005.1 GCA_030835405.1 Gammaproteobacteria bacterium | reverse complement strand
AATGCGGCACCTATCGCACGGTTATTATTTGATGACTACTTTGAACAAATAGGCATACCTCAAGAAATTAGTTTAAACGATGAAACAACAATCACTTTTTGAAAGACTACATATCGATTTGCCGTTGATGTTCGGTCTGATTACACTGTGTGCATTCGGGTTGGTTATTTTATACAGTGCCAGCGGTCAACAGGAAGCGGTCATCTATAATCAATCAGCCAGGATGTTATTTGCTTTTGGATTAATGTTTCTGGTTGCCCAGGTTTCACCTTCCCGGCTTGCAGGTGTGTCTATCTGGATATTTTTATTTGGTGTTGTATTGTTGGTGATGGTTTTGGTTATCGGTTATGTCGGAAAAGGCGCACAACGGTGGCTTGATCTGGGGGTAATACGCTTTCAGCCATCCGAACTGATGAAACTTTCAGTGCCTATGGTGTTGTCATGGTATCTCGCCGAAAAGACCTTGCCACCTTCTATTTCACAGATCTTTTTAAGTATTATGATCATTCTTGTCCCGGTGGGGCTCATTGTTAAACAGCCGGACCTGGGTACAGCAATCCTGGTCAGTATAGCCGGCTTTTCTGTCTTATTCCTTGCGGGAATGAATTGGCGGTATATCACCGGTATAGTTATCCTGGCAGCATCTCTGATCCCGGTCTCGTGGATGTTTATGTATGAATATCAGCGCCAACGGGTCATGACGTTTATCAACCCTGAGCAGGATCCTCTTGGTGCCGGTTACCACATTATTCAATCCATGATTGCTATTGGTTCCGGCGGGCTATATGGCAAAGGCTGGTTAAATGGGACTCAGTCCCATCTGGAATTTCTCCCAGAGCGATCGACCGATTTTATATTTGCAGTCTTATGTGAAGAATTTGGCTTTACCGGGGTAATGATCTTATTGGGGCTGTATCTCTTCATAATTTACAGGGGGTTATACATCTCCATGAACTCCCAGACTACGTTTGGTAAGATACTGGGAGCGAGTATCGTTCTTACATTTTTTGTCTATATTTTTGTTAATATTGGAATGGTATCTGGTCAATTACCCGTAGTAGGCATTCCATTACCATTGGTAAGCTTCGGTGGTACATCTATGGTGACTTTGATGATAGGTTTTGGTGTATTAATGGGTATTCACACACATAGGCGATTTTTATCGGATTAATTAAAATGAAATCAAACTTTAAACTGTCAATTATTTTAATAACACTGTTATTTATCCAACCGGTTTCTGCTGAACTTCACCAGGAGGAGGATGTCCAGGAGTTTATAAATGAAATGGTTACTAAGCATGGATTTGATAAAAGTAGGCTGGATACTATTTTCAGCCGTGCAAGCATCTCGCAATCCATTCTTGATGCAATCTCCAGGCCAGCTGAGGCCATGCCCTGGCACAAATACAGGAAGATTTTTTTACGTAATGATCGCATCAATCTCGGAAGGAAATTTATTGAAAGTAACCGTGAACTACTAGATAAGGCCGAAGCTGGATATGGTGTGCCACCGCATATCATTGCTGCAATTATTGGCATAGAGACCCGTTATGGGGGAAATAAGGGTAGTTATAAGGTCTTGGATTCACTGGTGACTTTGGGATTCAGATACCCTAAACGGGCAAAATTTTTCCGCAGTGAACTTGAACAGTTTCTGTTACTGACACAAGAGCAGGGTCTGGATCCACTTGAAGTTACCGGATCCTATGCCGGGGCCATGGGGATCCCGCAGTTCATATCCAGTAGCTATCGTCATTACGCAGTGGACTTTGATGGAGACGGCCATATTGATATCTGGGAAAACTCGGCCGATGCTATTGGAAGCGTTGCTAATTATTTCAAGGTGCATGGTTGGAAAAAAGGACAGGATATTACCTTTAAAGCAACGGTTTCGGGTGATACTTTTGAATCAATACTGAATTCTTCATTGGAACCTGACAGGACCCTGGTAGAATATTCAGAGCTTGGTGTTTCCTTTAATAAAAACCTCTCAGGTGACCTCAAAGGAAAATTACTGAAATATGAACAGGAAAATGGTAATGATTACTGGATCGGGCTGGATAACTTTTATGTAATTACGCGGTATAATCATAGTTCACTATACGCAATGGCCGTTTACCAGCTGGCAATGGAAATTATCCAGGCAGATTACTAATTTAAGAATGATTATTACATCGAAAGTGCGAACATGTGTCATACTTGTTTGCCTGACTGTTGTCTTATATGCCTGTTCGTTTGGCGGTGGCGTCATAACCCGTGATACAGGACCCAGACCCGGCAGTATTGATGTCTCCGGTATACCAGATGCCGTCCCTAAAAATGAACCCAGGAGTAAATACGGCAATCCAGATTCATACGTTGTATTCGGAAAACGTTACCATGTTATGGATAGTAGCCATAATTTTGTCGAAAGAGGAATTGCGTCCTGGTATGGTGAGAAATTTCATGGCAGAAGGACCTCCAGTGGAGAAACTTATGATATGTATGCCATGACCGCAGCACACAAGTCCCTGCCACTGCCTACCTATGTAGAAGTGACTAACCTGGAAAATGGAAAACGAATTGTTGTTAAGGTCAATGATCGTGGACCATTCCATGAAAACCGGATTATAGACCTGTCCTATACCGCGGCAACAAAACTGGATATTATCCGAAAAGGTACAGGTTGGGTAGAAGTCCGCAGTGTTGGCCCCGGTTATACCACTGCCGGGGCGCGTGCACCGATTGAAAACCCGCGGGCAACAGGGAATACTTCGACCGGTTATGATCGTGGTGGGTTTTATATCCAGGTAGGGGCATTTTCAGAAATGACAAATGCAATGAAAATGAGAGATAAACTTGTACCCATTGCCCAAAATTTAATTTCCATATCGGAAGTCATTGTCAACGGTGACAAAGTCTTCAGGGTCCGCTTTGGTCCCCTTACAGATGTGACACTGGCTGATCAGATTGTAAATAGCCTTGGTACCTATGGCGTATTTGACCACTACGTAACTGTGAACTAAGAATCAAATCAGGTGTAAATCAATGATAAAAATCTGCAACAAGTCTCTCTACATTTTAATTTCATTATGGTTTGTCACGACAAATACCTTTGCCGTCATTCTACCTGCTCCGCCAGACATCAATGCTGTCTCATATGTAGTCAAGGACTTTAATAGCGGACAGATATTGGCAGAAAAAGATATCGACAAAATCGTTGAACCTGCGAGCCTGACCAAAATGATGACCACTTATATTGTTTCCAGTGAACTTGAGGAAGGCAATATAAGTATGAGCGATATGGTAGTGGTGAGTGAAAAGGCATGGCGAATGGAAGGATCCCGGATGTTTATTGAGGTGGGAAAAGAAGTCTCGGTAGAGGATTTGCTAAAAGGAGTGATCATTCAATCTGGTAATGATGCCAGCGTCGCCTTGGCAGAACATCTAGCAGGAACAGAAGAAGTTTTTGCTGCAATTATGAATCAGTATGCAGCAAGGCTTGGCATGACCAACACAAATTTCGTTAATAGTACCGGCTTACCTGATCCCAATCATTATACAACAGCCAGAGACCTTGCCATTCTCGCCGAGGCGACTATTCGTGATCATCCTGAAATCTATGAATGGCATTCTATAAAAGAATTCACTTTTAACGGTATTAAGCAGCCAAACAGAAACTTGCTGCTCTGGCGGGATGACAGTGTAGATGGGATAAAGACAGGTCATACGGAAAGTGCTGGTTTTTGTCTAGTGGCATCGGCTAAACGAAATGATATGAGGGTCATTTCTGTGGTCATGGGGACGAATGGTATGGAGTCCCGGGCCAGGGCATCCTCATCACTGTTTGGATACGCCTTTCGTTTTTTTGAGACTCATAAGTACTATTCACAAGGCGACGAAGTCACTTCAGCTGCAGTATGGAAGGGGGAAACAGATGAGGTTGCTCTTGGAATAGAAGATGATCTTTGGCTGACCATTCCACGAGGGCAATTAAAAAATATCCAACCCATGGTTGAAATGAGACCGGATATTAATGCCCCCATTGAAATAAATACTGTGTTGGGTAGCGTAAAGTTGATGCTGGAAGATGAACAATTGGCAACCTTACCCCTGATTGCCCTTGAAGCGATTCCTGAGGGCGATATTATCAAGCGGATCCAGGACGAAATTAAGCTGTTCTTTCAATAGTCACCCATGCAAGTCTTCCTCAACGGTCAACTCCTTGAAAAACAGGAGGCAAAAGTTTCTGTACTAGACAGAGGATTCATCTTTGGTGATGGGGTGTATGAGGTCATCCCTGTATATACAGGCAGGCTATTCCGGTTTACTGAACATCTGGAACGTCTACAGAACAGTCTGGATGCAATTGATATTTCCAATCCATATAGTCATACAGAATGGAATAAAATCTGTGATGACGTCATAGCTTCCTGTCCAGGGGATGCAGATAAATCGGTCTATATTCAGGTGACACGAGGTGTTTCAGATCGACAGCATCTGTATCCGGACAATATTACCCCAACTGTATTTGTTATGTGCAACCTCACGGAGGCTCATTCGTATCATGATGGTGTGATGGCCATTACTCATGAAGACATTCGCTGGCATCGATGTGACATCAAGGCAATTACCCTGTTGCCAAATATCATGCTCCGCCAACTGGCAAGGAATTCAGGTGGTGCTTACGAAGCAATACTTGTCCGCAATAACAGGGTAACAGAGGGTGCTGCAAGCAACGTCTTCATGGTGAAAGATGGTGTAGTCTATACCCCACCTAAAGACGGACATATATTGCCGGGTATTACCCGGGATCTTGTGGTGGAATTATTACAGGCGTCTGGTCAGGGTATATTGGAACAGGATTTTTCACTTCAGGAACTTAAAGATGCAGATGAGGTCTGGTTAACAGGTTCAACCACCGGAGTGGCCCCGGTGATCCAGATTGACGGTGATGCGGTTAGTGACGGATGTCCAGGGCAGTATTGGCGGAATGCAAATAATTTATTTAACCAATATATAGAAAAAATTAAGACCTAGATTCAGGTATTAGAAAATGAAGTTATATAAAGAATTTTATATTGAAGCAGCACACCGTTTACCTAATCTCCCAGAAGACCATAAGTGTCATCGTCTGCATGGTCATTCATTTAAAATTATTATTCATGTTGAAGGTGAGGTGGGTAAGGAAACAGGTTGGGTAATGGATTTTGCCGATATCGGTGAAAAGTTTAGACCGGTATTTGATGCCCTGGATCATCGTTACCTGAATGAGATCGAGGGACTGGAAAACCCTACCAGCGAAAAACTTGCCATGTGGATATGGGTAAGACTGAAACCTGAGCTTTCTCAATTATGTGCTGTTGAGATTAAAGAAACCTGTACTTCAGGTTGTATTTATTCAGGATAAAAGAGTTAACTTTTTAAACCTGTTCCTCTTTTCAACAGGGTCAAGGCAAAGCCCGCCAGAAGTATAATAAAGACAAAAATAATGGTAAACGCATAGCCAATTTCAATGTCTGAAACGCCCAGAATTCCATATCGGAAGGCGTTTACCATATATAAAATTGGATTAAGCTTGGAGATTCCTTCCCAAAAGTCAGGAAGCAATTCAATAGAATAAAAAATTCCGCCTAAATAGATCAATGGTGTTAGAACAAATGTTGGGATAATAGATATATCATCAAAGGTTTTCGCGTAAACCGCATTAATAAATCCGCCCAACGAAAATAGCACTGCAGTTAAAAAAACAACGGAGACAACAATAAAATAATTATGTATCTGGAGCTTGGTGAAAAACATGGCAACAATTGTTACTACCAGGCCAACAACCAGACCTCTAGCAACCCCACCAATGACATATCCTGTCAGGATCACTGAATTGGGTATGGGCGCAATCAGCATTTCTTCAATATGCCTCTGAAACTTCGCCCCGAAGAAAGACGCTACAACATTTGAATAACTGTTATTGATGACGGACATCATTATAAGACCGGGGGCAATAAATTCCATATATTCGAAGCCATCCATTCGGCCAATACGTGGTCCGATCAGGCTGCCAAAGATGATGAAGTACAGTGTCATACTAACCGCCGGTGGTAATATGGTTTGTCCCCATATCCTCAGGAATCGGCTTACTTCCTTAATGATAATTGTAATGAATGCAATCAGGATCCGTTCATTGCCCATTGTGGATTTCATCCTTATTATTCAACAGACGGATAAAGAGTTCTTCCAATCTATTCGATTTGCTTCTGATATTTCCGACTTGGATATTACATTTATCCAGATATTCAAATAGCTGGTTGAGATTTTGTTCCCGGAGAACTTCAACTTCAAGTGTCATGGAGTCAATTCTTCTTAACTGGAATTCATCTATCTCCGGCAAGATTTCGCATGAATTACAGAGTTCAAGTAAATATATACAGGTATTGAGTTTTCCTAGCAGGCTTTTCATCGACGTGTCTTCAATAATATTTCCCTTGTCAATGATGGCGATATTCCTACACAGGTTTTCTGCTTCTTCAAGATAATGTGTGGTGAGAACAATGGTTGTACCGTTACGATTAATTTCCAATAGAAAATCCCACATGGAGCGACGTAACTCCACATCTACACCAGCGGTTGGTTCATCGAGAATGAGTAAATTCGGTTCATGCATTAAGGATCGGGCTATCATCAACCGGCGTTTTAATCCACCAGACAGGGTGCGGGAGCGATCATTTCGTTTGTCCCACATGCCCAGCTTGGTGAAATACTTTTCTGCCCTGTCATAGGCAACTTTTCTTGAAATACCATAGTAGCCTGCCTGGTTAAGAACAATTTCCATACAGGATTCCCAAAATGAGAAATTGACTTCCTGTGGCACTACTCCCAGACAGGTTTTACCCTGGTTCAAGTCAGTTTCGGTATCATGACCAAATATTTTTACCTTGCCACCAGTTTTATTAACCAGTGAGGAAACGATTCCTATTAAGGTGGACTTGCCGGCACCATTAGGACCCAGCAGGGCAAAGAAATCTCCTTCCTGTACCTTCAGATCCACACCCTTGAGGGCATGAAGCTTATTCTCATAGGTCTTTTCCAGGTTGTTTATTTCCAGAGCATACATAATGTGTATTAATTGAAATGGTAAAGTATCAACAGATATACTATAGATTTAATATTACGATAGATAGTGCCCCTCGGATCGGGGCACGTTTATTTTTTTAATGAGTTCAACTGGGCTTGCTGTTCTTTTCCGGTCTGACTTAATGAATCTGCAAGCTCAGAGTCGCGGTTAAGAATCAGTCTGAAATATGCCTTGGGTATCCGAATCAGCTTTGCCTGTCCATTTGCACGGGCAAATGCTGTGCGTTTTCCAGTACTTCCTGGTAACAATGATTGTTCGCCGAAATAGCCTCCCTTTTTGTGCCTGGCCAGTACGGCAATTTCACCATTGTCATCCATGGTAAAAATTTCAACTGAACCCTCTAGAACGACAAACAGACAATTCCCTTTTTCTGACTCCTTGATAACAAATTCTCCAGGCCCGACATTGCTGACTTCAGTCCAGGTATCAATCGACTCCAGTTCCTTGTCCCTTAGTGCTTCAAACAGGCGCATGCCACTAATAAGCTGTTTGACCTGTTCCTTTTCTGATGACGTGGAAGGAACGGTAACATCCTCACTGATATCTTGTTCACCTGATAGTGATAATCTTACGAACTTTTTATCTATCTTAAATAGCTTGGCCATGTTCATGGATTTGACGGTGGCATTTCTTCTGCCTGTTTCATCAACCATAGTTAATGCCTGTTCACCAAAAAAATCCCCTGGCCTTAGGGTAGCAATTGCTATCTCCCTGCCCAGGCCACGCATCAAGACTTCGACAGTACCATCGAGAACAATGTACATGCAGTCACCCACTTCCGACTCTTTGATAATCGTTTCCTTCATACCATACTCAATGATACCGTTCTCGGGTGCATCCAGAATTTTTTGTAATTCTGAGTCAGACAATTCGCTGAAGATTGGGATTT
>JAURPG010000057.1 GCA_030835405.1 Gammaproteobacteria bacterium | reverse complement strand
GCCGGGTATCTAATCTTAACGGGCTGTGCAGGATTAATTAGTCAGCCTGCAGGTAACGTGCCAGTCGAAGAACCTGGAAGCTTGGAAATTGGGACAGCTGTTCAAATTGAATCCGAGAGTCAGGTTATTAATGAAGAGTTTATAGGTCTTGATAGCATGCAGGCAGATCTCCCGGAACAGGTATCATCTTCCATCTCACAGCCACCTGCGATCGTCGCCTTGCTGGACGATGCCAGACAGCAGCAGCAACAGGGACAGTTACCTATGGCTGCGGCGAGTATTGAAAGGGCTATCCGGTTACAACCCAATAACCCATTATTATGGACACGGTTGGCGCAGATTAGACTGGCAGAAAGAAATTGGCAGCAAGCCTACGTTTTGGCAAACAAGTCGATATCACTGTCCAGAACCAACCGGGAATTGCAGCAACTGAATTGGGCGATCATTGAACAAGCCAAAGATGGTCAGGGGGATAAAGAAACGGCACAATATGCCCGGGAACAAATGAAGTTGTTAATGGATAAATAATAATCTAGTTTGAGTCTTCAGTTGAAAAACTGATGGATTGATATTTCCATGCTTGATCAGGTGCATGCTTTAAATCTATACCTGCCTTACGTTTAAGTTGGGCCAAAAAATCTTTCGGTATAGATATTTTCTCCCAAACCGCCGGTAAGAAAGTTGCAGAGCGTCCGCCTTTGTTGATAATTAAACCATCAGTTCCCGGCAGTAACTGCTCAAGTAATGATGTGTCATCCGTAAATTTTATCTCCTGTCTTGGGGTTAATACCGAAATGCTGATGTCACACGCCTCAAATTCCCGGGCTGTCAGTTTTGGGAAACGGGGGTCATTAAATGCCGCATTATAAGCATTCAATGCCACACCCGTTGCCAGTGGATATACCGGTTCCAGATTACCTATACAACCCCGAAGCTGATGGTCTATCTCCAGGGTGACAAATACCCCCCGGTTCGCAATAAGAATTCCAGCGTGCTCACTTATATCAGGTTTCAATGGCGTAGAATTTTTCAGACCTGATTGTATGCTTTCCCTTGCAATGTCCAGCAGTTGTTTTTTTTCCTGGTCACTGGGACTTTGTTTCTCATATAACAAAAATGAACCATAGCCGACGACTCGGTCATGATTACCAGCGGTATCTCCAGAATTTCTCACGTCCACAACAGAAATATTATGGTCATATTGTTTGGCTATTTTTAATAAACCATTGACCGGACGGCAACCACAGGCCTGTTGTGGTCCGATTTTTTCATAATCCAGTTGTTTGATGTATTCCGCGGTCCTTTTATCTATCTGATTTGCCGTCTGGTAATCATGAAAATGACTTAAATCGGTACTGATAACAATTAAAGTATCCTCACCGCCCCAGACTGTATTGATGAACGTTGATACCATTTCAGGACTGGCATCTCCAACCACCACCGGGAGCAGGCTGAATTTTTCAAGTACCATCTGTAAAAAAGGCAGGTGGACTTCAAGACTATGTTCCTGTGAAAAGGCCTCATCAAAGATCTCAACCCCTGGTAATTTTGATACTTGCTGCATTGATTTTTTATCCACTTCAATTTCACCCAGAGGTGTGTCAAAGTGACTGGCACTGGATAAGGCCAGAACTTTAACATAGACACGATGGGCGGGCCCAAGGAGTACGACCCTGGAAATTTTCTCTCTTACTGGATACAAAGAAGCGTAGGCATTTGCTGCAACAGGCCCGGAATATATATAGCCGGCATGTGGGGCAAGAATGGCCTTGGGAGGCGGATAATTATTTTTTGCGCTTTCCAACATATTTTTAAGCATTTGTGACAATTCATTACGGTCAGATGGGTAAAACATCCCGGCAACGGCCGCATGTTTAACCTGTTTTGAGATCTCTGTTAATCGGATATTTGAATTTATTGACATGGATCTACTTCAGTTATTGAGTGATTTGCTAAAATTATAGCAAGTTACTGGAGAAAATAGATGTCTGTTAAAAATATCATAGAATCTCATTGGCCGACAAATCACTGGCATTTGCTGGAAGATGGACGTGTACAGTGTGATATTTGTCCCAGGGCATGCAAATTACATGATGGGCAACGGGGCTTATGTTTTGTCAGGGCTTGTGAAGATAATAAAATTGTACTGACCACGTATGGTCGGTCCAGTGGGTTTTGCATCGACCCTATAGAAAAAAAACCCTTAAATCATTTCCTACCTGGCACACCGGTATTGTCGTTTGGAACGGCAGGTTGCAACCTGGCATGTAAGTTTTGTCAAAACTGGGACATTAGTAAATCCCGGCAAGTAGATACCCTGGCTGATGCAGCAACCCCTGATGTATTGGCAAAAACAGCCGTGAGCACGGGGTGTCGATCAGTTGCTTTTACCTATAATGATCCTGTTATATTTCATGAATATGCTATAGATGTGGCTCAGGCCTGTCATGCCTATGGTATTAAAACAGTAGCGGTATCTGCCGGTTATGTCTGCGAGGAACCACGGTATGAATTTTATAAGCATATTGATGCGGCCAATATAGACTTGAAGGCATTTACACAACGCTTTTACCATTATCTCACTGGGGCCAACCTTGAACCTGTATTGGAGACCCTGAAATATCTCAAGCATGAAACAAAGGCATGGTTTGAAATAACCACACTATTAATACCGGGTGAGAACGATAGTCCAGAGGAAATTGAATCCATGACCCAATGGATTATGGAAAACCTGGGAACTGATGTGCCCTTGCATTTCTCTGCATTTCATCCGGATTGGAAGATGCGCGACAAACCCAATACCCCGCCGGAAACTTTGACTCGTGCCAGGGAGATTGCCATAAAGAATGGCTTGAATTTTGTCTATACAGGTAATGTCCATGATAAAGTAGGTGACACCACGTTTTGTACTGGCTGTAATGCCCCGGTAATCGAACGAGATTGGTACAATTTAAAAGGCTGGGCCCTGCTAGGAAATGGTAAATGTCAGCATTGTGGGACTGTTTGCCCGGGGGTTTTTGAGGACAAACCTGGTACCTGGGGAGCAAAACGTATGCCGGTGAGGCTATCATAACATATTGAAATATATATCTTATTAATACCCCTGGCGCCTTGATATTCATCAGCTTTCACTGTAACATGCGCCCCCTTGTTGCGGGGTGGAGCAGTCTGGCAGCTCGTCGGGCTCATAACCCGAAGGTCGCAGGTTCAAATCCTGCCCCCGCTACCAGAATTAGAAAGATAGCTTGAAGTAGGGTTTTTTACTGCCTCTTCGGGTTATGAGCCCCGGCACTGCGTGCCGGTCGGACTCAGGAAAGGTAAATTGGGCGAAGGTCGCAGGTTTAAACACTGGCCCCGCTACCAGTTTAGATTGTAGCCCCGTAATCGGGGCTTTTTTGTAGGTTGTATAAGGTTTATAAGGAATATCTGTTTGGCAGGAGCGGAATTTACTGGCTATACTTTGCAGGAGTTATAAGTAGTGTTACTGAAAAGTGGGCCCATGGCCCACTTTTTGTTTTAGGCAGATGTATAAACAAAACAAAAAATTATTGGAATTAATGACACCGGTAGTGACCGTCATGGGCTTTGAGTTGCTGGGTATTGAGCATTTAAAGCAGGGCAGACATTCACTGGTGAGGTTATACATTGATAACAAGGACGGAATAAACCTGTCCGATTGTGAAGCGGTCAGTCAACAGGTTACCGGTGTACTGGATGTGGAAGATCCCATCAATGGAACTTATAACCTGGAGGTGTCATCACCGGGTCTGGACCGTCCGATATTTACGCTGCAGCAGTTTAAGCGTCATATCGGTGAAAATGTGCGTATAAACCTGAGTATTAAACAGGATGGAAGACGGAAATACTCGGGGAGATTGAATGATGTAGGCGATTCATACATTGTCATTGAATCGGAAGATAAAGAAATTACCCTGGCAGAGAACAATATTGAGGCTGCCAGGATAATCCCGGAAATTTAAGTATCAACATTTGTGTTTGAGTGAAGAGAGTATATAAATGAACAAAGAAATCCTGATGGTTGTGGATGTGGTTTCCAACGAAAAAGGCGTTGGGAAAGAAATTATCTTTGAGGCAATTGAGGCTGCATTGGCCACAGCCACTAAAAAGCGACATCGAGAAGATATCGAGGTCCGTGTGGCTATTGACAGGGAAACCGGTGACTACGATACATTCCGTCAATGGGAAATTGTTGAAGACGAAGAGGAAGCACTTGAATTTCCTGCCCATCAAATTCGTCTTGCCGATGCAAAGGAGCAAGATCCGGAGCTGAATATAGGTGATTTTGTAGAAGAACCCATGGAATCTGTGGAATTTGGCAGGATTGCTGCCCAGACAGCCAAGCAGGTAATCGTGCAGAAGGTTAGAGAGGCCGAACGAAATCAAGTCGTGGATGCTTATAAAGACCGTATTGGTGAAATGGTGGGTGGCATTGTTAAGCGTGTTGAGCGTAGCGGCATTATAATAGATCTTGGTAACAACGCTGAGGCCCTGATTTCCCGTGATGAAATGATCCCCAGGGAAGCGGTGAGACCAGGTGATCGCCTCAGGGCCTATTTACGGGACGTTCGTCTGGAACCCAGAGGACCACAATTGTTTCTCAGTCGGACAGCCCCGGAATTACTGATAGAGTTATTCAAGATTGAGGTCCCTGAAATCAATGAAGGCATGATAGAAATTATCAGTGGTGCCCGAGACCCTGGTTCGAGGGCAAAAATCGCGGTAAAGGCCAATGATAGCAGGATTGACCCCATTGGGGCCTGTGTTGGTATGCGTGGCTCAAGAGTACAGGCAGTATCAAACGAACTCGGCGGTGAGCGGGTAGATATTATTTTGTGGGATGAAAATCCCGCACAATTTGTCATAAATGCGATGGCGCCAGCAGAGGTGGCATCAATCCTGGTTGATGAGGATTCCAATAGTATGGAAGTCGCTGTAGACGAGGAAAATCTCTCACAAGCTATTGGTCGTGGAGGTCAAAACGTAAGATTGGCAAGTGAGTTAAGCGGCTGGACACTGAATGTCATGTCTGTGGAGCAGGCAGATGAGAAAAGCGAACTGGAATCTCAGGAATTATCAAAAATGTTTATGGAGCACCTAGGTGTGGATGAAGAAGTGGCAAACATTTTGGTCCAGGAGGGATTTTCAAGCATCGAAGAGGTTGCCTACGTTCCTGAGAATGAAATGCTGGATATTGAAGAATTCGATGAGTCATTGGTCAAAGAGATACGCGACCGTGCCCGTGATGTCATGCTAACGCGAGCGATCGTAAATGAAGAGAAATTAGTGGATACGCAGCCGGCGGAAGATCTATTAACTATGGAAGGGATGAATGAAGCGCTTGCCTATGAGCTGGCAGGTCGAGGAATCGTGACCCTTGAAGATCTGGCCGAACAAGCTGTAGATGATCTAATGGAAATTGAAGGAATGGATGAGGAAACTGCTGGAAAATTAATTATGACAGCACGTATTCCCTGGTTTGAATCTGAAGAAGAAAACGCTGGGAGAGCATCTGATGCCTGATGTAACCGTAAGCCAATATGCCGAAGTAATCGGTATTCCGGTGGAACGTTTAATTGAGCAATTAAACGAGGCCGGTATACCCGAAAAGTCTCCGGAAGATGTCATCTCTGACACAGAAAAATCAGAACTTCTGGGCTTTTTGCGGAGTAAACACGGCAAAGATTCATCATCTGAACCTCGAAAGATTACTCTGAAACGAAAATCTGTCAGTGAGATTAAAGTACCAGTTTCAACTCCGGGAAGCAGATTAAAACAACGTGCCAAGACTGTCAGTGTGGAATACAGGAAAAAACGCACTTATGCGAAACGTGGCGTACTGGAAGAGGAAGAAGCGCAACAAAAAGCACTGCTTGAACAACAGAAAATAGAAGAACAAAAATTACTTCAGGAGGAGGCCGAACAGCTGGCCGCCCAGGCTGCTGAAGAAGCAAAGGCGAATGAAGACGCACAGGATGTATCAACAGCAGCGCGGGAAACAGCGCCGCCTGTTGAAACTGCTAAACAGGACGAAGAAACAGAGACTGCTGCGGAAGTTGCTGAAACAGATCAAGAACAGGAAAAGACGCCTGAAGAGGTGAGTGAGTCTGAATCAGATTCTACATTATCAAAAGAGACGAAAGAAAAATTACTACAGACAACTCGTCAACCAGAACCTCCGAAGGAAAAAAATATTTATCGAAAGGAATTGCATGTTGCCACGGACAAGTCGGGTCGCCGGCGGAAAAAACCCACTCGTCCGCCTTCTGTGGTTAAAAGGCGTTCCGATCATGCCTTTGAAATGCCCACCGCCCCTATTATCCGCGAGGTCGAGATACCGGAAAGTATTACAGTTGCCGATCTGGCACAAAAAATGTCGGTCAAGGGCATTGAAGTTGTGAAAGTGATGATGAATCTTGGAAGTATGGTGACCATCAATCAAACCATTGATCAGGATACAGCGGCAATTGTAGTCGAAGAAATGGGGCATAAGGCCAAGTTACTAAAGGAAAATGCCCTGGAAGAAGAGATTACCCAGACCACAGTGGATGAAGGTGAAAAAGTTACCCGCGCACCGGTGGTAACTGTGATGGGTCACGTTGACCATGGTAAGACATCATTACTGGATTATATTAGGCGAACCAAGGTCGCAGCAGGAGAATCCGGAGGGATCACGCAACATATCGGTGCATATCGTGTATCTACCGGTCTTGGCGAGATTACTTTTCTCGATACCCCTGGACATGAGGCGTTTACTGCCATGCGAGCCAGGGGAGCCAAGGTGACTGATATCGTTGTTGTGGTTGTGGCAGCCGATGATGGTGTGATGCCTCAAACTGAAGAAGCAGTAAGACATGCGAAAGCAGGTGATGTTCCTATCATAGTTGCGGTGAATAAAATTGATAAAGCAGATGCAGACCCTGAACGCGTAAAGCAGGAACTGTCCAAGCTGGAAGTTATTCCTGAAAGTTGGGGTGGTGATACTATCTTTGTTAATGTCTCCGCGGTAACAGGTGAAGGTGTAGATGATTTGCTGGAAAACATATCTCTACAAGCAGAAGTATTGGAGTTGAAGGCGGTAGATAAAGGCCCGGCCTCTGGTGCAGTCATCGAATCAAGACTGGATAAAGGAAGAGGGCCTGTGGCCAGTGTCCTGGTACAAAACGGTGAACTCCATAAAGGTGATGTTGTGTTGAGCGGGCATGAATTTGGCAGGGTTCGGGCTATTTATAATGAAAATGCCCAGGAATTGCCCCTGGCTGGTCCGTCTACACCGGTGGAAATCCTCGGGTTATCCGGGACACCTAATGCAGGTGATGAGTTAATTGTCGTGCCTGACGAAAAGAAGGCAAGGGAAATAGCATTATTCAGACAAGGTAAATATCGTGAAGTGAAACTTGCCAAGCAGCAGGCCAGCAAACTGGAAAATGTCATGTCACAAATGGGTGAAGCTGACAGTGCGACACTCAATATACTTATAAAAGCAGACGTCCAGGGATCAGCAGAAGCCATAGTAGAGTCATTAAATAAACTTTCATCAGATGAAATAAAAATAAATGTAATCAGTAGTGCAGTAGGTGGCATTACCGAATCTGATGTTAACCTGGCGCTGGCATCCTCCGGTATTGTTATCGGTTTTAATGTCCGTGCTGATGGTACAGCCAGAAAACTAGCCACCGAAGAAGGTGTTGATATCAGGTATTACAGCATTATTTATGAAGTGATTGATGACGTTAAACTCGCTATCGGTGGAATGTTGGAACCGGAAATCCGGGAAGAGATTGTCGGCATTGCAGAAGTCAAAGATGTATTTCGTTCACAGAAACTGGGCGATATTGCGGGCTGTATTGTGACTACCGGGGTAGTACGTAAAAGCAATCCTATTCGTGTTTTAAGAGACAACGTGGTGATCTATGAAGGTGAACTGGAATCACTAAGGCGATTTAAAGACGACGTCAATGAGGTCAAGTCCGGGACTGAATGTGGCATAGGGGTTAAGAACTATGATGGTGTTAAGGTAGGGGATCAAATTGAAGTCTTTGAGAGGATTTCCGTTGCCCGTACAGTACAATAGATGTTATTTGGCTCTGAAGTTGTAACAGAGATTAAAGCATGCCAAGAGAATATGGCCGTAATAAGCGGGTTGCAGACTTGGTCCAGCGTGAACTGGCAGGCATTATTCAGCGTGAAAAAACGGATACTGGTATAGAATTAATGACAGTTTCCTATGTGGATGTCAGCCCTGATCTGAAAAATGCAAAAATTTATTTTACCAGCATGGATGTCGGTCAAACTCGCGAAGATATTACTGATACATTAAATTTATTTGCAGGTCATTTCAGGCATCTATTAGCACAAAAGCTAAGCATGAGAGTCGTCCCTAAATTGAAATTTATTTATGACGAATCTATTGAGCGTGGCACCCATCTCAATGCTCTACTTGATTCACTTGTTAAACCGGATGATAGATAGCTTGTATATTAATTTGTTGTTATTGATTGTGGATATAAGCCTGTAATGGGTAGAAATAATCGTTTTGGAAGAGATGTGCACGGGGTTTTATTACTAGATAAGCCGCAAGGGATTACCTCTAATGATGTCTTGCAAAAAGTGAAAAGAATTTTTAACGCCAAAAAGGCAGGCCATACCGGGAGCCTGGATAAGCCTGCAACGGGACTTTTACCGTTGTGCTTTGGCGAAGCAACCAAATTTACTACTTATTTGTTGAATGCTGATAAGCTTTACATGGCGAAATGCAAGCTGGGTGTTACTACCACAACAGGTGACCAGGCAGGTGATGTCACCGCCCAATTAGACGTACCGAGATTAAGTCATCGAAAACTGCAGTCAGTAATAGATAGTTTCAGGGGAGATATTCAACAGGTTCCCCCAATGTACTCCGCCATTAAACAAAATGGGCAAAGATTGTATGAACTGGCTTATCAGGGGAAAGAAGTAGAACGTCCCGCCAGGGCTGTAACAATATATGACATTGAACTGGTCTCATTTAATGAAGATGAATTTGAAATTAATGTACATTGTTCCAAGGGGACTTATATCAGGACCCTGGTGGAAGATATAGGCAATAAAATAGGGTGTGGCGCTCATATTACGCGGTTATATCGAAATGGTGTCAGTAAATTCACCAGTGATCAGATGGTTTCCATGGAAACCATACTCGAGCGCGCAAATCATGGAAATGAGGCGCTAGACGATCTTTTGCTACCCATAGATAGTATTATTGGTGATATGCCGCAGGTGACGTTAAATGGCGCTATTACCCGATATATTGAAAATGGACAGCCGGTCATGGTGCCACAGGCCCCAACCGAAGGATATTTACGAATTTACAATGAAAATCATGATTTTATCGGGATCGGTGAAGTTCTGGATGATGGAAGGGTGGCCCCAAAAAGGTTGGTAAACCTCCCGTCAGCATAAGAATGTTATCAATACTTGTCCCAAACAGATCACATGGGTAAAATACGCGCCTTTCAGAAGGTGTAGGAACCAGGAGAAGGAAAAATATGGCATTAAATCAGCAACAGAAGGCTGAAGTAATCAATGAGTATCAATTGTCACCAGGTGATACAGGTTCACCCGAGGTGCAGGTTGCATTATTGACGGCAAATATTACGGATTTATCTGAACATTTCAAAATTCATAAAAAAGATAACCACTCTCGACAGGGTTTACTGAGAATGGTTAATCACAGACGAAAATTACTGGATTATCTCAAGAATAAAGATATAGCGCGTTACCGGGAACTGATTTCCAGACTCGGTCTCAGAAAGTAATCAGTGATCCTTTCTAAAACGTTAATATCATGAGGAGGCGGAAAACGCCCCTGATACCATTCTATTAATCAATAAAACACATCAATCAGATAAAAAATAATTGGGGATATAAAATGAACCACGTCATAAAAGAATTTCAATACGGCGACAACAAAGTCGTACTGGAGACGGGCAAGATTGCCCGCCAGGCAACCGGCGCTGTCATTGTCAGTATGGGGGATACAGTCGTGATGGTTACCTGTGTAGCCAGTAAAGATTGTGATGATTCCAGGGATTTTTTCCCCTTGACTGTGGATTACCAGGAAAAGACCTATGCAGCCGGCAAAATTCCGGGTGGTTTTTTCAAACGTGAAGGCAGGCCCTCAGAAAAAGAAGTCCTGACATGTAGATTAATTGACAGGCCGATACGTCCATTGTTTCCTAAAGCATTCAAGAATGAAGTTCAGATCATCGCCAATGTCATCTCACTGGATCCGGAAATAGATCCTGATATACCCGCTATGATTGGTGCATCAGCAGCCATTACCGTTGCAGGTGTGCCGTTTAGTGGACCCATTGGCGCTGCCCGTGTGGGGTATAAAGATGGTAGTTATCAGTTAAATCCCAGTTTGAGTGACCTGGATGGTTCCGAACTCGATCTTGTGGTTGCTGGTACTGAAAGCTCTGTATTGATGGTGGAGTCAGAGGCACAGCAATTGTCTGAAGAGGTCATGCTTGGTGCGGTGATGTTTGGTCATGAACAGATGCAAACAGTCATTCAAAATATTAATGCATTTGCAGAAGAGGCAGGTGCCAAGGCATGGGATTGGCAGTCTCCTGAGAAAGATACGGCGTTAATTGAGCTTGTGGAAAGCAAATGTGGTGATTTGGTTCGCGAGGCCTACGCCATTACGGATAAATTGAGCCGCAAAGAGCGTCTCGATGAAATTAAATCAGAGGTAGTTGAATCGGTCCTTCAGGAAAATGAAGATAAATGGACGGACAAGCAGATCGGCGAAGTGATTAAACAGCTTGAAAGTTCTATCGTAAGAGGTGGAATAATTGCTGGTGAACCCAGGATTGATGGCCGTAGTCCAGATGCGATAAGGTCTATCAGTGCAGAGGTAGATATTTTACCTCGTACCCATGGTTCTGCTTTATTTACCCGGGGTGAAACTCAGGCCCTGGTGATCACTACTTTAGGTACCGATCGCGATGCCCAGATAGTCGATGCCATAGAAGGGGAATATAAAGACAAATTTATGTTTCATTATAATTTTCCACCATTTTGTGTCGGTGAAGCCGGACGCATGATGGGACCCAAGCGCCGTGAAATTGGACATGGGCGACTTGCCAAGCGAGGTATCATGGCGGTGATGCCAGATATGGAAAGTTATCCTTACTCCATAAGAATTGTGTCAGAAATAACCGAATCTAACGGTTCCAGCTCCATGGCGTCTGTATGTGGCAGCAGTTTGTCATTGATGCAGGCTGGTGTACCTATCACTGCTCCAGTCGCCGGAATTGCCATGGGTCTGATTAAAGAGTCAGAAAAATTTGTAGTCCTTTCAGATATTATGGGGGATGAAGATCACCTCGGAGATATGGATTTTAAGGTTGCCGGGACAAACGAAGGTATTACTGCCTTACAAATGGATATTAAGATTGATGGAATTACTCGTGAAATCATGGAAGTTGCGTTGGGCCAGGCTAAACACGGCAGGTTGCATATACTGGATAAAATGGCTGAAGCCATTACCGATCCAAGGGATGAGATGTCAGAATTTGCCCCAAGGATTACTATCTTGAAGATACATCCCGATAAAATCCGTGACGTCATTGGTAAAGGTGGTGCAGTCATCAGGGCTTTAACTGAAGAAACCGGTACCAGCATTGATATCGATGATGATGGTAACGTGAAAATATATTCCAATGATAAAGTGGACTCTGATCTGGCACGTTCCAGAATTGAAGCCCTCACAGAAGAAATTGAAGTAGGTAAGATCTATGAAGGTAAGGTTGCAAAAATCATGGATTTTGGCGCATTCGTTAATGTTTTACCTGGTAAAGATGGTTTGGTGCATATTTCCCAGATTTCTGATGAACGAGTAGAAAATGTTACCGATAAGCTCGCTGAAGGTGACGTAGTCAAGGTAAAAGTACTGGAAATCGACCGGCAGGGCAGGGTTCGTTTGAGTATGAAGGCCGTACTTGAGGACGAGGCCTCGGCGTAAGCCTGGACATATACAATAGACAAAGGGGCTTAACGGCCCCTTTTTTTGTATATACGGCCACAGAGAACACAGAGGG
>JAURPG010000056.1 GCA_030835405.1 Gammaproteobacteria bacterium | reverse complement strand
TCGAAGCCCCGCCGATGGTCGGTGCGACCTTCCGTCTGCAGTGGGGCGGCAGACCGATTGGCGTGTTCCTGGAAGCGATCGAGTCCACGATGCCTTTGGACGCCCCAGGCTCCCTGGGCCAGGACGGTTATGAGGCCGTGGTCTCGTACATCCTGCGCGAAAATGGGGTAGTGCCGGGAGACACTGAACTCGCCTTTTCATCTCCGGGCCAGGTACTCGGGGACATGGCCGCACAGGTTGCTGCTACGGCCAACATCACCTATCCAGTTCCCGGGCGCCCGGGAATGGCCCCCTCACCGGACGCAATCGTCACGCCCCCGCTGACGGCGGGTCCCATCTTTGAAACGCCCAGTGCCCGAACGGAGACCTTTCAGATGGCCGAGCGATTTGTCCCGGCCTCCGACGATGTCTTGCTGTCTCCGCCGGACGGCGATTGGCTTCACTGGCGCAGGACCCCCGATGGCATGGGATACAGCCCGCTAGAACAGATCAACAAGGCAAACGTTGGACGCCTCCAGCTCGCATGGTCATGGGGGATGTACGACGGCATAAGCCAGCCGGTGCCCCTGGTTCGCAACGGGGTTCTATATATCACCAACCCGGGGAACATCGTCCAGGCCCTGGACGCTGTGGACGGGACGCTGCTCTGGGAGTATCAATACATTCCTCCAGAGGGCTCTGTGGAAGGAACCAAAAACCGTAACATTGCCCTTTGGGAAGACATGATTTACGTGGCGACTAACACGTCTGCCATAGTGGCCCTGGATGCCCGCACCGGTGTCGTACGCTGGGAAACACAGGTTGAAGACATCACGCTGGGTTACCTGAACTCGTCGGGGCCCATTATCGCGAAAGGAAAGGTTATCAACGGGATCAATAATTGCAGGGTATACAATGAGGAAACCTGTTTCATCACCGCGCACGACGCGCGTACGGGTGAGGAGCTGTGGCGCACCTATACCATCGCACGTCCGGGTGAACCCGGTGGCGATACCTGGGGAGGACTGCCCTGGGAGATGAGAGGTGGTGTGGATGCCTGGATGCCCGGGACGTACGATCCGGAACTGGACCTTGTCTTCTTCGGGACCTCGCAGCCCAAACCGTGGCTGGCGGCGAGTCGTGAGATGACGACAGACGATCACGCACTGTACTCCAACTCGACCCTTGCCCTGGACCCCGACGACGGGCGTATCGTGTGGTATTACCAGCATGTGGCCGGCGAGAGTCTCGACCTGGATGTGGCGTACGAGCGCGTCCTCGCAGATGTGGAAGGTCGGCCTGTAATCCTCACTGTCGGCAAGGACGGAATCTTATGGAAGCTGGACCGGCAAACCGGTGAGTTCCTGGATCTGGTGGAAACTGTGTATCAGAACATCTTCGACGTGGTGGACCGCGAGACGGGAGAACTACGGTATCGCCAGGATATCCAGGATTTGAAGGTGGGTGAGTGGGTCTCGGCTTGCCCGTCCACCGCGGGGGGAAAGAACTGGCATTCCATGGCCTTCCACCCGGGGACGGAGTTGCTGGTCATTCCCCTGAGCCAAAGTTGTATGGAGTTCTCGGGTCGAGAAGTTCCCATTTATGAGCTTTATGAGGAGGGTAGTCGGCATGGCGGTAACGGGCAGCGGTCGTACTCCGAGGCACCGGGCACGGAAGGTCGTCTGGGCAAGCTCGCGGCGTACGATGTGGTCAACATGAAAGAGGTATGGAGCGTGGAGCAGCGTGCCGCGTTCACCACTGCCACGCTTACCACGGCAGGCGGCCTGGTATTCGCGGGCGATTTTGACCGGAACTTTCGCGCATACGATATCGAGACAGGTGAAGTGCGCTGGCAGACCCGGCTGCCGACTTCAACCCTCGGATTTCCTATCACATATGAGGTGGACGGGGTTCAATACGTCGCGGTGCCCACCGGTCGGGGAGGCGGCAGCCCGTGGAGAGTTCCACACTTCCTTTCACCCGAGATCGCCCTGGCAAACCCCAAAGGAAATCGACACAATGGCTTGTACGTGTTTCGCCTGTCGCCTCCTTAAATATTGCTCTATCGTCATTCCGGAAAGCCCGAAGGGATTACCCGGAATCCAGTCAGAAATAATGGCTGCGCAAAGCGCGGACTTTTAATACTGGATACTGGCTTTCGCCAGTATGACGATGCTTAAATTACAAAAATCTATAGGGTCAGTGTCGATTGATTTATTTCCTTGCTTCCAATAAGTTTAATTATTGCTATTTAAATATCAATAGGATCAATGCAGATGGATTTTAAAAGGCTCGTCATGTTTCAATCGACTCTGAAGATCGACAGTAAATACTGTTATTTCCCCACATATATCATCAACTCCACTCATGATTGAAAGCTCCGCAAGATGCCGCACCAACAATAAGAACAATATCGAGACGAATGAATTAGAATACCCCTCCAGATTTATAATAAGAGACCACCATGTTGACCCTCGGGCAAACCTACACGTTAAACGTACTAAAAATGACTGATCAGGGTGCCTATGTGGATGGGGAGGAACTGGGCGAAATCCTGCTGCCAACCAAGCATTGCCCCCCCGATATTGAGATAGGCAGTGCGCTAGCCGTTTTCCTTTATCAGGATTCTGAATCCCGACTCATCGTCACGACACAAATCCCTAAAGTGAAGGTGGGGGAGTTCGCATATCTGAAGGTCGTTGAGAACACCGATTACGGTACGTTTTTGGACTGGGGCCTGGACAAAGACTTGATGGCGCCGTATGGCGAGCAACACGTGCCTATGCAGGAGCACAAATCCTACCTGGTGTATGTCTATTTAAACGAGGCTGATGGCATGATTACCGCGTCATCCAAAATAGACAAGTTTCTGGATAGCCAGGCGCCACACGACTTTGCACCCGGCCAACAGGTTGACCTTATCATCGCAAACAGCACCGACCTGGGGTTTAAGGCCATTATCAATCACAGTCATTGGGGTTTGCTGTATAAAGATGAGGTGCATGAACGGCTTAGTTTTGGGCAATCGCGGCGGGGCTTCATTAAGTATGTGCGGCCGGATGGTAAGATTGACCTGGCCCTTAAGGAGGAACAGGAGACACGGGACCAATACACCAGGACGGTGCTTAATTACCTCAATTGGCACAATGGGTTTGCTGCGGTGAATGACAAAACCGACCCTGCGGTAATTCAGGAACTTTTCGGAATGAGTAAAAAATCTTTCAAGAAAGTCATCGGCAGGCTCTACAAACAGCGTATTATTAAGATTGAAGCGGATGGTATTCGCCTCAACAAACAGGCCACTAAACCAGAAAGTATCGGGACATAACGATTAATAACAACGACATACTCCGCCGACTTCGCTATTCATTCGATTTTAATGATTCGAAAATGATCGCTATCTTCGCCCAGGCGGATCTCACCGTTACCCGCAGCCAGGTCAGTGACTGGTTAAAAAAGGACGACGACCCCGCGCACCAGCCCTGCGATGACAGGACCCTGGCCTGTTTCTTAAATGGCCTGATTAACGACATCCGCGGCAGGAAAGAGGGGGCGCAACCGGAGCCTGAAGATAAGCTCGACTACAATATTATCTTCAGGAAGCTCAAGATAGCCCTTAACCTTCAGGCCGATGAGATATTAAAAATTCTGACGCTTGTGGATATTAAGATAAGCAAGCATGAACTCAGCGCCTTTTTTAGAAAGAAAGGCCACAAGCATTACAGGGTGTGCCAGGAACAAATCCTGAGAAATTTCCTGCACGGCATCCAGATAAAATACCGGGGCGAAAAAGAGATGGAAAAGGAAAGTGTTTGGGGTAAAAGTGAAAAATAGTATTTGTATCGAGTTTTTACGCTGTCCCTAAGTATCGGATGTGCTCTATTAAGCTATTTACAGGCTAAATACTTCAGTGTTCTTTTTGTCGACGTATGGATTCCCGCCTTCACGGGAATGACGGGGTTTTTCTCTATTGTCATTCCGGGGCTGCGTAGCAGAACCCGGTACCCCCTTCCCTTAGAGAAGGTAGGATGAGGTCATTATGAATGCCCGAAGGGCATACTTATTAATACTGGATACTCGTATGCGCCTGTATGACGCGATATATATTGTTTCACGAGCCCACAGCTAAATTCTGCCTATTAAGTGAATCATTTGTTATCCTGATTAAATTACAAATAACTGAACGGTCCTAAGATGAATAACGTAAACACAATCATTGTCAGCCTGTTTTTACTCTCCCTTTGTATCACCACCACGACCAGGGCACAGGATGCAGATATTTATCCTGACATGACCGGTAAAACCATTCTCATTACAGGCTCCACAGACGGGCTGGGTAGGGAAGTAGCAACACGCCTGGGCATGCTGGGCGCCCATATACTGATCCATGGTCGTAATGCCGAACGCGGGGCAGAGGTGGTGGCAGAAATCAAAAGTAACGGTGGTAGTGCCCAGTTCTATCAGGCAGATTTTGGTTCCCTGGACAATGTCAGGGATATGGCCGAGGCCATAAAACGTGACTATCGAAGACTTGACGTGCTGGTGAACAATGCTGGGCTGGGTTCCGGTTTTGCCGGGGGTGAAAGACGGGAAAGTGAGGACGGATATGAAATGCTGTTCCAGGTAAATTACCTGGCGCATTATTTATTGACCGAACTTCTGCTTCCCACACTCAAGACAAGCGCCCCGTCCCGGATCATTAATATCGCCTCACGGTCGCAGATTGCCATAGATTTTGACGATTTTAATCAGGAAAACAAACACACCGGTAGAAAGGCCTATCGCATCAGTAAGCTCGCCAATGTCATGCATACCTTTTATCATGCCGAATTACTTCAAGGCACCGGCGTTACCTTCAATACGCTACACCCGGCCTCAAGGATGGGGACTACCATGGTCTTGCAAACCCCTGGCCCCGTGCGCTCCACAATCGATGAAGGTGCCGATGTGGTGATGTACGTCGTCACCTCACCTGATCTGGTAGGGCGCAGCGGTATCTACTTTGAGCAATTTGAAGAAGGCCGCGCCAATGACCAGGCCTATGATGAGGTTGCACGGGAACGACTGGATAAAATGACCAGGGAGATTTTGGGGTTGTCAGTTAGGGAATAAGGTTGGGTTCAGTATGACGAGAATGGGTGTGACTTCGTCACGTTTATACGACTAGATTCTGGCATTCGCCAGAATGACGGGGATTTGCTCTATCGTCATTCCGGAAAGACCGAAGGGCTTATCCGGTATCCCCTTCCCATAGGGAACGTAGGATGGGGTCATTATGATTACCCGAAGGGCATACTTATTAATACTGGATACTGGCATACGCCAGTATGACGGGGTTCGATTTCTTAAGTTAATTACAGACTAAAAACTTCAGTGTTATTATTCATGACGTATGGATTCCCGCCTTCGCGGAAATGACGGATCGGAGAGGCGTTCGCGGGGACGACGTTTTATTTAATACTACGGGTCTGTTTATAAATGAGGATAATTATAATGGAGAACAGGGGTGACATGCACAAGCTGACTTTATTGCTGTTGGTAACATATCTATGGTGTCAGCCGGCTGCAGGTGAGGAGCATGGTCTTTTTGAAGTAAGTGATCTGAAACTGTCCGAGCCAGTTAATGACGAAGTCATACCCGCATTTATCACAAACCCCAGGCAGGCAAATTTAATCGTCCGTCAAATTTCCGAAGATCATAGGCGTTCGTTAAAAATATTTTCGCTTGCCAGTGATGGGCGATATATCGATGGCGAGACTGGCGATATTCAAATTGATAACGACATTATCTTTATGGATATAGGAAAAGTCCGGGATTCTTCGTTGGATTACATCATCTTCTTCAGGCGCGATGCTGCCTGGTGGCTTGATCCGGTTAGCGGTAAAGAAAACCATTTACTTGATATACAAAGTGTCTATAAAAACCCAATTAAAGATGAGCTGCCCAATCTTGATGTTGTTAAAGATATCAATGGTGACTCTTTGGAAGATATTTTGTTACCTGGATTCGACGGGTACCGGCTCTATCTCCAGACCTCGCCCGGTGTATTTGCCGAGCCGGTATTGATTGATGTGCTACCCAGAATGCGGGCCTCAAGCAGTGGTAATAATGTCAGGTATCGATACCAGGATCGCCATCTGGTTGACATCAACTTTGATCAGAAAAAAGACATTCTGATTTGGGATGAGACCGTTTTGGCAGCATTTATGCAAACGGAACAGGGAAGTTTTTATTCTGAGCAACAAGCCGTTCCAATCGGCATTGAGCTGGAAGGGGCGGAAGAGATGGAAGACCGGTTAGAGCGGGAAGACCAGTCTGATATCCAGGCGCGTACCTTCCATAAAATATTTGATATCAATGCCGATCAACACCCGGACTTAATTACCATTTCTATCACCAGTGAAGGTGTGCTGAATAAACGCACTACCTATGAGTTTTTTATGGGAAGTCAATCACCCACCCGGATATTAAATTTTCCGAATCAACCGAATACACAGATTCGATCAGATGGTATCCAGTTTGATGCGCAGGAGAAGGATTTTAACAATGATGGTATGACGGATTATGTTATTTCATCCGTGGAACTGGGCTTCTGGAAGATTGTGAATGCATTAGTGAGGGGGTCGATATCAATCGATCTGGATTTTTATCAGCTTGGCCAATCTGGTTATCCAGACAGGCCGAATATCACCCATAAAATTAAAGCCACCTATGATCTCTCCAGTGGCAAACATACTTTATCCACTGTATTGATTGTTGATATCAATGGTGACCAGTTAGTTGATCTATTGGTACAGGATGATGATGCACTGCAGGTAAGTTATGGAGATGGCAGTGAACGTCTATTTACCCGGGATCGGCAACGGTTTGAGGTTCTTATGCCACCCATACCCGATCTGGTGGATACGTTTGACCTGAATAATGACCAGAAAATGGATATTATTCTTCGCTATCAGGACAGTGACCGTGGGTTGGAAAACGTGGTAAAAGTCCTGCTCGCAAATTAATCCCAGCTCACACATCCGGGGTATTAATTCTGGTAAATCTTCCCTGTAGAAGTTGATTTATCATGCCTGAAGCCGATAAAAACCTGTATTAATTTCATAGCGCTTTTAAATCTGATAGCATAGGAATCTACATTTCAATAAATGATACCAGTCGTATCTATTTGACTTGACTGATACCGGCATTTAGCCGGTTTTTTTTTGGCATGTTGAACGACGATATGACTGACCAATATAAGGAGCCAGCAAATGAGCGCAGCAAAAACAGGTGATACTGTTCGTATTCACTACACCGGAACACTGGAGGACGGTACCCAGTTCGATAGTTCAGCAGGGCGAGACCCGCTTGAGTTTTCTCTCGGTGCTGGCCAGGTAATTCCTGGTTTTGACGCCGCTGTAGAGGGGATGACTACCGGTGAAAAGATATCGGTAACCATTGCCGCAGAACAGGCCTATGGCTCACGTCATGAAGAGTTAGTTCATGAAGTCCCGCGTAACCAGCTGCCCGAGGACCTTGAACCCCAGCAAGGCATGCAGTTGCAGGCGCAGCAAGAGAATGGCGAGGTAAGGCATTTCGTAATCCTGGAAGTTAAAGAGGACGTCATCACTATCGATGGCAACCATCCCCTGGCAGGGGCAGTACTTAACTTTGATATAGAGTTGGTAGAAGTGGTATAGCCTGATAGCGGCTCAGCTCCCGTTTGTCTGAATCAACAGGGGTATTGTCGATTGATGCCATCGTATACTTAGCTAAATCAATCGACATTGACTCTATTCATCTGAAAAAACCATGAAAAGAAATATTATTGCCATTGGTGGTGGGAAGATAATGGTGCCTGCGAATCGTGAGCCCCAAACCTCATTGATCGATCAGAGCATTGTTCAACAGGCAAAAAGAAAATCACCCAGGGTATTGTTCATTCCTACTGCCAGTGAAGACAATAGAGATTATTGTGACGCCTTTCGTAATCAGTATGAAGGACGCCTGGGTTGTTCTGTACAGGAGTTATTGTTGTATCGAGATCGACCTTCTAACAGAAAGATGCAAATGCTGATTGCGCAGAGCGATATTATTTATGTAGGTGGTGGAAATACCCTGCGTATGATGAAGTTATGGCGTAAGTTAGGTGTTGATAAATGCCTGGATAAAGCCAGAAAACGTGGTGCTGTATTAAGTGGATTGAGTGCGGGTGCAATTTGTTGGTTTCGACAGGGAAATAGTGATTCCCGTAAGTTCAAGGACGAAACGAATAAAACATTAATAAAAGTCACAGGACTGAATTATGCTGATCTATTGATGTGTCCGCATTATGATGTTGAAAAACATCGCCAACCTGCATTGAAAGCCATGATGAAAACAACTCAAGGTATCGCTGTTGGCCTGGATAACTGTGCCGCTTTACATATTAAAGATGACAAATACCGTATTCTCTCATCAAAGAAAAATAAGAAAGCGTATCTGGTTTATTGGCAACGTGGTGAATATGTGAAGCAAGCCATAATGCCATCTGAAAAATTTAAACCCCTAATTCAATTAATTCAATAGGGTCAGTGTCGATTGAAATTTTGGCTTACGCCAGTATGACGGAATTTACATTTTCGTCATTCCTGGCTTGACCCGGTATCCCCTTCCCTTAGGGAAGGTAGGATGGGGTCATGAATGACCGCGCGAAGCGCGGACTATTCATCACATAGGCAGTAGTGGCTCCACGCCCTCGGGGAGTTGCTGATCGAAAATGGTCAATATGCCGGCCTCCCGGGCGTTTTCGCCGATTTCAGTTGCCAGGTCCAGTGCATCGCGTTCGCCGAACATATCGACGGCCTTCACGTAGGTCGCAGGTGCCACGCGGTGCTCGCTCAGTAACTCACGGCCCATCTGTATGACCATGGCCTCTCTTTCGGTGAGGCCGGTGGTGGGTTTGTTGTCGCGTACCACTTCAATTGCCGCATTGCTCAGGCCCAGTCTGCGTGCCTCGGGTTCGGTCTCGGTCCACATCACCTGCTGGTTGAGTATACGCGCGGGGACCAGGCGGGCGAGGGCGCGCAGGGGTTTGCCCACCATAATGTCCAGGTATTTGCCGCCGGTCTGGGTGAGGGCGATCTGTCCCGGACCCATGCCATAGGGTGCGAGGGTACGTCCGGGTGTGGGCGGGCGCTGCCCCTCTTTCTGGCGAAGACGGCTGCGCGATTGCGGGAAGATGTCGGGCGGTGATTCAATGATCTCGATAGGCAGTTCTGCCTGGACCTCGTAGCCCAGCGGCATGTGCTGGTCTACCCAGACCAGGTTTGTTTGATTGGAGCGATATGCCAGGGTAACGGCAAGGTCTACCAGAGACACCGTGCCAAGGGCCTTGTGCGCACGAGCAAAGGTCTCCGGTGAGACGCGGTGCTGCTCGTTCATCTCCCGACCCAGGGCAATGATGGCGGCTTCCTTCTCGCCTATACCCACAGGTGGCTGCATTAGCCTGACGATATCGATAATTTCCATCTCCAGACCCTCGTCTATCGCCGCACCCACATGCAGTGACCACTCAAAGTTCTGTTCGTTATGGCGTGCGCCCACCAGGATAGCCAGTTCGATGAGACGACGTCCGGCGGGGGATTCAAAGCGAATATTACCCGAGCTGCCGTGCAATGCGATGCCTTCTATACTGCGCAGGCCTTCCACTGACCCGGTACGTTCGATGATGGCATCGTAGGTCTGTTTGTGTCTGGCATCGAGTTCATCACGCACAGGTAGCGGGAGACGATTTCTGGAATCAGCATACACATCCGGTGGCAGGCCGGGCCCACCCTGCGCTGTGACATGGGTACAGGCGGCGAGCCAGAGTGAGGAGGTGATCAAGGTCAGGGCGAGCAGGCGATTGTATTTCATGGTAACTCCGGGTTGTCGGTGATATGGAAATTATAAACGTCCATTTCAAACTAAGCTACCTCGTGTCAGGTTGAAAATTCGAAACCTGTTATATGGATAGTTTTTACCCTGATCCTATTGATTCTTTGCTAATAAACGGTGAGGTCATGGCCCGTGTTAATGCGCTGTAGTTAAGCTGGAATGCCAGCTCTGTACCAACAACAAGATCATTTTGGGTAGACTGTACGATTAAATGGTCGCTGCTGGCGTCGATAATATTGATGTCTGGGGGTGGGGTAAGACCCTGTGGGTCTATATCCTGGCGTCCAATAGCCAGGATGGCCTGTGAGACATTACCCTGGTCAGTAAAGACGGGTGTCTCTCCATAGGCGTTCTGTGCGAGCCTGCCCCAGGGTTGTGATGGCTTGGTTTTTATTTCGATAACTTCTGCAAACAGCACGATGGTATCGGTATGGAGTCCCGGAATGGGTTGTCGGTGCAAGGTTTCATGGCCCAGTAGCAACGATTCACCCAGTCTAAGTTCGTTGATGCGCCTGGTGTCGGTTTCACTTAATGCCCAGTCAAGATTCGCTGAGTTGCCACCGGAAACGATGTCAAAGGACTGGCTGAATGTGGACTCTAAATCTTCTGCAAGCCTGGACAACTGGGACATGTTACTGGCATCAGGTGCGACACCACAGCGGCAGGCCAGGTTGGTACCGATACCTTTTAGTTTGATATTAGGAAAACTGAGTGTCTTACGTACCATGGATTCCATGTCATGCGGCATGATGCCTTCACGCAGGTCACCAAGCTCAACCATCAGTACCATGCCGTGAGTTTGACCGGATTGTTGCGCGACACTGGACAGTTTGCTGATGACATCCTGTTCGGTATTGAAACTGATATCGGCATTTTTTACCACGCGCTCTGCCTGGCTGAGCATGGGCGAGCGAATCAACGTAATTGAACATTCAATTCCGGCATGGCGCATTGTTTCAATGTTCTCAATACGAGAGTCCCCGATTGACTGAATGCCGGATTTTAGAAAGGTGTTGGCAATGTCAGGTGATCCAAGACAGGCCTTGCTCACTGCGGTAACCGATATGCCGTGGGTAGCCAGTTGACCAACTAATACCCGGGTGTTGTGTTGTAGCTTGTCGAGGTCAATCTCCAAGCGTGGTGCGCTCATTGGGTGGTGATTCGCTGCTCCTTAAGCGCAGGGAATGCCTGTAATACCATTTCCACCAAATGTGCAGGTGAACGGGTCAGTGCATCAGACACAGGGATGCCTAGTTCATGCTCATACCGGGTAATGGCCGTTGAGACTTCGGCATCGGTCATGTTTTCGTGGTTAATGGTGAGGCCGATGACATTGGTATCGGAGAATGTTTGTATAAGGTTAATTTCAGTGTCTGGTGTTGGCATTGCCATCGTATCGAAATCGCAACGGCTAGTGCGTGCGGGCGCATGCTGTAATATTATACCGTCTGGGCAACTGCCACGGAGTATAAAGGAAGAGGATGAAAATGCTGGATGGCTGAGTGCGCCTTGTCCTTCGATGATGATGACGTCCGGGTCCATCATTTCAAATGCTCCTACGATAGTAGCTTCAAGTTCTCCAGCACAAAACTGTGATGGGATGGCATCCAGTGCAATACCATAGCTGGCCCCTTGCATGATGCCGGTTTGCCCGGTACTGATCATTACGGTGTTTAAACCGGAAGCTTTAAGGGCATTGGTCAACACAGTGGCCGTGGTGCGTTTGCCAATGGCGCAGTCAGTGCCAAGCACGGCTATCCGTGGACAGCTTACATCGGAGATGCCGCCGTTGAACATGCGTAGATCTTTTTTATCACGTGGTTTTCGTACATCGAAAATCTCAACACCGCTGGCTGCGCATGCTGCAGAAAACAGAGGGTCGTCGTTCAGAAATTCATGCAGACCATTGATGATGTTCATTCCAAGGCTCATGGCTTCCAGGATGAGGCCGCGTTCGTCTGTGGATAACATGCCGCTGGCTGGTGCCATTCCAAAGATGAAGTAGTCGGGCATCGTGTCTGCTTGTGCCAGGCAATCAGCAATATCCCGGCAGACCGGAATAGCATTGGGCCTGTTATCCAGTACCATGCCGGAATCGAGGCCGGCCTTTTTACTATCAATCACTGACAGTATTTCAAATTTTTCTGATTGTCGAATAAGGCCATTGGCAGTTTTGCCATCGATATCACCCAGGTTTGCCTCACAATATATTATTGCAGTGCTGGTGCGTTTTTTGATTCCATTATTCTTGCGTGGAAGTGGTATTGCCAATGGGCTGAGATTGCTGCGGCCATGATGGGTAAAAGGCGCACCGGTTGGTACGTTGGGTAAAACAGCGGTCATGTTAACTCCTCGGGTTAGCTTTAGCTCAGAGGAGGCGACAAGGTGGGTCTACCAGGAAGGGTAAATTGTCAACGAGTGATCCCCGCTAAGATGCGGTACGACGTTTGGTCGTCTATTGTAACACAGAATGGAGGCTAAATGTTTTTTAACGGGAATGCTTTGATTACATCAGTAAATCTGCATCGATAGGATGAAATTTATCTGCCGAACCAATCAAGGCCTGGGCGGTGAGGGTGGGGACGCCATAGACCTCTGAATATGTGTTGTAGTCTTTTCTGATTTTTTCCAGTAACAGGCCAAAATCACCATCACCGGACAGGAGGATGACGGTATCCACTTCCTTTGCAGCGTCCATGACATCCAGGGTAATGCCCACATCCCAATCACCCTTGGCCGAGCCGTCCGCCCGTTGGATATAGGGTTTTAATTTTACGGTGAAGCCTATCTGCTTGAGGATATTCTGGAAGTTAAGCTGTTTTTCATCACCACGATGAATGGCATAGGCGTTAGCACACACAATCTCGCCCTGTTTGCTGATCCGATGCCAGAATTCACGGTAATTAAATTGCCCTGCATAGGCATCCCGGGTGGTGTAATAGATGTTCTGCACATCCACAAAGATTGCGATTTTTTTCATTTAAAGAACAGGTTGGGTTTATTCTGGGAATATGTGTGTGACTTTAACATAGTAAAATCAACAGGGTCAGTGTTGATTGATATGGGATTAGCATGATTAAAATCAATCGACACTGCCCCTGGTGGTTTTGTTAGGTTCTGGGTTTTGCCAGAATGACGGTTATTACTCCATCGTCATTCCGGGCTTGACCCGGAATCTAGTCCGAAATTATGGCCGCGCAAAGCGCGGACTTTTAAAACTGGACACTGGTATTCGCCAGTATTACGGGTTTTTATAAGGAGCCCCCATCCTACCTTCCCCCAGAGGGGGAAGGGGATACCCGCTGAGTTTATGCCCTTTAGGGTACGGGAATGACGAGGTTTTAATTGAAAACTAATCTATAATTATGGTCTGTTTTCAAGAATCCCTGGGGGGGTATGTCCATGAAGATGAGAGTCGTTAGTTTATTCATCCTGTTAGTATCATTGTCCGCTTCTTTATACGGGCAGGTCGATGATCCCATCCCCGGACGGATTATCAAGCGAGGTCTGATGGTGGAGATCCGGGAGATCGCAAGACTATCGGATACCAGCAAGGTCTATCC
>JAURPG010000055.1 GCA_030835405.1 Gammaproteobacteria bacterium | reverse complement strand
GTCAGATGCCTATTCAAAGGCGTTTGCCAAAAGTTGGATTTAATTCACATATCGCCACAATTACCAGTGAAGTGAGATTGTCCGACCTGAACAAGGTGGATGCTGAAACGATCGATATTAACGCATTAAAAAAAGCAAATGTTGTAACTAAAGGTACGAAGAGAGTTAAAGTATTTGCATCAGGAGAAATAACTAAGCCTGTTAATCTGAAAGGACTCAGAGTTAGCAAAGGCGCCCGTGCGGCCATAGAGGCAGCCGGAGGAAAAATAGAGTAATCAATATGGCAACCTCACAACAGGCATTACCCGGTGGACTGGGATCCTTAGCGCAACTTAAGGAGTTGCGTCAGCGTCTGCTATTTGTGCTGTTTGCCTTGTTTGTCTTTAGAGTATGCTCTTTTATCCCGGTGCCTGGAATTAATCCTGAGGCTATGGCCCAGTTATTCGACCAGCAGAGTGGCACCATCATAGATATGTTTAATATGTTCTCTGGCGGTGCTTTGGAAAGATTATCTATTATCGCGCTTGGGATTATGCCTTATATTTCCGCATCAATTATCATGCAGCTCCTGAGCTTTATCGATCCAAGACTCAAACAGTTACGTAAAGAAGGTGAGGCTGGACGTCGAAAAATTACTCAATTCACCCGATATGGCACGGTGCTACTCGCAACCTTCCAGGCTATTGGTGTTTCCATTGCCCTGGAAAGCCAGCAAGCCGGGGGAACAGGTGTTGTAATAGACCCAGGATTTGGATTCAGGTTGACTGCAGTTACCTCTCTGGTAACCGGTACAATGTTTTTGATGTGGCTAGGTGAACAGATCACTGAGCGCGGTGTGGGGAATGGAATTTCCATGATAATCTTCGCAGGTATTGTGGCAGGTCTGCCATCAGCCATTGCCGGGACCATTGAACTGGCCAGGACTGGTGAGCTTCATATCCTGATGATGTTTGCCCTGTTTGTTTTGTCCATTGCTGTTACCGGATTTGTCATCTTTGTGGAAAGGGGACAGCGACGTATAACGGTTAATTATGCAAAACGGCAAGTGGGTCGGAAGATGTATGCAGGTCAATCAAGCCATCTGCCTTTAAAACTTAATATGTCTGGAGTGATACCGCCCATTTTCGCCTCGAGTATAATCTTGTTTCCAGCTACATTGGCAGGTTGGTTTGGCCAGGGGGAAGGTGCACGTTGGCTACAAAATATTGCCACCGTCATGCAGCCAGGCCAGTTGATTTATACCTTGATGTATGGTGCGGGAATCGTATTTTTCTGTTTTTTCTATACGGCAATTGTGTTTGATCCCAAAGAAACAGCAGACAATCTCAAGAAATCAGGTGCATTTGTCCCTGGTATGCGACCGGGTGAGCAAACCGCAAATTACCTGGATAGTGTTCTGACCAGGCTTACACTCTGCGGGGCGGTATACATTACTTTTGTCTGCCTGTTACCAGAGTTTCTGATTTTACAATACAATGTGCCGTTTTATTTTGGTGGTACCTCGTTGTTGATTATTGTAGTGGTAGTGATGGATTTTATTGCGCAGGTTCAAGCACACCTTATGTCACATCAATATGATGGTCTGCTAAAGAAGGCCAACCTGAAAAATTACAATCGACGTCGGTAATCCCAGGTAGAGGAAAAAAAATGAAAGTGAGAGCATCAGTAAAACGAATTTGCAGAAATTGCCGGATAATCAAGCGTAACCGGACTGTTCGGGTAATTTGTACAGACCCGAGACACAAACAACGCCAGGGATAACCGGGGAGAGTTTAGAAAAATGGCACGTATTGCAGGCGTAAATATTCCAGATAACAAGCACTTATCCATAGCCTTGACCTATGTCTATGGTATTGGGATAACCCGTGCGAAGAGTATCTGTGAAGCAACAGGATTAAGTCCTCAGATCAAGGTAAAAGAACTGGTCGAGGAAGAACTGGATAAAATCAGAAATGAAATTACCAATTATGAGCTTGAAGGTGATTTAAGACGTAACATATCTATGAATATTAAAAGGCTGATGGACCTTGGTTGTTATCGCGGACAGAGGCATCGTAGGGGGTTACCGGTTAGAGGACAACAGACCCAAACCAACGCAAGGACACGAAAAGGTCCGCGTCGGGCAATTAAAAAATAAAACAGGTTCCAAATGGCAAAAGTAAGAACAACAAAAAAGAAAGTTAAGAAGACGATACTTGATGGCATCGCGCATATTCATGCGTCATTCAACAATACTATCATCACAATTTCCGATCGGCAGGGGAACGCACTGTGCTGGGCAACATCCGGCGGCAGCGGTTTTCGCGGCTCTAGGAAAAGCACCCCCTTTGCTGCCCAGGTGGCTGCTCAGGCAGCGGGTGAAAAAGCCCAGGAATATGGTTTAAAAAACCTCGAAGTTAACATTAAAGGTCCTGGACCAGGTCGTGAATCGGCGGTGAGGGCACTGAATTCCCTTGGCTTTAAGATAACCAATATTACCGACGTAACACCTGTTCCACATAATGGGTGCAGACCACCCAAGCGGCGACGGGTCTAAGGGAGAGAAGCATATGGCACGTTATATTGGACCAAAATGTAAATTAAGCCGAAGAGAAGGTACAGATCTCCTGTTAAAGAGTCGTGCCAGGCCTATTGAAAGCAAATGCCAGATAGACAAGACTCCAGGTGAGCATGGCGGTAAGGCGAAGCGCCTTTCTGACTATGCCATGCAGCTCAGGGAGAAGCAGAAGTTACGTCGAATTTATGGGGTATTGGAAAAGCAGTTTCGTAAATACTATAAGGAAGCTGCAAGACGTAAGGGTTCTACCGGTGAAATTTTACTCCAGATATTGGAATCAAGGCTCGATAATGTCGTCTATCGGATGGGGTTTGGCAGTACCCGTAATGAAGCCCGTCAACTTGTCAGCCATCGTGCAATTTTGGTCAATGGCAAGAGTGTTAATGTGCCGTCATATGAAGTTCAAGCAAATGATGAGATTCAGATACGCGATAAATCACGTAAACAATTGAGAATACAGGACGCCCTTAACGTGGCTGAACAATATGGGTTACCTGAATGGGTCGAGGTCGATCCAAAGAAGATGTCAGGTGTTTTTAAACAAGTACCTGATAGAAGTGACCTGCCATCAGAAATCAATGAACAACTCGTTGTTGAGCTTTACTCCAAGTAAGCAGATATAGGAAAAGTACCAATGCCATCAACTTTTAGTGAATTATTAAAGCCGCGCCGTGTAGATGTTGAAGAAGTTAACAATACACATGCTAAAGTCATAATCGAACCTTTAAACAGAGGGTTTGGTCATACCCTGGGCAATGCGTTACGTCGCGTATTATTATCCTCCATGTCTGGTTGTGCAGTTACAGAAGTGGAAATAGAGGGGGTATTACATGAATACACCTCTATGGAAGGTGTTCAGGAAGATGTGACCGATGTACTTATGAATCTGAAGGGGCTGGCAATCACAATGCATGCCAGTGATGAAGCTACTCTTAGCTTGAGGAAAACAGGTCCGTGCGAGGTCAGGGCAAGTGATATTATCCTGGATCACGATGTTGAGATTGCCAATCCAGACCATGTTATAGCTAACCTGACCAAGGCGGGTGAGCTGAATATGTCAATCAAAATTGAGCGGGGAAGAGGGTATCAGCCGGTTCTCGCTATCGGTACAGAAGAAGGTGAACAGGCCATTGGTCGTTTAAAGTTGGATGCATCCTTTAGCCCTATCAGGCGTATTTCCTACGATGTTCAAAGCGCCCGTGTTGAGCAGCAGACCGACCTTGACAAACTGATTATTGATATCGAAACCAACGGCACGATCGATCCGGAAGAAGCCATTCGTGAGGCTGCCAGGATCCTGCGTAACCAGTTATCGGTATTTGTGGATCTTGAAGCGGAAGAGGCTGAAATAGCTGCTGCTAAAAATGAACCAGAGATCGACCCGATATTATTACGTCCTGTGGATGACCTGGAGCTTACTGTTCGGTCAGCAAATTGTCTTAAGGCAGAAAGTATTTACTATATAGGCGATCTGGTACAGCGAACCGAGGTTGAACTCCTTAAAACCCCGAACCTGGGTAAGAAATCACTGACCGAGATAAAAGACGTCCTGGCTTCACGCGGTTTGTCCCTCGGCATGCGGTTGGAAAACTGGCCTCCTCCTGGACTGGTAGATAGCCGGGAAAAGTTACAGGTCGGATAAAGAAAATAAACTAATTTACATGGCAAGATAGTAAAATGCGACATAGACAGTCAGGTAGAAAATTAAATCGGAACAGTTCTCATCGCAAGGCGATGTATCAGAACATGGTGGTTTCACTTGTAAATCACGAGTTAATCAAGACAACTGTGCCAAAGGCAAAGGAATTACGTCGTGTGGCTGAACCTTTGATCACGCTGGCAAAGCAGGATTCTGTTTCAAGGCGCAGACTCGCTTTTTCCAGGTTACGTGACCGTGCATCCGTTACCAAGTTATTTAACGAGCTAGGTCCACGTTATAAGGCACGTCCTGGAGGATATCTGCGGATAATCAAATGTGGTTACCGTTCGGGTGACAAGGCTCCAATGGCTTACGTGGAATTGGTAGACAGGCAACCGGCTGACGACACAGCAGAAGACAAAGTAGATTAAATAATAATAACAACAAAGCTGTAACCAATTAAAAGCCGAATTAAATTTCGGTTTTTTTGTCTTTACGTATCAAAAATATTAGGCTAATTCTATGATCGTTTTGTTTACAGATTATGGTGTGACCGGACCCTACCTAGGTCAAGTCGAGTCAAAAATATATGACTTAGTACCACAAAGCTGCGTCTTTACCCTGATGGCAGATGCCCCAGCCCACAATCCAAAAGCAAGTGCCTATTTATTATGTGCATTTACCAGTGACCTGCCGAAAGATACAGTAATCTTTTCCGTTATAGACCCGGATGTTGGTAGTGATAAGCACCGGTCCGCCATTATCAGGGCGAATGATAAATGGTATGTGGGGCCTGACAATGGTCTGTTTGATCTGGTTTGCAGAAGTGCAGATGATTTGCAAGCATGGGAGATCATCTGGCAACCGGAAAACCTGTCTAATACCTTTCATGGTCGGGATCTGTACGCCCCTGTTTCTGCCATGTTAGACAAAGGTGATCCACCACCAGGTACAATATATCAATGGCAGGATCAACATCACTGGCCGGACGATCTTACCGAAGTGATCTATATCGACCAGTTTGGCAATTGTATGACAGGCATTCACGCTAAAAAGATTCAGCAAACAATAAAACTAGAATTATGTGGAAAAACTTTCAACCATGCCGCAACGTTTACTGATGTTCAGGAAGGGGAAGGATTCTGGTATGAAAATTCATCGGGCCTGATTGAGTTCGCATTTAATCGGGCCAGCGCAGCAAAAAAAATGGGAGTGAAAATTTCTGATCCGGTAATCGTGAAATAACTCAGCTTGTCAAAAAATGGTAAACTTAATTTTCCTCGGACTTCTCTTGCCGATCATTCAATAGTTGGTCCAGTCTAACCAGGGGAAGGGAGGCGCCTGGTAAAAATTCCAGCGCAACCCGGTAGTCTTTTTCGGCATTTTGAAGATCACCTATTTTTTCATAGGCCATTCCGCGGTTGATATACGCAACATGGGCCTTGGTGGTCTCTTTTTCGATCGCGGCTGTATATTCTTGAACTGCCCCATAATAATCATCGTTTATAAAATAGATGTTTCCAATATTTACATGGATTTCACCAAATTCCGGTTTTAATTCCAGGGCTCCATTAAAGTCGGTAATCGCTGCATCATAATGATTTAATGCCATATGTATAATGCCGCGGTTAGTCAGGGTTGCAGCACGGTCTCGGGGAGACAGGGCAGATCGTGTTAGTGCCAGGGTGCATTTCTCCATTTCCCTACTGGACGTGTAGTGAATACGGGCGGCGATACCGGCTGCACGATAGCAACTCTGGGCATTATTATCATTTATCAAAACATCCATGGAAGTATTATCTTCATAGCGCCCGGTCATGTCTTGGGATGAAACAGGTATGGCAATACTGTAGAAAATTACCATTATTGAAATTAGTCTGTTCATGCTTCCCCTGAATTTATTCCACTGTTTAAGTGTAGACAATCTACCAGAAAATTACTCGGTGAATAATGGATTAATTAATCAGATCTGTCTCGCCATAATAGAAAATCAGGGCATCATCCAATAGTTGACCCCAATTGTCCCAGTTGTGGCCTTCATTTACCTCAATGTATTTCATGGGATACTGCTTAGCTTTCAATATCTCATGGAAATCACGGTTTGCGCGGGTATTGTCGTTGGGCGTACCTGTACTGAGGAAGATTTTCAAGGGCAACCTTGGTACCGATTGATATGCCGGTAGCAGGTTGGGAATAGGGTGATTTGCGGGTGAATGCATGGCAATGCCGGAAAAGATATTATATCCCATCAGCCCAAAACACGCGGCATTGGTCCCGCCAAAGGATAGCCCCATGATGGTCCTGCCCTCTCGATTTTTAATAACAGGGTAGGACTCTTCAATTGCAGGTATCAACTCATCAATAAAAAAAATGAGGTAATCTTCATTGCATAAGAACTGACGCCGACGCCGATTGTCTTCAAGATTGTCAGGATTGCGAGGGTCAACAAATACTGAAATGACAGGACTAATTCTTTCGGTATTTATGAGTTCGTCCAGAACAGAATCCATATTTCCGCGACGTAAATAATTATGCCCATCGGTGAGGAACATTACTGGATGTTCTTTTCGGCTCTCATAGCCAGCAGGAAGGTAGACGCGGTACTGAAGATCATAACCCAGAATCTTACTCGATATCCGAATATCGTCAGTCAATGTACTATCTGCCAATGCGAGAGAAGAAAATATTATGATTAATATTCTCGATATATGAGATACGACACTTAAATATATATATTTGCTATTAGAGATCATAAATTTGAATATTACTAAATAATTAAAAATTTTTTCGGCAATGCCTCTTCTAATTTATGGTACTGTTCTATATCAAGCTGTATTGCATCCACTTCGCTCGAAAACATGACACTGGCAGAGTCAAAAAAATAGTAGCTTATTACAATTTGTTTGTATTCACTTGCCAGTCTCTGACATTTTGAATCACCACCCCAGGTATTATTTTGCGATTGAGTCTATTTGCGATTGAATGAGAGAGAGAATTATATAAATGACATAAAGTGAATATTGATTAACTCCTCTATATTCAAATAGTTATATAAACATAGCTAATATCTATTTCAATATCCAGTATGCCTGCTTTGCTGTTTTTAATAACAGGGCTGGAGTTTACCTCTTGATTAATATCATTTACTAAAACCGCAGGATTTATCAATTAATATTAAATAGATAATGCATTTTTTCTTAAGTTGTATATAGGTAGCAGGTTACTGGAGTTTTTCCTTAAGGAGGCTGTTGACCTGCTGCGGATTAGCCTTGCCCTGTGATGCCTTCATCACCTGGCCCACGAAGAAGCCGATGAGTTTGCCTTTACGATCTTCAGGACTATTTTGATATTGTTCGACTTGTTTCGGATTGGCGCTGATGACTTCATCAACCAGTTTTTCAATGGCACCGGTATCGGTAACCTGTTGCAGACCTTTGGCTTCGATGATCTCATCTGCTGTGCCTTCACCTGCCCACATGGTCTCGAAGACCTGTTTGGCGATCTTGCCGGAGATGGTATTGTCATCGATACGTTTCACCAGTTGTCCCAGCATCTGGGCATTTACAGTAGAATCGGTTATCTCCAGTCCATCCTTGTTAAGGGCCGCCGATAATTCACCCATGACCCAGTTGGCTGTAAGCTTGGCGTTACCTGCCACGGTTAGCGTTTCTTCATAATAGTTTGCCAATTCACGACTGGTGGTGAGGACTTCACTGTCATATTCAGATAGCCCAAGATCGTCTATAAACCGTTGTCGTTTGGCATCCGGTAATTCCGGCATGGTCTGTCTGATTTCATTGATCAGATCATCCGAGACACTTACCGGTAGTAGGTCAGGGTCTGGGAAATACCGATAGTCATTGGCCTCTTCCTTGGTGCGCATGGAACGGGTTTCGTCCTTTGTCGAATCATACAGGCGAGTCTCCTGGGTGATTCTTTGTCCTGATTCTATGAGATCAATCTGGCGTTCAATCTCATGATCAATGGCCATTTCTACAAAACGGAATGAATTAATGTTTTTGATTTCGGTGCGGGTACCCAGTTCTGTACTGCCTTTTTCTCTAATTGAGACATTGGCATCACAGCGAAAGGACCCTTCCTGCATGTTACCGTCGGATATTTCAAGATACCTCACCAGGCTATGGATCTTTTTCATGTACGCCGCGGCTTCTTTTGCCGAGCGGATATCTGGCTCGGAGACGATTTCTATCAGTGGTGTCCCGGCCCGGTTCAGGTCTATGCCGGTGTTCTCGCCAAACCCTTCATGTACTGACTTTCCGGCATCTTCTTCCAGGTGTGCTCGGGTAATGCGAATGGTCTTTACCTCGCTTTCATCCAGACGAATATCAATCGTTCCACTGGCAACAATGGGCAAATCGAGTTGACTGATCTGGTATCCCTTGGGCAGATCCGGATAAAAATAATTCTTCCTGGCAAATACTGATAGGCTGGTGATACTGGCATTTATTGCCAGGCCGAACTTTATGGCCATCTTAATGGCGTCTTCATTAATGACCGGCAGGACACCAGGCATACCGAGGTCGACGATACAGGCCTGGATGTTAGGATCGGCACCATAACGTGTAGCAGCTCCGGAAAAGAGTTTACTCTTTGTCGCTAGCTGGACATGGATCTCAAGGCCAATGACAGATTCGTAGCTCATTCTGTAAACCCTTCAGGTATCTGCTTGTGCCAGTCAGTATCCTGCTGAAAACGGTGGGCCAGGTTTAATAATCTGGGTTCACTGAAATAGTCCCCGATGATCTGCAGGCCAACAGGCAGGCCTGAACTAAAACCTGCAGGCACAGAGATGGCGGGTAAGCCTGCCAGGTTAACAGAGACAGTGAAGATATCTGCAAGATACATCTGTACCGGGTCGTCCACCAATTCATTCAAACCAAAGGCTGGTGCAGATGTAGTGGGACCCATGATCACGTCGACCTCTTTGAATGCCTGTTGAAAATCATCACGTATCATTCGACGAACCTTTTGTGCCTTTAGATAATAGGCATCATAGTAACCTGCCGATAACACATAGGTGCCGATCATGATCCGGCGTTTCACTTCATTACCAAAACCTTCAGAACGCGACCGGCAGTAAAGATCTAACAGGTCTTTAGGGTCTTCAGCTCGATAGCCAAACCTCACCCCATCAAAACGTGACAGGTTGGATGAGGCCTCCGCCGGGGCCACCACGTAATAGGACGGTATAGACAGGGCCGTCTTAGGTAATTCTATATCAACAATCTTTGCCCCGCCCTTCTCAAATTGTTTAATGGCATCGTTGATTTTTTCTATCGTACCTGCATCCACATCATCACTGAAATATTGTTTTGGCAGACCAATCTTGATGCCATCCATAGAATCATTCAGGTTGGCGGTATAATCGGTGGTCTCCCTTTCCAGTGAAGTAGAGTCATTGATATCAAACCCGGCCATGGCATTCATCATCATGGCAGCATCCTCGGCGGTTTGGGTCATGGGTCCACCCTGGTCCAGGCTGGACGCGAAGGCAATCATGCCAAACCTCGAGACTGTGCCATAAGTCGGTTTCAGGCCGGTGATTCCACATAGGGCTGCTGGTTGTCTGATCGACCCACCGGTATCAGTCCCGGTAGCAGCCGGAATTAATCTTGCTGCCACGGCGCTGGCGCTACCGCCGGATGAGCCACCGGGGACCTTGGTTAAGTCCCAGGGGTTCCTGGTCGGGCCGTAAAAACTGGTTTCTGTTGAGGAGCCCATGGCAAACTCATCCATATTTGCCTTGCCCAGGCAGACCATACCGGCCTGGTTTAGTTTTTTTACCACAGTGGCATCATAAGGTGGCTGGAAGTTATCCAGCATCTTTGAACCACAGGATGTGCGCGTCCCTTCTGTACAAAAGATATCCTTATGAGCAAAGGGTATACCGGTTAAAGGGCCATGTTGCTTATTGTTAATGAGCTTATCGGCAGCTTTGGCGTGTTCCAGGGCGGTCCTGGGACTGAGGGTAATAAAGCAATTCAGCTCCTGATTATGGTCCTGACACCTGCTCAGGAACAATTCAGTGAGTTCAACACTGCTTATCGATCTCTGATCGAGTAATCTGGAAAGTTCTACAAGACTATGAGAAAACATGATAAATAACTATGTTTAATCCTTTATGTTATTCAATGACCTTGGGTACAAGGTAATATCCCGCTTCTGTCTGCGGTGCCATTTTCTGGTTCTTGTCCCGGTGGTCTTGTTCGGTAATGACATCTGGACGCAGCCTGGCGTCAATTTCCAGTGGGTGGGCAAGGGGTACAATCTCATCAGTGTCTACAGGTTTCATCTGTTCCACCATATCCAGGATGCCCCCAAGCTCTTGTTGGTGAACCGGGATGTCTTCCGCTTTAATGGAGAGTCTTGCCAGCATGGCGATCTCCTCAATCTGTTTTCGATCCAGTGACACGTCCTTACCTCAAAAAACTGTTGTAAAATAACGAATTTATCCTATCTGATTACTTGCTCAATAGGCTGGCCACTGTTACAGTAATAGCCTTAAATCAGTGAGTTGTGGCCTGATCTTGCAGAAGTTTAAGATAGATTGTGGAAAACCCTGACTGGGCAATAATGACCAGTTTAAAAAAGCAGTTTTCCGGTATTCCAATAGTCTACATTCTACCGCAACTTATCTGACATTAAACCGTTTTTATGACTTTTGATTTGCAGCATGATGCTGTAAGGAAATTCTGATACATGTTAAACAACCTCCGAGGTTTTTTTTCCAACGACTTGTCTATTGATCTGGGTACGGCGAACACGCTTGTCTATGTCCGTGGAAAAGGGATCGTCCTCAATGAACCATCTGTTGTTGCCATTCGCAAGGAAGGTAATTCAATTAATTCCAAATCCATACTTGCGGTCGGTACAGAAGCCAAAAGCATGTTGGGCAGGACACCGGAACATATTGTTGCCATACGACCACTGAAAGATGGTGTGATTGCAGATTTCACTGTGACAGAAAAAATGCTGCAGTATTTTATCCGCATGGTGCATGGCGGCACCATGTTTAAACCCAGTCCACGGGTACTGGTTTGTGTGCCGTGTGGATCAACACAGGTAGAGCGGCGTGCGATTAGGGAATCAGCATTGGGTGCGGGTTCAAGAACAGTACACCTGATCCAGGAGCCAATGGCTGCTGCTATTGGTGCCGGAATGCCCGTAAGTGATGCCAGAGGTACCATGGTATTGGACATCGGTGGTGGGACTACCGAAGTTGCGGTCATATCATTAAATGGTATTGTTTATGCGGATTCTGTGAGGATAGGTGGTGATCGTTTTGATGAGGCCATTATCAACTATGTACGTCGTAATTACGGTACCTTGATTGGTGATGCCACTGCAGAGCGAATTAAACACCAGATCGGTTGTGCCTATCCCGGTAATGAAGTTAGTGAAATGGAAGTCAGGGGGCGAAACCTCGCAGAAGGAATACCCAGGAGTTTTACCCTCAATAGTAATGAGATCCTGGAGGCCTTACAGGAGCCGCTGACGGGTATTGTAGACGCAGTTAAAAATGCACTGGAAAAAACTCCGCCTGAACTTGGTTCCGATGTCGCCGAGCGAGGTATGGTACTGACTGGTGGTGGAGCACTGTTGCGTGATATCGATAGATTATTTATGGAAGAAACGGGATTGCCAGTGATCATTGCTGAAGATCCATTAACCTGTGTTGCCCGGGGTGGTGGGCGATACCTGGAAATGATTGATGAGTATGGCACGGATATTTTAACGACAGAATAGCTGTTTAACCAGTACGGGGAGAATACAATCAATACGCTTTTCCTCAAAGGGCCATCAACAAATGTAAAGGCCGTATTTTTGATCTTGATCTCTATTGCCTTGATGTCGGTGGATCACCGCCATGGGCATCTTAAAAACGTCCGTTCATTTCTCTCTACTTTGGTATACCCACTGCAATATATTGTTAACCTGCCGGTACAGGCCGGTAGATGGGTCAGTCAATCTGTAGTAACCCAGAAGCAGTTACTGGAAGAAAACCAAGAATTGCGACAGGGACTGCTATTACAGAACCAAAAGCTGCAGAAATATGACATCCTGGTGGAAGAAAATAACCGCCTGCGGGAACTTCTGGATTCTTCAGTAAGATTGGGTGAACGGGTAGAGCGGGTATTGATAGCTGAATTGATCGCTGTGGAACTGGAGTCATTTCGCAGGCAGATAGTGATTAATAAAGGGCAGCGTAATGATGTATATGATGGCCAGCCGGTGGTAGATGCTAATGGCATCATGGGTCAAGTGGTCCATGTTAATCCGTTTTCCAGTACGGTATTGTTGATTACCGACCAAACCCATTCCATGCCTGTGCAATTGAATCGAAATGGTTTGCGGGCCATTGCTGTGGGGACCGGCCAGGACAAGATATTATTATTGGAAAACCTGCCCACCAACTCAGATATCAAGACCGGAGACCTGGTCATATCCTCTGGATTAGGCAGACGTTTTCCACGTGGTTACCCCGTCGGAACTGTCAGTAGTATCAGTATGGAGCCAGGCGAACCCTTTTCAAAGGTGCAGGTCACACCCAGCGCCAATCCAGGCCAGAGCCGTGAAGTGTTACTGGTGTGGCCCTATAAAGAAAATACCCGACATGAACAGGTTTCAACTAATTTTAATATCCAGTGATAGTTAAAAATCATAATGGCGGGCTGATTATTCTGATGAGTTTTCTTATCGCATATATGTTAATGGCCATGCCATTGCCTGCCTGGGCGGCTAACTGGCGACCGGCTTGGGTCGCCATCGTTCTTATCTATTGGTGTCTTGCGTTGCCTGAAAGAGTGGGAGTTGGCATTGCCTGGGTGGCGGGTATGTTTCTTGATGTCCAGCAAGGTACTTTATTTGGGCAAAATGCCATTGTGTTAATTATTATTGCTTTTGTTATATTAAAACTACACAAACGCATACGTGTTTATCCATTAGCACAACAGGCACTGATAATCTGCGGATTACTTTTGATCACACAATTACTCACGCTATGGATCCGCGCCATGATGGGGTTCCCTCCGCAGCATTGGACATACTGGATGCCGGCTTTTACCAGTATGGTGTTATGGCCGTGGCTTTTCATCATCCTGCGGGACGTACGTAGAACTTTCAGGGTTTATTAGAGACTTATTTACATGTCGCCAATATTTGAATTTAAGGATGCAGATCTCGAAGCCAGGTTGATAAACCGGCGGACAGTCACTGCCGGAATACTTGCGACACTATTTGTCTTAATCGTTTCTTATCGAATTTTCCATCTCCAGATCGTAATGCATGATCATTACTCAACCTTGTCTCAGTCCAACCGGGTCAAGATTGTGCCCATTGCACCAACCCGTGGTTTAATCTTTAGTAGCGATGGAGTGTTGTTAGCAGATAATCGTCCATCGTTTAGCCTGGAAATCATCCCGGAAAAGACCCTGGATATGGATCAGCTACTCGAAAAGCTTGGTGCAGTTATTGAGATAACTGATACTGATGTCGAACAGTTCAAGACCCGTTTAAAACAAAACCGAAGGTTTGAAAGTATCCCGCTCATTTATAATCTCAGTGATGAACAGCTTGCAAGAATTGCTGTTGATTTGCATAAGCATGAAGGGACTGACATCGTTGCCCGGTTGAATCGATATTATCCTCTGGGTCCCATGGCATCACATACTACCGGTTACGTGGGGATGATTGATGAAGCAGAGCTGGCAACATTAGACAAGTCGAATTATATCGCCACCAGCCACATTGGCAAAATAGGGGCGGAAAAGGCTTACGAAGACCTGTTGCATGGTACGGTGGGGAACCAACAGGTGGAAGTGAATGTGCAGGGCAGGGTGATTCGTGTCCTGGACAGAACGCCACCCATACCTGGAAAAAATATTTACCTAACGCTGAATGCCTCATTACAAAATCTTGCGGTTCAGGCGCTGGAAAATAAACGAGGGGCGGTGGTAGCCATGGATCCCAATGATGGCAGCGTACTTGCTATGGTGAGTTCACCAGGATACGACCCAAATCAGTTTGTGAATGGTATCAACGCAAAAACCTACCGGAAATATCTCAACTCAGTGAACACACCACTATTAAACCGGGCACTGCAGGGTAAATATCCACCAGGTTCAACTATTAAGCCTATGCTTGGCCTGGCAGCATTACGTCATGGAGTCCGTATTCCTGAGGATGAAACCTGGTGTCCCGGTTGGTATATCCTCAAGGGCACCAGTCTTAAAAAAGGTGATTGGAAGAAAGGCGGTCATGGGCACACTAATCTACGTAAGGCCATTGCAGAGTCATGTGACGTATACTTTTATGCATTGGCAAATGAGATGGGGATCGATCTTATATATGATTCTATGAGTGAGTTTGGTTTTGGAAAACGCACCTTGATTGATATTGGTGGAGAGTCAGCGGGTTTAATGCCATCCAGGGAGTGGAAGCGCAAAACTTTAAATGAAGCATGGTATCCGGGAGAAACCTTAAACGTTGGGATTGGACAGGGAGCAATTCTTGCGACTCCAATTCAACTTGCCGTTGCCACATCCGCCATAGCCAACCGTGGTAATGTCTTAAAACCCCATTTTTTTGCAGAGGCCCGTGACCCGTTAACTGGCGCTAAGATTTCATCCGGTGAGAGAGAGATCCTGCACAGAGTAATCAATACTGAAGAAGACTGGGAGCATATTATCTCGGGTATGTTTGATGTGATTCATGCATCCAATGGTACTGCCAGGCGCGTTGGTATGGGGGCTGAATATCAATTTGCCGGTAAATCAGGAACGGCACAGGTCTTCAGTCTTGCTGAAGATGAAGAATATGATGCGGACAAGCTGGTAAAGGAACTGCATGATCATGCGCTATTTGTCGCATTTGCACCATTGAATAATCCTCAAATTGTGGTCTCAGTTATTGTTGAGAATGGTGGTGGCGGTTCATCTAATGCGGCACCTATCGCACGGTTATTATTTGATGACTACTTTGAACAAATAGGTATACCTCAAGAAGTTAGCTTAAACGATGAAACAACAATCACTTTCTGAAAGACTTCATATTGATCTTCCGTTGATGTTAGGTCTGATTACACTGTGTGTATTCGGATTGGTTATTTTATACAGTGCCAGCGGTCAACAGGAAGCGGTCATCTATAATCAATC
>JAURPG010000054.1 GCA_030835405.1 Gammaproteobacteria bacterium | reverse complement strand
GAACTTGCCAGTGCTAAATTCGGCTACAAGGAAGAATTATTAAAAAATGTACAGGCCTTTCATTTTAAAGGCGGTCAGGGCGCCAAGACAGGTACCGGCGGGCATCTACCCGGCAACAAAAACAAGGGTAAGATCTCACAGGTCAGGGGAATCCCCGAAGGAGAGCCGGCCATCTCCCCGCCTACCTTCAGTGATCTGGCGAGCGCCGATGACTTCAAAAGGTTTGCTGACCAGGTAAGAGAGATCACCGGTGGTATACCCATAGGATTCAAGCTCAGCGCAAACCACATAGAAGAGGACATTCAATTTGCCCTGGATGCCAGTGCTGACTATATCATCCTGGACGGTCGTGGCGGCGGCACCGGCGCGGCACCGGAAATGTTTCGCAACCATATCAGCGTTCCCACCATACCGGCCCTGGCTAGGGCTCGCCGTTACCTGGATGACCAGGGCGCCAGCGGCAGGGTGACATTGATCATCACAGGGGGATTGAGGGTGCCCATCGATTTTGTGAAAGCGCTGGCCCTGGGTGCCGACGGTGTTGCCATTTCCAACAGTGCCATGCAGGCCATCGGCTGCGTTGCCGCCAGGATGTGTAATACCAATAACTGTCCATCGGGCGTGGCCACCCAGAAGGAAGAACTGCGAAAAAGACTGGATGTTGAAAAATCTGCCGGTCAACTTAAAAACTTCTTTGAGGCATCAGTGGAACTCATGTCAGTGATGGCCAGGGCCTGTGGGCATGATGCGTTAAGTCAATTTAACAAGAATGATCTGGCCACCTGGAAAAGACACATGGCATTACTGTCAGGGGTTCATTATTCTGGATTTGAAAACCTTCAGGATCGATAATGAAACAACCATCTCTGGTGTTACTGGTTAAATTCAGGTCCCGTCTCAGCCTTGATGAGATCATGAAGGTGGTGGATTATCGAATTGATCAATTCCGGTTACTGAACGGACTGGAGCAGAAATTTTATCTACAGGAGCCTGCCACCGGTGAAATCGCCGGACTTTACCTGTGGGACAGTGAAGAGGATTTCACCGCATACCAGGATTCTGAGCTAAGAAAATCCATTGCCCATGCCTACCAAACAGAAGGCGAACCCAGGATAGAAGTGTTTGATGTATTAAAACTGTTACGGGAATAAGAAAAAGGGACAGGGATTGAAACACACCCTGCCCCTTCAAACAGATTAAATATCTTCAATACTCAGAACAACGAGTACATCTCCATCTACCACAACCCGTACCTCAACAATACGGTCATCCAGGATAATGCCCAGTGTTTCACCATCCAGTAACTCACTCACCAGAACATCATCACCCAGTTCTACGCCTCGGATGGCCTCCATGATGGATCCATCAATGGAGGTATTTTCAGTTACCTGTACAGTGGCATCGGCAATTTCGAAGGTCAGCTCGGCATTGTCGACGTTACTTGCCGCACCTACCAGTTCATCATCGGCAATCATGCTGTCGTCCTGAGATTCTTCTTCATCATGTTCAGGCACAGTCCCGAATACCCCATCACCGGATTCGAACTCCACCTCATCTGCAATCAGACTGAGATTGGCATAGTCCTGGGAGTCAATGGACTTCTCGTTATTGCCTATGGCCTGGACCACATCGCCCTCGGTGAGTTTTTCAAAGAACTGTTCACGGGTTAATATGAGCTCAGGCTCGTGCCGCTCATCGCGATAGGCAACCTCATCTCCACCTTCTCCAGACGCATTGACCACTACGTCCAGGATCTCAAAGGTAAAGGCTGTAGGATTGATCTCGTTAACCGGGCCACGCAGGCGGCAATGCATACCACCATCATTGTGTACCTCACCCACTTCTACTCTGGTCCAGATAACTTCACCAGCCTCTGGAAACCCTCTCGCCTCCACTGCCAGGGGCACGCCTGCAGCAGTGCCTTTGCCCTGAAGCCCGGTGATAAATTCATCCAGATGCAAATGGTCATTGGTATCACGGGTATCATCATCCACCCGGCTAAGACCAGTTGGCGTGATGGCAAGGCCCAGGCGTGAAGTGAGTTTGTCGGTGGCCGTATCGACCGAGACCAGGAGATCTGCGGTCCTCACAGTATTCTCCACTTCGGTCTTTACACCGCCGGCACCTTCCACCAGGACCAATACACCGTCTGCATTAAATTCACCCTTTATCTCAACCCGTTTTCCCACGAACTGAACCAACCTGGAAGCATCCACTACCGGAATGGCGATTCCGTTAATCAGGATTTCATGAGGGTCTGAGCTGGTATTGACTGATAGCAATACACCTTCAATTTCAAACTCACCTTCGCGATCTCGATCCCGAAGCTGTCCTTCCAGTTCAATCTCTTCAGCATTAATTTCAACGTCGGATACCAACTCGCCTTTGACCTCGACAAACTGGTTTACTTCAAGGTCTGCAGTGGATGTCAGGCCATCCTCGAAGCTAGCAGTACCAACATTAACGGTAATACTGTCATTTAATACAAAGGATACCGGTAGACCCGAAGTGTCGGTGATTTTACCTTTAACCTCGGCCTCGTTTTCATCGATAGTCGTTCCCGGTGGATTGAGTAGATCGACACGGGTGGCCAGGATCCCGTTAGTAGTTATATATCCACTGATCTCCGCTACGACCTGACCAGCCCCAAGCACCAGATCATTGATATCAATAAGGTCATCGGCATTATTGTCACCCACGTCATCATCAAAGATGGTATTGGCATCCACAGTCACGGTAATACCGAATATGGTAAATGTCCCTATGCTATTTTCATCGGCATCCGGGGTCACATTACGGACAGGACCTTTGAGGTCCTCATCAAATTCAATCCGGTCGGCAAAGCGTTAGCCATTTTCATCTTCCCTGGCCTCAATTCTCACTTTCATACCCAGGCGTAACCGGCTGTCGTCTCCAATTATGTCATCTTCATCTTCAATGGCGACCACCGTCCCATTTTCAATTTCATATTTAACGCCATTAACAAAGACTGAACCAAACCCAGTAATGGTACCGGTTGATGCTATAGCGGTTTCAATCACCACCGAGGTTTGAGTATTATTATTGGCATTGTTATTGGTAGTATTGAAAGAACCGCCACCAGAAGATCCACCACATCCCGATAAAAATACGAATACGCTTGTTAAAAATGTTAGCCTTAAATTATTAATGAACATTATATATTCCTCAAAATTACTGTATTTAAGAATAAACATAGTTAGATAGAACTGAATGCTCAATCACAAAATGTGATACTGTGAATTCATTCACAGCTTTTAGGGCACATAATTTTTTATATGAGAACTGGTTATCACTTAATAAATAAAACAATCTCAAACTTAGATTTCAAAGCTTATGAAAATAAATAAAAAAAGTTCTCTCAATCTATCTCATGGTGAACTTCAGGAAATCTTTGATAATATTTATCTGGTAACCGGTGCAATGAATATCAAGGGTCGTTTGCCGCTTTGCTTCAGTCGTAACATGACAGTTATCCGGGAGGGAAATCACCTCACCTTAATCAATTCCGTCCGGCTAAATGAAGCGGGCCTCGCCAATCTGGAATCACTTGGGTCAATTAAACATGTCATCAGGCTGGCAGGATTCCATGGTATGGACGATCCATTTTATAAAGAGCGCTATGGTGCCAGGATATGGTCAGTAAATGCCCTTTATTTTAAAGGTGTAAATTTTAATATTGAAATTGAAGATGGCTACTTTCGAGCAGACGAAAACATAGGCGAATCAACAATCTTACCCGTTAAGGACGCAAAGCCGGTCTGTATCAACACCTCTAATCCAAAAGAATTATTAATCCGTCTGGAACGAGAAGGAGGTATTCTTATTTCCGGGGATTCCTTGCAGAACTGGGCTGAACCGGATCAATACTTTAATCTTCCTGCCAAGCTCATGATGCGGTTGATGGGTTTTATCAAACCCTGCAATATCGGTCCTGCCTGGTACAAGTATGCACAACCAGACAGTGCAGAACTGAAGAAAATCTGTGACCTGAAGTTTGAACACCTCATTCCTGCCCATGGTAGTCCGGTCATTGGTAATGCCAGGGAAAAATACCTGCCAGCATTTAATCGAATATAAACCCCGGAGCACTGCTGTCTGTCTCACTCGCAAGCAAAAGACTAATGTTAGAATAGTCTATGGATCGAAAAACCGGTTACCTGATATTCTCAGCCTTGCTGATACTGTTACCCATACTGGGTGCCAGTAGCCTCTATTACCTGGTGGACAATATAGACCAGGAATTTGATTTAAAATACAGTGTGGAAGAAGTGATTGAACAGATCGAGAACGCTGAAGACCTTGAGACAATGAAAAAAGTAGCATTGTATATTTATATGTTACAGACGAAGGTCATCCAAACACAGCAAGACTATTTAATCCGCCTTATTCATATTGTCATGGTGATCGGGATCTTAAATGGCATCCTTGCCTACATTTTTTACCGTGTTTATCTTGGGAATAATGAATAATAACCATGAAGCCTGATACGGCAAAATCCATTCTCTCTTTTCTGGCCATCATGCATATCATTATTGGAATCACACTACCGTTCCTGGTAGAAACACGCTTATTTGACTATTACAACCACAAGATGCTGGCGGCCTTTAACTCCGCCAGTCATGATGCTATGGAAATTGGCAAGTTCATGTTGGGGATTCTGGGTCCCTCTATTGCCAGTTGGGGTATTTTATTTTTATTCCTGGTCCGTCATGCCTATCAAACCGGCTCGAAAAGTGCATTCAAAGTAATGCTTGTCGCCATAGTCGGATGGTCCAGCTATGATATGGTTGTCATGACACTGTTACTCACCCCGATAATATTGACCAGATCGCACTTTCTTAAAAATATTCATGAATAGTGAATTTATCCTTGCCAATACCAGCCCGCTGCAACTGGTGGTGGTGTGTAGTGTTGCCTTTATTTTGTCCGTGTTAAGCGGCATGTCAGGTTATGGTGCGGGACTGGTCATGCCGGTGTTTCTGACCCCGGTCATAGGTGTTGCCAATGTAGTGCCAGTAATGGCAGTGACCATGTTACTCAATACTGGCTGTAGGGCCATGGCGTTCTGGCGTGATGTCCAGTGGTATCAGGTGAGACAGATGCTGTTCTTTGGCCTGCCAACCTGTATTGCCGGGGCCTACTGCTACACCCTACTCACCAGCCGCTGGATTGCCCTGTTGCTGGGTATCTTCCTGCTGGCCAGTATCCCACTTCGCCGTATTATGAACCATCTGGAATACAGGCTTACCGACAGGGGTGTGAGGTATAGCGGAATTGGTTTTGGTTTTATTAACGGCGGCATGGCAGGGACAGGGATCATTCTGATCTCCATATTGATGTCAGCCGGACTACACAGCGTTGCCCTGATCGCCACGGACGCCACCATCTCCACTACCCTGGCCATCTTCAAGATCATTATCTTTGGCAGTTCAGACAAGCTAAATTTCGACCTGATCGCCGTGGGCATGCTGGTGGGCCTCTGTATGGCGCCCGGTGGTTTTCTTGCCAGACGATTATTAAACCATGTGCCGGTCAAGGTCCATGCCTGGGTCATGGAGGTAGTGGTGTTTTTTGGCAGCCTGATGTTCATATGGAGGGCCGTTTGGTAGATAAACAGCTCTGTGAATTAAATAAGCGGGGACCATAATCTCAGACCATGCTGGTACGTGCCGGCATAAGCACAGTAGAACAACTGAAAGATATAGGAAGTATCATCGCCTATGTTCAGACCCGTAGATGTAATGAGAACCTCAGTCTAAACATGTTATGGGCGTTGGAATCTGTCCTCACTGGTGAAAATTGGCAGGACATCTCCAAACACCATAGAACGAATCATTTATTAGCACTTGAGGAATATGAAAAGTCCCCTCACAATAGTCCTAAATTAAATAATAATAAAGAATCGCAATGAAAAAGACTTTTTTAACAATTTTATTTTCATTCATGACCTCTGCCTGTGCACCGGAAGTTAGATCACAGAAATGGTGCGACATGATGGAAGACAAGCCCAAAGGCGAATGGACTGCCAATGAGGCTGGTGAATATGCCAGCTCTTGTGTTTTTGGACGTGACGACTAAATCCATCTGACTCGCTGATTATACCGAAAAGAAAAATACAAATGAAATTATCCAGACTGTACTTAAATGCCCTGATCCTATGCATAGTCGGGGTAACAAATAGTGTTGCCGATTCGCATATTGAAGGCAATGGTGACAGAATCATCAATATCATTGTCAATGACTATAAAAGCTTCTATTCGGGTGACAGGTTACTAAGAATGGGTATCGGCTTTGGAATTGGTGCACTGCCTGCCAACACCAGTATCGACCATGAAATTCAGGATTGGTACCAGGATGATATCCGCAGTTCTACAACAGACGATTTGTCAGATATTTTCAAGGAATTCGGGGAACGCCAATTTTTACTGCCTATTACCGCGGTGGCGGCAGCATTGAAATTTGCTGATCCGCAGTCACCCATTGCCAACTGGGGTGCCTACTCACTGCGCGCCTATGCCACGGGGACACCGGCCCTGTTGCTCATGCAACGGGCCACGGGGGGATCCCGTCCCGGCGAGACGGATCATAAGTCTCACTGGCGACCATTCGAAGATGATAATGGGGTTTCCGGACATGGCTATGTAGGGGCGGTACCGTTTCTCACCATAGCCCGAATGAATGAAGACAATAAACCAGTGAAATACCTGGCCATGCTGGCATCAACCTTCACCGCGTGGTCGCGTATCAATGATAATGCCCACTACTTTTCCCAGGCGGCCCTGGGCTGGTATCTCGCTTATGAATCTGTGGATGCGGTGTTTGATGCCGATGCCAAACGGCAAGGGTTGACCATCATTCCGGTTGTCAGCCCGGAAACAGTTGGTTTGTCAGCTCATATTCGCTGGTAATTTCCTACAAACCCTCCTGTTCATAGGCGACCCTTCCCCCCACCATGGTAAATACTGGTTTCAGGTTGGTGAGTTCTTCTATCGATGCTTCCATAATATTGCCATCAAATACTACCAGGTCAGCATAATATCCAGGCTGAATGGAACCCATCTCCTTCTCACCGATAAATCTGGCTGGCCAACGGGTCAGGGCAAGAAAGGCCTCTTCACGGGTAATAGCCTGGTTCGCTGCAATGACCCGACCATCCTTATCTTTACGGGTCACCGCCTGCTGGATCTTTCTTAACGGATTGCTGGGACCACTGCCTTCGATATGAAACGGCACGCCTTTTTGTTTGATAGTCTGTAGCGGTGCCATACGCTCTAATCCTTCCATGCCCCATTGCGCCTCTGTTAACCTCTCTATACCAAGTGGTTCAGATGATCGCTGGTCTACACCGTTGGTGAGACTCACGGCAAACCGCACCAGGTTTTTTTCTTTCAGCTCTGGGTGGGCCTCGTAATACTTAAAGATTTCATCCACCCATTCGATATTATGGTCAAATCCGTGCGGACGCCAGAGTTCCTTAACATATAAGTTGTCCTGCTGCTCAGCCTCCACCACATTTTGCATGGCCAGTCGTATACCCTCGCTACCCATGTTGTGAATACCTGTTACATTCCAACCATGCTGGCGGGCCAGCATGACATTATAGTAATCGGTCTGCCTGATCTGCTCTTCGGTCAATTCATCCTGGCCCAAACCGGTTATCCACTCCGCTGACCAACGATTATCCCCTCTGGCCTTCTGACTCAATCAATCAATGACATTATCCTTCGGTTGGATGGACAACAATCCAGACATTCCGTCAGGGGTGCCGGAGTGTGGGCCCACGGATGCCCCTACAATCGTGACCATTCTGCCCCGCTCATCCGTCAGGGAAAAATCCACCAGGTTACCCATACGCTTTAAATACATCTCACCGTTGGGGTTTTGCCGGAGAAAATCAAGACCCGGATAAACGCGGACTTTCAGGTCATCCGGCTGTTCATGAAATAATCTGTTTAGCACCGTCATGGTGGGTGCACTCATATGACCAGTGGCCACGGTAATACCATTGCTTGCATAATCAGCCAGGGATTGTATGGCACCAGGAATAGCCACTTCATCAAACCACACCGGGTCAGGCCAGGGACGAACCTCCCTGCCAATAAACCCTGCTGCCTGGGCGCCTACTCTCCCGGTATATTCACCGTTTTCATCTTTTTGCAGGTGAAAATGATCTGGATTCAGCCCGCTCTCAAAGGCCAGTTCCAACATGGCGGAATTGACCAGGGCTTCACTACTTTCAAGCGATACCAGTATCGGGGTATCCGGCGCCACCTCATCCAGTGTGTTCTTGTCCCAGATCTTCATGGCGGTTCCTGACCAGGTGTCCTGCAGGTTGAAAAATACCGGCGCGCCATCCTGGCCCTCTTTATCAACGATGAAGGCCAATGTAGCCAGGGTCTGATCAATACTGGCTCCTCCGAGATGTGGCTGGGTCATCCCTCCCCATTGACTGTCCTTTAATATGTCGCCGGCAGGGACCGCATTGTCGGCATCGTTGTATATAAAACCTGGGGTTAAAGAACGACCATTAAGATTAATTACCCTTGTATTTGGGCCTGCCAGTGACCTGATGTCACCGTCATTGCCCACTTTGAATATCCGGTTACCCCTCACCGCCACCGCCTGGGCAACGGTGAAATTTACATCAGCATCGGCTGTGAGGACCTGGCCATTAAAGAACACAAAATCCGGGTAATGGATTAATTCCTGAGGAACATTCGACTGTGGATAGACCAGACCTGTATTTAAAAAAATAATTGCTGCAATAATATAGACCGTCTGTTTTATCTTCATGCGTCCTCCACCTTTTATTAGATTTTTTTACAAATCAAGTTTTACGTTTTACTTTTCACTTTTTACTTAAAGATCCGGCGACTCAAAGGCCACCTTCCCCCCCACCAGGGTCAACACTGGTTTTAACTCATGAATATTTTCTATGGGTACATCCATAATATTGCCATCAAACACCACCAGGTCTGCCATATTATCAGCCACAATGGATCCCATGACATTCTCTGATCCGATGAACCTGGCGCCCCAGCGAGTCAGTGCAAGCAGGGCCTCCTCGCGGGTCAGGGCCTCCTGGGGTGCAATTACCCGACCATCGTCATCGACACGCATGATTGCCATTTGCATCTTCCGTAACGGGTTGCTGGGACCGCTCCCCTCTATATGAAATTTAATCCCTTTGTTGAGGATGGATTTCAAGGGTGCAGATCGTTCAAGGCCTTCTATACCATACTGTGCCTCAAGCACATTTTTGATGCCCAGTGGCTCTGCATCGCGCTGTTCAATAAAGGTTTCAATACTGACACCGAAACGGATCAATTCTTTTAATTGGGGCCTGGCCTCATAGTATTCATAGACCTCCGGTTCCCAGTCCACATTATGATCAAAGCCCTGCGGCCGCCAGAGTTTTTTCACATAGAGTTTGTCCTGGTTTTCCGCCTCATAGACATTCTGCATGGCAAGGCGTATGCCTTCACTGCCGCGGTTATGGATACCGGTGATATTCCAGCCATGTTGTCTCGCCAGGATCACATTGTAATAATCAGTCTGTAACTGCTGGTTTCCCGTCAAGTCACCCTGTGACAACCCGGTGAACCACTCTGATGTCCAGCGGTTATAACCATTGGCATTGGGACTGATATCCTCAATAACGTTGGTCTTTGGTGTAATGGACAATAGACTGGCAGCGGCATCTTCTGATCCTGAATGGGGGCCAACGGATGCCCCGACAATCGTCACCATCTCACCCCGCCCATCGGACAGTGAAAAATCCACCAGGTTACCCATACGCTTCAGGTACATTTCACCATTGGGATTTTGTCGGAGAAAATCCAGACCAGGATAAACCCTGATAGCCAGTCCTTCCGGGTTTTCATGAAACAAGCGGTTTAATACCGTCATGGTGGGTGCGCTCATGTGCCCGGTGGCAAGGGTAATCCCGTTGCGGGTATAGTTGGCAAGCGATGCTATGGCATCGGGGATAGCGACTTCATCAAACCACTTTGGTGACGGCCAGGGACGTATTTCCCTACCCACAAAGCCCACCAGCTGGGCCCCGGCAACCCCGGTGTAATCCCCATCGGCATCACGATCAATATGAAAATGGTCCGCTGGAAAACCGCTTTCGATGGCCAGGTCTATCATGGCCGTGTTCATGATCCCGTAACTACTGTCCAGATAAATGGCTACCGGGTTTTCAGGGGCAACCTCGTCCAGGGTATCTACTCCCCAGGACCGCATGGCTATGGCGGCCCACTGGTCCTGCAGGTTAAAAAATACCGGATCACCGGGATTGGTCTGGTTCTCAACGATATAGGCAAGAGTGACCAGGGCCTGGTCGATGGTCTGTCCCCCAAGTTTTGGTTGTATCATATCCTGCCACTGACTTTCTTTCAGCAGATCGCCTGCGGGTACGGCATTGTCACCGTCGTTATATATAAACCCGGGCGTCATGGAACGTCCTTGCAGGTCGATAACCCTGGTATCGGGACCTGCAAGGTGCCTTATTTCTGCGTCACTACCAACCTTAAATATCCGGTTGCCCCTCACCGCCACTGCCTGAGCGACGGTAAAATCCTGGTCGGCATCGGCAGTCAACACCTGCCCATTGTAAAACACGTATTCTGGATAATGGACCAATTCCTGAGGGACTGACTGAGAATAAACTGCACCAGTATTCAGAAGAATAACTACTGCAAACATACAAACCATATGTTTGATTATCATGACTGCCTCCGAGTTATTAATTATTTTTACTTTATATATTTCACTTATGACTTTTAACTATAGTCCCTCGTCTTCATAAACCACTTTCCCACCCACCATGGTCAACACGGGTCGTAAGGTATCAAGTGTCTCAATGGGTTCTTCCATAATATTGCCATCAAACACCACAAGGTCAGCAAGCATCCCGGGTTGCAGGGAGCCCAGTTCATTTTCAGCACCGATAAATCTTGCAGCCCAGCGGGTCAATGCCAGAAATGCGGTTTTACGATCCAGCACCTCATTTTCGGCAATGACCCGACCATGTCTATCAACACGGGAAACTGCCTTTTGTATGTACCAGGTGGGATTGGCATCGCCGTCTCTGGGTTCAGTACCTTCTATATGAAACGGGATGCCCTTTTCCAGCAAGGTCTTTAAGGGTGCCATGCGCTCCAGGCCTTCCATGCCATATTGTGCCTCGACCACATCCTGTATATTTAACGGTCCGGCATCTCTTTGTCGCATCACGATGCGCAGGTTTACACCAAAGCGAACAATGTCTTTCAAGACAGGATGATCTCGGTAATAATCAAAGACCTCGGGAACCCATTCGATGTTGTGATCAAAACCCTGTGGTCGCCAAAGTTTCTTTACATACAGGTTATCCTGTTGCTCGGCCTCATAAACATTCTTCATGGCAATGCGGATACCTTCGCTACCCATATTATGGATGCCCGTCATGTTCCAACCATGCTGCCTGGCCAACATGACATTATAGTAATCTGTCTGTCTGAGTTGGGCTTGTGTAAGATCTTCAATCCCAAGGCCAGTCATGGATTCTGCGGACCAGCTGTTATAACCATTGGTATTAGGGCTGATTTGTGGGATGACATTTGTTTTTGGATAGATGGTTAACAATCCAAATGTGGAGTCGGGAGAGCCTGAGTGTGGTCCTACCGAGGCACCGACGATAGTGACCATGGGACCACGGTCATCGGTAAGTGAAAAATCCACCAGGTTACCCATGCGTTTCAGATACATCTCACCGTTGGGATTTTGTCTTAAAAAATCCAGACCGGGATAGACTCGTACTGCGAGATCGTCAGGCTGTTCATGGAACAACCTGTTGAGGATGGTCATGGTGGGGGCACTCATATGCCCCGTGGCAACAGTCACACCGTGGCGTGCATAATTTGCGAGAGACTCCACCGCCTGAGGCATGGCGACCTGATCAAACCATTCCGGATCCGGCCAGGGCCGAACCTCTCTTCCAATAAACCCGCTCACCTGGGCCCCGGTGAATCCGGTAAATTCACCATTTTCATCGCGTCCGATATGAAAGTGGTCTTCAGGTAAACCCTCTGCCAGGGCAAGACCCATCATGGCCTGGTTGGCCAGTGCTGTATTGGCACTGATATATACCATCACCGGGTTGTCCGGAGCCACTTCATCCAGGGTCTGTCGATTCCAGGACTTCATGGCTACCGCGGCCCACTGGTCCTGCAGGTTAAAGAAGAAGGAGTCGCCCGGTACACCTTCATTCTCAACGATATAGGCCAGGGTCGCCAGGGCTTCATCGATAGTCCTTCCGCCCAGGTGAGGTTTGGTATGGCCACCCCACATGCTGTCTTTCAGGATGTCCCCTGCCGGGACAGAGTTGTCTCCATCGTTATAAATAAACCCGGGGGTCAATGAACGACCTTTTAGATCAATTATTCTCGTAGCCGGGCCAGCAAGATGATTGATTTCCTCATTACCCCCCACCATGAATATGCGGTTTTCCCTCACGGCAAGCGCCTGGGCAATAGTAAAATCCTGGTCCGAATCGGCTGTTAAGATATTCCCATTATAAAAAATATATTCAGGGTAATGGATCAGTTCCGATGGTATTTCTGACTGAGCATACAAGGCGCCTGAAAAAATTAAAGAAATGAATAAAAGGAAAAATTCTTTCCTGATAAAGAACACAAAAGTACTTATTTTACCCATAGAAATAGCCCCCCCCCGGTTCTTGTCTCCTGTTAGCTTAGTTGTAGCTGTTCAAGCCCGCAATAGGATGAATAAGGAAAAAATTTCAAAGCGCAAAAATAAAATTACTTATCATCCACCTTCCAGCAAATGGCAAAACATATTCATATAAAATAACAGGTTGTAATAATTATTTCATATAAGGCGGTTGAATGTGATTAATGGCGCACTTATAGTGATGCCTTATAAATAGGTGAATATATGGATACCAAGGTTGAGAGAATACCTGGACGTGCACAATTAAAGGCAGAATTTTCCCGGATCCGGGAATTTTCAGAGTCACTATGTCAACCGTTAAAAACAGATGATTATCAGATCCAGTCTATCCCACAAACCAGTCCGCCAAAATGGCATATGGCACATGTTACCTGGTTTTATGAGACCTTTATCCTCACTGATTTTCAGCGCGACTATAAACCCTTCAGGGCTGAATACGATTTCATCTTTAATAGCTATTATTATACCCATGGCAATATGCACCCTCGTCCTAAAAGGGGTTTACTGTCACGACCTACAGTAGATGAGATTTACCAATATCGTCATTCCATTGATGAAGTCATGCTTGAATTAATTGAATCTGTGGATGATTCAAAATTGGCAGACCTCAGTTTCCGGATAGAACTTGGGTTACATCATGAGCAACAGCATCAGGAATTACTGCTCATGGATGTAAAACATAATTTCAGTGCCAACCCATTAAAACCGGCATACCGGAATGACTTGAAGATTTCGACAGGTCAACCATCAACTCAGGACTGGATCGCATTTGAAGGCGGGATTAATAGTATTGGGACTGATGGCAATAAATTCTGTTTTGACAACGAAACGCCATTACATGAAGTCCTGTTAAGGCCCTATAAACTCTCTCGCCGTTTTGTTACAAATAGTGAGTATATGGATTTTATTAATGATGGCGGATATTCTAATCCAGCGCTTTGGCTTGCCGATGGTTGGACCCTCATACAAACCCATGGCTGGCACCACCCCCTTTACTGGTCAAAAGACCATAATGACTGGCTACAGTTTACCCTGGGCGGTATGCGTGAGTTGAACCCCAATGAACCGGTTTGCCATATTAGTTATTACGAAGCCGATGCCTTTGCCCGCTGGTCAGGTAACCGCCTTCCACTGGAAGCGGAACTGGAAATTATGCTGGATTCTGAACCCATATCCGGAAATTTTATTGAAGATGATTATTTGCACCCAATCCCTGCAAATGATAACGGCCAATGCTATGGTGATTTATGGGCCTGGACCGCATCTCCCTATACGCCTTATCCGGGATTTAAACCTTTGGCCGGGACCATGGGTGAATACAATGGCAAGTTTATGTCCAACCAGATGGTCTTGAGAGGTGGCAGTTGTATAACATCTATTGATCATATCCGACCGACATACCGAAATTTTTTCTATCCTGATGAACGATGGGCATTTACAGGGATACGTCTGGCTAAAGATATCGAATGAACACAACTCTCACATTCCATAATCATAAACCGGAAACTCTAAGCCTTCAGGAGGCAGTGGTCACCGGTTTGTCAAAAGCCAAGAAAGCCATTGCACCTAAATTTTTTTATGATCAGAGGGGATCAGAACTATTTGATCAAATATGTAACCAACCGGAGTACTATCCACCAACAATTGAACAATCGATACTTTCCAGTAATGCTGATGAAATCGCAAACCTCGCTGGTGAAGGCCGGGTGTTAGTGGAGCCTGGAGCAGGTAGTGCTGCAAAGGTTCGATTGTTGCTTAATAATCTGCAACCATCGGCTTATGTGCCAATGGATATTTCCTTTGACCATTTAAAATCCGCAGCGACAGACCTATCGAATGATTACCCTTGGCTGCCTGTGCATGCGACCTGTGTGGATTTTACTCACTCTCTACCCATTCCGGATGTGGTCCCCAACGGCCCCCGTATGCTGTTTTTTCCCGGTTCCAGTATCGGTAATTTTGAAAGGAAAGAGGCGAATGAATTTCTGTCCATGATCCACGATGCAATTGGAAAAAACGGAATGTTATTAATTGGGGTCGATACCAAAAAGAACGAGGACATCCTCAATGCTGCCTATAATGATGAGGCGGGAGTCACAGCTGAATTCAATATGAACTTGCTGCTTCGCATCAAAAAGGAGCTGGGAATTGATTTTAGCCTGGACAACTTCAAACATAATGCCTATTACAATTCAGATGCCGGCAGAATTGAAATGCACCTGGTGAGCACCAGGAAACAGACACTGAATATAAATGGACATACCATCATTCTTGATAAAGATGAATCAGTCCATACAGAAAACTCCTACAAATATTCTCCCGATGAATTCATCACACTTGCAGAAAATAACAATTTTGAACCGGTAAAGTTCTGGACAGATACAGATAACCTGTTTGCCGTTTATCTTATGAAGATCCATTAATCCGGGCTCTCTTCTCTCCATTTTTCATAGCGTCAAGAACTATTATTGACCAAACCGTCCTGCTGGAATTGCAGACTTCTCTCCCTCCCTATATCATCATCCATAACAATAATTAAAAATCCAGGGGGAATAATGATTATCTATGGTGTTGCTTTATTATCTGTTTGCATGGTACTGGGTCTGTATATCGGAGAGATACTGGGAGTCATCATTAGGGTACAGGCCAACGTTGGCGGTGTGGGTATTGCCATGTTATTACTGGTGCTTGCCTGTAGCCATCCAATGTTCAAATCATTAACCGAGGGGGCATCCGGGACAGGGATTAAGTTCTGGAGTGCCATGTATATCCCCATCGTTGTTGCCATGGCGGCAAGGCAAAATGTAGTAGCAGCCGTGGACGGCGGGATGCTGGCATTACTGGCTGGCGCCCTGGCTGTGATTGTCAGTTTCGCACTGGTGCCGGTGTTAAGCAAAATCGGAACTCAAAGTGAGCCTCTGCCTCCACTTGATGAAACTGAAAAAGGAGAAGGTTAATGGAAATAACTATCGATCTCCTTGAAAAGGTCTTTGCCCGAAATGGTCTGATCGTGGCATTTGCCGCAGTGGGACTGGTCACCTGGTTTTCATATTTTCTGTCTAACAAACTGACCAATGGCAGGATTCACGGTTCTGCTGTTGCCATCACCCTTGGACTGGCGGCCGCTTACTGGGGTGGTTCTGTCACTGGCGGCAGCACGGGTGTTGCTGATATCGGTCTTCTTACCGGCGTTGGAATTATGGGCGGCGGTATGATGCGGGATTTTGCCATTGTCGCCACGGCCTTTGGAGTACATATCAGTGAGCTTAAAAAGGCAGGGATGGTGGGCGTGGTGTCGATCTTTGCCGGCGTCGTTGTATCGTTTATTGTCGGTGCGGTGGTGGCTGTCATGTTTGGTTATACGGATGCCATTAGTATTACTACCATTGGTGCAGGTGCAGTCACCTATATTGTTGGTCCGGTCACGGGCACTGCCATCGGTGCAAGCTCGGAGGTAATTGCATTGAGTGTCGCCGCGGGACTGGTAAAATCCATAATGGTTATGATAGGTACGCCTATGGTGGCAAAATTTATTGGCCTGAATAATCCCCAATCCGCCATGGTATTCGGTGGCCTGATGGGAACCACCAGTGGTGTAGCCGGTGGACTGGCAGCAACTGACCCCAGGCTGGTACCTTATGGTGCCATGACCGCCACCTTTTATACCGGTGTCGGCTGCCTCATGGGCCCGTCAATACTATTTTTAATCGTCAATGCAATCTATTAATACAAGAGTTTAAGAAATGGAAACTACCAAAGATAATTTTCAGCATTTAAATAATGATCATTCTAAAGTTGCACTGGTTGAAGGCAGCGATACCACTACTTATGCCGACTTGCATAATCGCATTAATTGTATGGCCACTGGATTACTGGGCGATAAGGATGATCTAGATGAAGAACGCATTGCCTTTTTAATGCCCGCCAGTCTGGATTACGTCACCATGTTATTTGGTGTCTGGCGTGCCGGTGGTATTGCGGTACCCTTGAATGTCAGTTCAGCCATACCGGAGCTGGAACATGCGCTAACCTGCGCCGAAGTCACTCGCGTGGTGGCCAATGGTGAATATGCAGAGAAGATAGCTGAATTGTGTTCCAGGCTTAATATTGAACTGAAATCCGTCAGCGATATTATGGGTGATTCCTCTGGCCAACTTCCGGAACTGTCCCTTAATCGAAGGGCGATGATCCTGTTCACCAGTGGTACCACGAATAAACCCAAAGGTGTGGTCAGTACCCATAAAAATATATGGGCACAGATAACAACCCTGATTGAGGCCTGGTCATGGGACTATGAGGATTCCATTCCGCTCTTTCTTCCACTGCATCATATCCACGGGATTATCAATGTCCTGTGTTGCGGACTGTGGGCCGGGGCAACGGTTTCCCTGTTCCCCAAATTTGATATGGAGGCAATTCTGGATGAAGTCGCCAATCATCGCTACAACGTTTTCATGGCGGTACCCACAATCTATGTAAAGATGATTCAACACTTTGAAAGCCTTGAAGACTCCCAACTCAAGGCCATTACTGATGGTTTCAGAAAAATGCGACTGAACATATCCGGATCGGCGGCTTGCCCTGTCAAGGTCTATAACCAGTGGCTGGAGCTAACCGGGCAAGTCCTGCTGGAAAGATATGGTATGACAGAGATTGGAATGGCCATATCAAACCCTTATGACGGCGAACGCCGTGCCGGGGCTGTTGGTATTCCACTACCAGGGGTAGAAGTTAGCCTGTTTGATGATGATAATAATGTCATCACCGAAGAAGATAAACCGGGTGAAATCAGGATCAAGGGAGATAATGTATTTCTGGAATACTGGGGCAACCAGGAGGCAACCGAAGGCAGTTATCATGACGGCTGGTTTTGTACTGGCGATGTCGCGGTAAAGGAGAACGGGTACTATCGAATCATGGGCCGATCATCTGTAGATATCATCAAGTCCGGTGGCTACAAACTCTCCGCCCTGGAAATTGAAGGCACATTACTGACCCATGAAGATATTGCCGAGTGTGCCGTGATTGGTGCACCGGACGAGATGTGGGGTGAGGCGGTCATAGCCTTTATTGGCCTGAAACCAGGAAAAACAATGGAATATGATGTTCTTAAGGCCTGGTGTGACGGTAAGATGTCAGCTTATAAAATTCCAAAACAAATTGTGATTATAGATGCATTGCCCCGCAATGCCATGGGCAAGGTCACTAAACCAGCTTTAAAGGAACAATTGCCCTGATACTGAAATCAAGTATGTGAAAAGAAACATAGATGAGAACGTTGTTGAAGACTTTGGTCGAGAGTGGTCAAGCTTCAATCAAAATCAGGTCAGTGGAGCTGAACTTAACGAACTGTTTAATCGTTATTTTGGTATTTTTCCTTTTGAAAAGCTCACCACTAAAAGTATAGGTTTTGACCTGGGCTGTGGCAGTGGTCGTTGGGCCAGTTTCATGGCCTCGAAAGTTGGCATACTACATTGTATTGATCCTAGTGAGCTGGCGCTGAATACTGCAAAAGCAAAACTGGCGAACTATGATAATTGCCAATTTCACCAGGCTGCGGTTGACGCAATACCTCTTGATGATAACTCCATGGATTTTGGTTATTCATTGGGGGTGTTACATCATGTTCCTGATACTGAAGCCGGTATACAGCAATGCATCAAGAAGCTCAAACCAGGTGCACCGCTATTACTATACCTGTACTACGCCTTTGATAACCGACCATTTTGGTATAAGGCAATCTGGAAAATATCCAACTTGTTTAGGGTTTTGATATCAAAACTACCATTTGGCATAAAAAAAATCGTTTGTCTTCTAATCGCTTTGTTTATTTATCTACCTTTAGCCAAATTGGCATTAATTGCTGAATGGTTGGGTATAAGTACCAGCAACTTTCTATTAGCGGATTACCGTAAGTGTTCGTTCTATACCATGAAAACGGATGCACTGGACCGCTTTGGCACCCGGGTGGAAAAACGCTATTCCAAAAAACAAATCATTGATATGTTAGATCGATCAGGTGTTGAGAAAATGGTTTTCAGTGAACAATCTCCATTTTGGTGTGTCATTGCATTCAAGAAAATAGGGAATTGATTAAACCAGATACTGTTGTTAGAGTCGCTTTACCACAAAATTATTAAATCACCTCATTAGAAGATGACTGAAAATAAAACAACAATAAACATTTTTTTTAAACTGGGACAGTTTATCGGAATTGTATCAGGGGCTGTCGCTGCCATCCTCTGGATGATGTCTTTATGGGCACCGGATACCTCATTTACCTTTAACATAGCGAGTACGGCTGTCGTCCTGTTTATGATCATATTGGCAATTGTCATTATAGTTGCCTCTATGAAGGCCCATGCAACGGTAATCGTAGTAGCTTTCGGGATATCCTTTTTCCCCATTGGCCTGTATGTCCTGGGGATACCTCACTGGATACAGTGGGTAGGCCTGGCGAATATCGGTTACCTGTTGGCGGGGGTAATTATCTGGCGTTTCAAACCAGTTGATTTTAAGGAGAGCTTTACTTCTTCCGACCAGGAATAATTGGGGTGGAGCGCACAACATCGGCATTCTGCCCTCTGTTTCTCAGGCTATGATCCAACAACACACATGCCAGCATGGCCTCGGCAATTGGCACACCACGAATCCCTACACAGGGGTCATGCCTGCCTGTCGTTACCACGTCAACAGCATTGCCGTTAACATCTACAGTATTTCCGGGAATCCTGATACTGGATGTGGGTTTTAGCGCAATACTCACCAGGATATCCTGTCCGGTGGAAATTCCACCTAGAGTGCCACCCGCATGGTTGGTAAGAAATCCTTCCGGGGCTATTTCATCACGATGTTCTGTGCCTTTCTGTTCTACGCTACCAAATCCAGCACCAATTTCAATACCCTTGACGGCATTGATACTCATCATGGCCTTTGCAATGTCAGCATCCAGTCGATCGAAGATTGGTTCACCTAATCCGACCGGAACATTCTCAGCAATAATATTGATTCTTGCACCTACAGAATTCCCCTCTTTCCTGAGGGCGTCCATGTATTCTTCAAGTCCGTCCACGGCGTCTGGATCGGCACAGAAAAACGGGTTGTTCTCCACGGCATCCCAGTCTTTGAATGCCAATTTATTGGCACCCAGTTGTGATAAGTAAGCACGGATACGGGTCTGTCCGTTTTCTAACAGGTATTTCTTGGCAATGGCACCTGCCGCAACCCGCATACAGGTCTCCCTGGCAGATGACCTGCCGCCTCCACGATAATCGCGAAAACCATACTTTTGCTGGTATGTGTAATCAGCATGACCAGGGCGAAAGCGATCCATTATTTTTGAGTAATCTTTGGACCGCTGATCTTCATTATGAATTAACAAACCGATAGGTGTACCGGTGGTCTTGCCTTCAAAAACACCGGACAGTATTTCCACGATATCTGACTCGCGGCGCTGGGTGACATGCCTGGATTTACCTGGTTTTCTGCGGTCAAGGTCATGCTGAATATCTGCTTCAGCCAATTCCATTCCAGGCGGACAACCATCCACAATGCACAGATGTGCCTTACCATGGCTTTCACCAGCAGTGCTAACCGTAAATAATTTTCCAAAAGTATTGCCTGACATGGGGCGTATTCTAGCAGGTTTATACCGAAGAGGTCACAGTGGATATGGAATATTATATGCCACAGAGAACACAGAGCTCACAGAGAAAAATTATTAAAAAGAAATCAATATATTGCTTGTGCAGGGACTTCATCATATCGATTCAACACAATCACTGTGTCCTCTGTGCAGTCTGTGGCTATATTAAAACGAACATAATAGAAGTCTATATTCCCGCTTTAGCAGGGACTCCATAATATCGATTGAACAATCATTTCAGTGGCTATTTATAAATCTTCCTTGTATAAAAGAAAGACACCCTCTCCTCCACGATCAAAGTCCAGCCAGGTAAAGGGGAGATGGGGGAATGCCATTTCCAATGCGGGCCTTGAATTACCAACTTCAACAATCAATATACCTTTATCATTTAAATATATATTTGATTCATTGAGTATGGTCCGAACAATGTCCAGCCCATCCACACCTGCAGCCAGGCCTGATATGGGCTCATGCCTATACTCATCTGGCAATTGCTCCATATCTACCCTGTCCACATAAGGTGGATTGGCAATGATCAAATCATATTTATTCCCCTTCAGGTTCTTAAACAAGTCAGAATTCACCAGGTTGACCCTGCTGGTTAATCCATATTCTTCAACGTTTATACTGGCCACATCCAGGGCATCCTGGCTGATATCAACGGCATCAATTGTTGCATCCGGGAAGGCAAAGGCGGCAGAGATGGCGATACAACCACTTCCAGTTCCAATATCCAGTATCTCGGGAGTTCTGTCAGAAAGGGAGAGCCATGGGGCAAATTCCTCTTCAATTAATTCTGCAATGGGAGAACGTGGTACTAAGACACGTTCATCTACATAAAAAGAATGGCCGCAAAACCAGGCCTTGTTCACCAGGTAAGCTACCGGTATCCGCTCAGTGATTCTGCGCCTGGCCAGGTGATATATGTCGTGATAATTATCTGAGGAAACTATATCGTTTAATTTCTGATCTTCAATGTCGAAGGGAAGATTCAGCAACGTAAAAACCAGATAAACTGCTTCATCAAAAGCATTGTCTGTGCCATGTCCATAAAACAGATTAGCTTTACCAAACTCAAAGCTAATCTCGTTAATAATTTCCCGAATGGTCTTTTGATTATGATCTGGCAATGGAATAGAACAGTATTTTTATGATGAGAATATCAATGAATATTTCTACTTCTTATTTTTCACTTATCACTTTTCAGTTTACTGAGTTAAAGGCACATAACCAGGTATAGTCGAAAGGTCTACCTCTTCTGATAATTGTTCTGGTGACAGGTGTTCTTTGGCATAGTGAAGATAAATTTTTTCATTGATAAAGATGTCAAATAAATCCGGATCGACATGTCCGTCCAGTTTCATGCGCCCTAATATTGTTAAGGATTGCGACAAGCTCATGGCCTTCTTATAGGGTCGATCACTGGCTGTTAATGCTTCAAAAACGTCAGCAATGGCAACCATCCGGGCAGGAATAGACATTTCATCCTGTGTCAGGCCATTTGGATACCCTGTACCATCCATTTTTTCATGGTGGCACCCTGCATATTCCGGGACACGCTCCAGGTGCTTGGGATAGGGTAATGACTCCAGCATACTGATAGTAACACTGACATGATTATTGATAATTTCCCGCTCCCTGACCGTCAGTGTTCCGCGCCCGATTTGCAGGTTCTGCATTTCTTCTTCTGTCAATAATGGCAGGTCGTCTGAATCTGAAGAATTCCACTTATAAGTACCAATAGTGTTTATACGGGTAATTTGTTCCTCGCTGATCTGTTCACCACCAATATTACAATGGCGTATATATTCCCTGTCTTCATCTAATTTTTTAAGTTGTTTTTGCAAGACTTGATCCGAACGCCAGTCATATCCATCACCATTAGACCCTTCAGACAGTTTGGTCATTAATGCATTTACGATGGCATCTCGTTTGATGATCTCAAACCGGGTATCGACTAAATGTATCCTATCGAAGATAGTTTCCAGCTTGGTACCTTTATCAACGACATACTCTGGGGTGGTAATCTTTCCACAATCATGTAACCACGCAGCGACTTCAAGTTCATACTTTTCTTCGTCCGTCATATTGAATGATTGAAGTGGACCTTTATCGACTTTACACGCAGCATCGGCAAGCATACTGGTGATGACTGGCACCCGTCGGCAATGACCGGCTGTGTAAGGTGATTTTTCATCAATCGCCCTGGCGATCAACTGTATAAATGAATCGAACAACTCCTTTTGTGCATCGATAAGGTTTCGATTAGTAATTGTGACTGCTGCCTGGGAGGCCATTGACTCTACCATTTGTTGATCCAACTCTGAAAATGTTGTGACATCACCCGTGTCCGGATCAATAGAGTTGATTAACTGTAAGACACCGATTAAATTATTTTCATGGTTTGTCATCGGCACAGTCAGAAATGACTGTGACCTGTATCCAGTGGTTTTATCGAAATTTCGTGTGCCCGAAAAATCAAACTCCGTATCTGTATAGGCATCATTGATATTATAGGTTTCATTATTCAAGGCGGACCTGACAACAACCATATTATCGTTGGGATTACCGTCTTTATCGTAGAGAGAGATAGGCTGAAAATCGATAGGCTTCCCACTGGTCCCCCCCATATGTAAGTTAAGTGATTCTGTTCTGATGATTTCGAAGTGCAGCATTCTATCTTCAGAATAGATATATAAACTTCCACCATCCGCGTTGGTTATCTCCTTGGCTTTAAGAAGAATCATCTCCAGTAGACGCGAATGATCCTTCTCGGCCGATAAGGCAATTCCAATATCAGTGAGTTCTTTTAATAGTTTCGAGAAATCTATCTTACTTATAGTCATCGGGAACAATCATTATTCCGTGCTGATAGAGAACCCAATTCTAGACGATTTAATTACTGAAAAATACAGCATTATTTAAAAATATTAATGGCTTACGACTGTTTCTCTCCCATTTCCATGAAAATGGCATTTAACCTCTTTACAAATGTTGCCGGATCTTCAAGCTTACCGCCCTCACTTAACAAGGCCTGATCAAACAGGATATGAGACCAATCATTAAATGCTTTATCATCCAGCCTATCCTCCAACATCATCACCAATGGATGAGTGGGGTTAATTTCCAGTATCGGTTTCATTTCCGGTAGTTGTTGTCCGGATGCCTGCAGGATCTGTTGTAAATGCCTGCCCATATCTTGCATATCTGATACCAGGCAGGCCGGTGATGTTGTTAACCGACGGGTTATCCTGACCTCCTTGACCTGCTCTCCAAGAACTTCCTTTATCTTTTTTGTCAGTTCAGTTTCTGTCTTTGATTCATCATCCTGTTTTTCTGATTCTGAGTCTGATTGATCTTTTTTGCCTTCCAACTCATCGATATCCAGGTCACCTTTCATCACCGAACGAAGCTGTTTACCTTCAAACTCAGTTAAATGTGATGTAACCCATTCATCTATAGGGTCGGTTAATAACAGTACCTCGATACCCTTTTCTTTAAATTTCTCCAAATTCTGCTATTTGGACCTAATTCGACAATACTGAAGAATCTAAATCAAATTTCTCAAAATTATCTGATATTTCAGGCAATTGGTCTCTTTTTGATGCAATAGACTTTTTGGGTATTTGAAAACGGTTTGGATTAAATTAGCTGCGCTT
>JAURPG010000053.1 GCA_030835405.1 Gammaproteobacteria bacterium | reverse complement strand
CGCAGACAGTGATGACAGAGACAAAATCACCACGACTTGTCATGCCAACACATCAAGGAGTACAGTAGTCAATTAAACCCAAATCCTAACTTTGAAAGTGGTACCGTTACTGGGGGCAGGTCAAACTGTCATAAGATTGACTTCAGCAAATTTGTTTATGTCATGTTTTATCTGCGAGATTACGCCTTGTGTTGTTGCCAGGTTTCCAGCGGAAAGAATAACAAACTGCCTGTCACCCGGATTCCCGAATGTATGCATTTTGCTATAGCTGCTCACACTGTCTACACCGGCATTGGTCCGTGAATCTGACACGAAAACCAATCCTTTGTTTACAGTTATGGCAACACAATAAGTCATCTAGAACCGCTCCGTTCTTGTTCCTTGAGTATGGTTGTAAAAGTGTAATTAATTAAAATTTTGCCGGGTTTAAATTTTTCCAGCATGTAGTAAGCATACTATAAACTAAAAATTATGGGAGGTAGTGAATTTTAAACATAATTTATATCTTATTGAATTTTATAATGATATTTCAGTGTCTAGTTGATTTTTCAGTAATAATTCGGAAAAGTCCTGATTAGTGTCTATATCAAATTCTGCATCGGGCATAGGGACTAAAACGACATGGCTTTTATTCTCAGTAAGGATTTTCTTCGCGCCTTTGTCACCTGTTAACTTTTTAATTTCATTAAAATAGTTTTCAGGGATTATCGCCGGTACGCCTATTGTGGTTCCGTATTCAGCCGCAACCAGCTTTTCCTGTTCTTTTGTCCAGGTTTCAATCAGATTTTCAAGTTGTTGTTGTTGAACCAGGGGTTGATCGCATAAAAGTATAAGTATAGCTTTAATTCCTGGAGAAGCAGATTTTAAACCGAGTCTGAGAGACGACGATAGTCCTGACTCCCAGTCTTCATTTGTTATATTCTCTATATTATAAGTAGTAAGTTCCCTCTGACATTTTTTTGCCTTGGGTCCATGTACTACTATGACTTCATGGCAGTCTAAGGATAATGCAGTTTCAACGCTCCTTTTTAACAGGCTCTTTCCATTATACTCAAGTAGCTGTTTTAATGCTCCAAACCGGCTTGATCCTCCAGCTGCTAGAATCAGCACCGAGATTTTTTGTTTTGACTTATGGATGTCTGTTTGATCATTTTTACTGGAAAGATGTCCTCCATTCCTGTTACTAAGCACTGCCTGAATTTCAGCAACCAGTGACAGAGCTATTTCTTCCGGTAATTCGCCACCGAGATCCATACCAACGGGGCCAAAAATTCTCTTCTTGATGTCATCCGTTAATGTTAATGATTTTAATAATTCATTTTTTCTTGCCGTTGGGCCCAGTAAGCCAATATAAGAAATGGAGGTTTGTGTGAATACTTTTAAATATTTTTGGTCATATTCAAATTTATGTGTCATTAGAACAACTGCATCGGCATTGAAGACATCCAGTTTTTCCTGGATTTCTTCAGGGGTAGATTTCAGAATTGAAATACCTGCTGGAAATTTTTCCGGCCTGGTATAACTTTCTCGATAATCTACCAGGGTTATTGACCAACCAAGTAGCATGGCTGTATCCATGACCGGGACACTATCAGGCCCACCGCCTACAATAATTAGATGGACAGGTGGGTTGACAAAAGAAAAGAACATTTCAACTATATTTCCATCTATCTCAAGCTGCTTACATTCAGACCCACCAGATTTAAGTATGTTATTACAGGTTGAATATATCACCTCAGGCAAAGGGCCGTCTTGCCTGATAGCCTGGTCGATTGTAACTAAATGATGAGTATCAGATTTGATATCATCGGATGTTGATTGGTTAATCGTTACGATAATGCATTCCTGGTTAAGTAATGTAGCAGCTTCAAGTATGGATAAAGGGGACAAATCATTATCCGTTTTTGCATATTCAAGTCGAATCCTGACAGCGCCGTTACAGCCTAACCCTAAGCCCCAGACCAAATCTTCAGGTCCGCGCATATCATAAAACAGAGTTTGTGCCTTATGATCATCAAATACCTGCATGGCATGTTCCAATAAATCAGCTTCAAAACAACCACCGCCCAGAAGCCCGTAAAACTCTCCACTTCGGGTGATCAGTAATCGCGCACCAGATTTTCGGTAGGTCGAGCCTGATGTTTCAATGATGGTCGCCAGGACAAATTCATTTTCCGTTTCCCTGAGTTCTCGAAATTTGTCAACGATGCCTTTTATGCTTGAATTCATATTATTAGATTATTACTTTAAAAAGATTAAGATACAGAGGGCACAGAGATAACAGAGGGTAAGATATATGTTTTGCTCTGCGTCCTCGGTGGTATTATTAACATTATTTAGCCCCCCAATCGTTGTAATGCCTTCTCCGCGTATTCATTGCCCTGATCAGCAGATTTTTTATACCATTTTTTAGCTTCTATAATATTTGGGCTAATCCCCCTGCCTTTTGAATAGATTACACCAAGATTATATTGTGCATATGGATTACCGGCTTCGGCTGCCTTTCTATACCAGTGATATGCCTCAATGTCATCACGATTCACCCCCTCACCTTTGCCATACATAAAGCCCAGAACCATTTGAGCCTTGATGTGGTTTTGATCAGCAGCTTTCTTAAACCATTTGTATGCTTCATTGTTGTCCTGAGAAACACCACTACCCTTATGGTACATCTCACCGAGATGATACATTGAGTTTAAGTGTCCCCGTTTTGCAGCACGCATACACCATTTATACGCCAAACGATCATCTTTATTTGTGCCGACACCTTTACTATACATGGATGACAGGGCAACCTGGGCGCCTTTATCACCAGCTTCGGCCGCCTTCGTATACCATTCAAATGCCTTGTCGAAATTTTGTTCAACACCTCGACCTTTTGCGTATATCACTCCCAGATTATATTGTGAGGTGACATGCCCTTGGCCGGCAGCCATTTCATACCATTTCATTGCCAGAATGGGGTCCTGATTGACTTCAACGCCTTTTGCATACATATATCCCAACGTTGCCTGTGCGTCTAAATCACCAAATTCAGCACTGGCCAACAACTCCTGAACTATTTTGTTTGTTTCTTGTGGTTTTTGATTTATTTCCTGAATTGGCTCTTGGGTTACTGTTTGTCTTTTTGAGAATTCAGATAACCACTCTGATATTGATTGAGGACGATCGTTTCTATTAAATGCCATGGCATGATCTATCGCCCGAAGTATAGGTTTGGAATATTTACCTTCCCCAATTTTAACTGCTGATACATAACTATCCCGCGAAGTAATGCTGATTGCTATACTTCTATCAACGGCATCCGTTGGAGGTATTCCTGAAATGGCCCTGAACATGGTTGCTCCCAGGGCATATATGTCTGTCCAGGGTCCTTGTTCATCTTCACTAGTATTGTATTGTTCAATTGGTGCATAGCCTTTTGAAAAGATACTAGTCATGGAGTTTTTACTCTGTTCAACGGCCTGTCGGGCAGACCCAAAATCCAGCAGTACTGGCTCACCATCAACACGGATAAAGATATTTGCCGGTTTGATATCTCTGTGGATGAAACCATGCGCATGGACTAGCTTGAGTCCATCGATAATGGGATACATCACAGTTTCAATGTCGTCTTCATCAAGTACTTTCCTGCGGCTTAAGATTTCCTGCAGACTTTCTCCTAACTCATAATCCATGACCATATAAGCAGTATTATTTTTTTTGAAAACGTTCCTGACGCGAACAATATTGGGATGTTCAAACTGGGCCAGAGTCCGGGCCTCATCAATGAATCGTTCCAGCCCCCATTCATAGCATTCCTGATATTCAGGGGAAATGGGCATGACAGAATCATCAGGTGCCCGGGTTGCCAGATCAACAGGCATGTACTCCTTAATCGCAACTTCATGGGCAAGGTTCCGATCGTAGGCAATATAGGTAATACCAAATCCACCCTGGCCCAGTATTTCCCGGAAACCATACCAATGCAGCTCAAATCCAGGTTTGATGGCATTCAGGTGATTATTTTTATTATTGTCAGCCATTCTTATCAGTAATTTTCAGGGTTTACATAAATACCATCGTTAGCCGGTTATCGTAATACTGAAATATGGAAAGTTGAACGTAATTTTACCCCGTTATTTTCGGATTCAATCAAAGATGATTGATATGATGGAAAAAAACCTTTAAATGCAAGAAGTTACATATAATTTCTGCTAGAATCCAGTGTCGGGATAATCACTATCAGATATAAATATTGTTATCTCTGATCTGGAAAGGGATGGTTTTCAAAGACTGGCCCTTGCAGGGCCCGGCAAGGCAATAGCCATTATCCGGCCTGAATAATGCCCCATGGGTTGCACACTGGATCAGGGATTGGCTTTCATCTAAGAACTGATCTGGTACCCAATCCAGTGGCGTTCCTACATGGGGACAGCGGTTTTCATATACATAGACCTTATGAGATATTTTTAAAACGATTATATTTATCTGAGAAGTTTTAGTTTTGATGGTAAATCCCCTGGCAGTTTCACAAGGAATCTCGTCAATAGAGCAAACTGTCCTGGATTTATGATTTTTTTTCATTGAATTTAGCGTTTCGTCATAGACACGAAATGGTGATTTTAAGTACAATTTTAACTCATCTCATCAAACGGGAGTTAATCATCTTGATAACTCCCGTTTTATATGTCTGTTGATGGTATGACTCTACAGACAATTGTAAGTTGAAACATTACCAGAAATGAATCGATTCAGGAGAATTGTGTGGGTCACTCTGCTCTATTAGCATTGGAAGATGGAAGTTTGTTTTATGGCCAGTCAATTGGTTCTCTGGGGACGACTGTCGGTGAAGTTGTCTTTAATACCTCAATGACGGGTTACCAGGAAATACTGACTGATCCATCGTATTACCAGCAGCTTGTCACCATGACCTACCCACATATCGGTAATGTGGGGGCTAATCCGGAGGATGAAGAATCCAATAAAGTTTATGCGAGTGGTTTAATTATCAAGCAACTTCCACTTTCGACAAGTAACTGGCGATCATCACAATCCTTATCAAGCTATCTTCAGCATAATAGTATTGTCGCAATTGCTGATATAGACACCAGGCGATTAACATCTTTGCTTAGAAACAAGGGTGCGCAGAATGGTTGTATCATGGCTGGAAATAATCTGGACGTGGAAAAAGCTATATCTTCTGCAAAGGCGTTTCCAGGCCTGAAAGGAGTCGATCTTGCTAAAGAAGTGACAACTTCGAATTCTTATGCCTGGAAGGAAGGGACCTGGTCTCTAGATACCAAACTCAAAGGGGCGATAAAACCATCAAATTCTTTTCGTGTCATTGCTTATGATTTTGGCGTTAAACGTAATATTCTCAGGATACTGGTAGATCTAGGATGTGATGTGACAGTTGTGCCGGCAACAACCAGTGCCAGTGATGTAATTAATCAGAATCCAGATGGCATCTTTTTATCCAATGGGCCCGGTGATCCCGATCCATGTGACTATGCCATAGAGGCAATCAAGGAATTTCTGAATACTGATGTTCCTGTATTTGGTATTTGTCTGGGGCACCAGCTACTTTCATTGGCAGCAGGTGCCAAGACAGAAAAAATGAAGTTTGGACATCATGGTGCAAATCATCCGGTGCAGGATCTAAGAGACAAACGGGTGTTAATTACCAGTCAGAACCATGGGTTTGCAGTAGATGAAAACTCACTCCCTTCGGTGTTGACCGCGACCCATCGATCGTTATTTGATGGTTCATTACAAGGTGTCAGACACTCTCGAGCCCCGGCTTTTGGTTTCCAGGGACACCCCGAAGCCAGTCCCGGTCCGCATGACATTCTCTATTTGTTTGATGACTTCATAACAAACATGCAAGCAAGAAAGGCCAAATTACAGAGCTGAATATGCCTAAAAGAACCGACATAAATAGTGTATTAATAATTGGTGCAGGGCCAATCGTCATTGGCCAGGCATGTGAGTTTGATTATTCCGGAGCTCAGGCATGTAAAGCACTAAAAGAAGAGGGATACCGGGTGATCCTGGTGAACTCAAATCCTGCCACAATCATGACCGACCCGGATATGGCGGATGCAACTTATATAGAGCCGGTCCATTGGCAGACTGTCGAACGCATAGTAGAGAAAGAAAGACCCGATGCGATCTTACCTACAATGGGAGGGCAGACTGGGTTGAATTGCGCACTTGACCTTGCACGTATGGGGGTACTTGAGAAATATTCTGTGGAATTAATTGGTGCGACTAAAGAAGCGATTGATAAAGCGGAAGACAGGGAAAAATTTCGCGATGCCATGCAAAGGATCGGTCTGGGAATGCCCCGGTCAATGCTGGCCCATGATATGGATGAAGCCAGATTAGCAATGAAAGAAATAGGGTTTCCTATCATTATCAGGCCATCGTTCACTCTTGGAGGTACCGGAGGTGGTATCGCCTACAATAAAGAAGAATATATTGATATTTGTGAGCGCGGACTGGATGCCTCACCAACCAACGAAATATTGGTAGAACAAGCCATAATAGGATGGAAAGAATTTGAAATGGAAGTGGTGCGGGACAATAAGGACAACTGTATCATAGTTTGTGCTATTGAAAATCTTGACCCAATGGGGATGCATACCGGCGATTCAATTACTGTCGCCCCGTCACAAACCTTAACTGACAAGGAATATCAGATAATGCGTAATGCCTCTATTGCGGTATTACGTGAAATCGGTGTCGATACAGGAGGATCCAATGTTCAGTTTGCTGTCGATCCCGATACCGGAAAACTGGTGATTATTGAAATGAACCCCAGGGTCTCCCGTTCTTCAGCACTTGCCTCCAAGGCAACTGGTTTTCCCATTGCCAAGGTTGCGGCAAAATTGGCGGTGGGGTATACCCTTGATGAACTTCAAAATGAAATTACCGGCGGTAAAACACCAGCATCATTCGAACCTACAATTGATTATGTTGTAACCAAAATCCCAAGGTTTACGTTTGAGAAATTCCCACAGGCAGAAGATCGAATCTCAACACAGATGAAATCTGTAGGTGAAGTCATGGCAATGGGAAGAACATTTCAGGAATCCCTGCAAAAAGCCTTACGAGGACTGGAGACGGGAATTGATGGCTTCGTTGAGCAAGTAAATCTTAAGGCGTCTGATGCAGACGATGTTGTGAGGGCGGGGATCAGTAATACCCGGTCTGATCGCTTGCTTTATGTCGGAGATGCCTTCAGGGCAGGTCTGTCAATTGAAGAAATTCATTCAATTACCCATATTGATCTATGGTTTCTTGCCCAGATAGAGGATCTGATTATTGAAGAGCAAACCTTGCTTTCTACTGAATCTGATATGTTGTCAGAACAGGATTTAGCACGATTGAAGAAGAAAGGCTTTGCAGACTCGCGGATTGCCAGCTTAATGAATGTTAAAGAACAGGATGTCAGGGAGTGGCGTAATCAATATGGGATTTTCCCTGTATATAAACGTGTGGATTCATGTGCCGCTGAATTTTCCACGACTACGGCTTATATGTATTCCACTTATGATGAGGAGTGTGAGGCCAATCCCAGTCAAAATAAAAAAATCATCATTTTGGGTGGTGGTCCAAATCGTATTGGTCAGGGTATCGAGTTTGATTACTGCTGTGTGCAGGCAGCCCTGGCAATGAAAGAAGCGGGTTACGAGTCAATTATGATTAATTGTAACCCTGAAACAGTATCGACTGATTATGATATTTCCGACCGATTATATTTTGAACCCTTGACACTGGAAGACGTTCTTGAGGTGATCAGGGTGGAAAAACCTCAAGGTGTGATTGTCCAGTTTGGTGGTCAGACACCGTTGAAACTGGCAAGAGACCTGGAAGCAGCTGGTGCACCGATTATCGGAACGTCCCCTGATTCCATTGATCTGGCCGAGGACAGGGAACGGTTTCAAAAGTTTCTAAATGAGCTGGGTTTGTTACAGCCAGCAAACCGTATTGCCCGGACCTGTGAGGATGCCGTAAAGCTTGCCGAAGAAATAGGTTACCCATTGGTGGTCAGACCATCTTATGTGCTGGGTGGTCGAGCTATGGAAATTGTCTATTCGGAAGATGAACTGCGTATTTATATGAATGTTGCCGTATCCGTTTCTAATGAATCACCCGTATTACTTGATAAGTTTCTGAATAATGCGATAGAAGTTGATGTGGATGCGGTTTCAGATGGGCAGAAGGTAATGATAGGCGGAATAATGGAGCACATTGAACAGGCAGGGGTCCACTCTGGTGATTCCGCTTGTTCATTACCACCATACAGTCTTGAGAAATCAGTTCAGGATGAATTATGTAAACAGGTAACTGAAATGGCAACGGGACTGAAAGTAAAGGGGCTGATGAATACGCAGTTTGCCATACAAGATGGAGAAATATTTGTACTGGAAGTTAACCCCAGGGCTTCACGCACAGTCCCTTATGTCTCCAAGGCCACCAGTGCGCCATTGGCAAAGATTGCGGCCAAATGTATGATTGATATTTCACTGGATGAGCAAAAACCAATAACTATTATCACACCTGACTATTTTTCTGTAAAAGAAGCCGTCTTCCCATTCCTTAAATTCCCGGAGGTCGATTCATTACTGGGCCCAGAAATGAAATCTACCGGTGAAGTAATGGGGGTTGGAAAAAGTTTTGGAGAGGCATTTGCCAAGGCCCAGTTGGGTGCAGGGACAAAAATTCCAAAAGGTGGATTGGCGTTTATCAGTGTGAGAGATTCAGATAAGCCTAAGGCACAGCAAATTGCCAATGATCTTAGTAAACTGGGATTCAAAATTTGTGCAACACATGGGACGGCAAAGGCGATCAGGGATGCAGGTGTTGAATGTATGGGTGTAAATAAAGTAAGGGAAGGGCAGCCCCACATTGTAGATATGCTTAAAAATGAGGAAATCAATCTGATAATTAATACTACAAAAGGTAAACAGGCTGTTGCTGACTCATATTCGATTCGGAGGACGGCATTACAACATAAGGTTTTTTATTCGACTACCATTGCAGGTGCAACTGCGACTGTAAATGCACTCAAATGTCTGGACTTGAGCAATGTTTATTGTTTACAGGAATTACACAAAGGGGCCAATAAATGAGTACTCCATTAACTTCAAAAGGTGCAGATAGACTGAGGGAGATGTTACAAAAACTCAAAAAAGTGGACAGGCCTAAAATCATTGAAGCTATTGCAGAAGCCCGTAGTCATGGCGATTTAAGTGAAAATGCCGAGTATCATGCGGCTAAAGAACAACAGGGATTTATTGAAGGTAGAATTGCTTCTCTGGAGTCGGTCCTGTCAATAGCGCAGGTTATTGATGTGACTACAATCGATGCGGGTGAGAAGGTAGTTTTTGGTGCAACCGTCAAATTAATTAATCTGGAAAATGATAATGAAGTCGTCTATCAGATAGTTGGTGAAGAGGAGTCAGATATCAACATGGGACTGGTTTCTGTTTCTTCGCCTATCGCAAAAGCGTTAATTGGCAGGGAACCAGGCGATATTGTGGAAGTTCATGCCCCAGGTGGTATTGTTGAATATGAGATCCTTGAAATAAGCTATATTTGATACCAAAACAGCTAATCGTGATAGGCGACTGGCAATAAGTCCGGTCATAAACCACTTTAGGCAAGCAGGTGCCTGTCAATGAAACGTAACAAATCATGGCTACACCGCCAACAAAAAGACCCTTATGTAAAAACTGCAAAAAAGCAGAATTACCGATCACGTGCAGTCTATAAATTACAGGAAATAGACGTTAAAGACAGGTTGTTTCAGCCAGGGATGTTTGTGCTCGATTTGGGTGCCGCCCCTGGCGGATGGTGCCAGTATGCCGCGAAAAAGATTAAACCCGGAGGTAAGGTTATCGCGATTGATAGGTTGCAGATGGAGGCAATCTCTGGGGTTGAATTTATTTTGGGCGATATTCTTGATACTGAGACCATCAAACATTGTTTATCTTTGACTGATGATAAGGCATTTGACCTTGTAATTTCTGATATTGCCCCCGATTTAACAGGTATCAGGGATACAGATGAGGCTAGGATCGAAGAATTGGCGATATCTGTTATAGAAACCACATCCCGGGTCATAAAATCAGGAGGAGATTTATTAATCAAGACCTTCGAAGGTAGTTTATCTGGAACATTGAAATCAGAATTATCTTCAAAATTTCAAAAGGTTACAGTTAGAAAGCCCAAGGCCTCACGGGACAGTTCACGGGAGTTTTATATGCTGGCAAGAGGATATGGGATATAATTCAAACATTATCTTATAAAACATTTATTTAATTTATACTGTAATTAACTGGTCAACCGAATTTTCCGTCCTATTCTTGGTCAGATGATCGAGATAACCCGGTATATATAAGGAGAGAAATTGAACGATTTTGGAAAAAACCTGGTACTTTGGGTAATTATTGCCCTGGTGCTGATGATGGTGTTCAAAAATTTTGGTGCGCCTTCATCTAGCTCGACGATACCTTATTCACAATTCATTTCTAATGTAAAAACCGGGCGTATTGACTCAGTCACCATTGAAGGTAGTACCATCAATGGAGAGTTTACGGATGGCAGCCGATTTACCAGCTATAGCCCAGAGACAAGTTATGATGCTCTCATTGGTACCTTGCTGGATAACAATGTGGAAATTCTTGGGTCGGCGCCAAGGAATTCATTTTGGGCACAGGCACTCATCTCCTGGTTTCCCATTTTACTGTTATTAGGGATATGGATTTATTTCATGCGCCAGATGCAAGGTGGCGGTAGTGGCCGTGGGGCCTTATCGTTTGGCAAGAGCCGGGCAAGGATGCTGGGTGAAGACCAGGTCAAGATTACTTTTAACGATGTCGCTGGTGTTGAAGAAGCGAAAGAAGAAGTATCCGAACTGGTTGAGTTTTTACGAGATCCTACTAAATTCCAAAAACTCGGAGGCAAGATTCCATCCGGGGTATTAATGGTTGGTTCACCTGGCACAGGTAAAACGCTACTGGCAAAGGCCATCGCAGGTGAGGCAAAAGTGCCCTTTTTTACGATATCAGGTTCAGACTTCGTGGAAATGTTTGTTGGTGTAGGAGCCTCCCGTGTCAGAGACATGTTTGAGCAGGCAAAAAAACATGCCCCATGTATCATCTTTATAGATGAAATAGATGCAGTGGGACGTCATCGTGGCGCTGGATTGGGAGGCGGTCATGATGAACGGGAGCAGACACTTAACCAATTATTGGTTGAGATGGACGGGTTTGAGGGTACCGAAGGTGTCATCGTCATTGCTGCGACAAACCGTCCAGATGTGCTGGACCCTGCATTGCTCAGGCCTGGTCGCTTTGACCGACAGGTAGTTGTGCCATTACCCGATATCCGTGGTCGTGAACAGATATTAAAAGTCCATATGCGTAAGGTGGCCCTGGGAAATAACGTTGATGCTACGGTAATCGCCCGCGGAACACCGGGTTTTTCAGGTGCGGATCTTGCCAACCTGGTGAATGAAGCGGCATTGTTTGCTGCCAGGGGAAATAAAAAACTTGTGGAAATGGATGACTTTGAGCGGGCAAAAGACAAGGTCATGATGGGTGCTGAGCGTCGGTCCATGGTCATGAGTGATGATGAGAAGAAACTAACCGCTTATCATGAAGCTGGTCACACCATAGTGGGTCGTTCCATGCCTGGCCATGACCCGGTTTATAAGGTTTCTATTATACCCAGGGGTAGAGCATTGGGTATCACCATGTTTTTACCCGAGTCAGACAGATTAAGTTATAGCAAAAAGTTTCTGGAAAGCCAGTTATGCAGCCTGTTTGGCGGAAGGATAGCAGAAGAGCTTATATTTGGTCCTGAGTCTGTAACTACAGGGGCATCAAACGATATCCAACGGGCAACTTCAATTGCAAGAAGCATGGTGACCAAATGGGGGCTATCTGAAAAGCTTGGACCGCTTACATATGATGAAGAGGAAGGAGAGGTTTTTCTTGGTCATTCCGTTACTAAGCATAAGGAGATATCTGACGAAACTGCCAGATTGATTGATTCAGAGATCAAGGACATTATAGACAGGACTTATGGCAAGGCCGAAGATATTCTTAAGACGAATCTTGAGAAACTACATTTGATGGCTGAAGCCCTAATCAAGTATGAAACCCTTGATACACATCAAATTGACGACATTATGGAGGGTAAATCTCCAAGACCACCATCGGAGTGGAGCGACGATGATGATGATCATGAGACCGGAAGTTTAAAAAAGAAGACTACAAGGAAACGTAAAAAGAAGGCGGCAGGGAAAACGAAATCATCCGATACCGATGATTCAGATGATTCTGTCATTGATCCTGCAAAATCATAAATCGTTATAGTCAATATATTTCCCTAGGCATAATAAAACTTCATAACCTATGAGGCAGCTTTTTGGTACAGATGGAGTTCGAGGGAAAGTAGGTGAATTTCCAATCACCCCCGGATTTGCCATGCAACTTGGATGGGCTGCCGGCAGGGTGCTGGCTCGTAATGGTTCAGGTCCTGTCTTAATAGGAAAAGATACCCGTCTGTCCGGCTACATGCTGGAATCTGCTCTGGAGTCCGGTTTATCGGCTGCAGGTGTGGATATACGTTTGCTGGGACCTATGCCCACCCCGGGTATCGCTTATTTAACAAAAAGTACTCTAGCCCAGGCCGGCATTGTGATTAGTGCATCACATAATCCCTATAACGATAATGGTTTTAAATTTTTCTCCGCAGATGGTTATAAGCTGGATGATGCCATTGAAATGGAAATTGAGTCAGAGCTGGGAAAAGATCTTGAGGTCATTGAATCTACAAAATTGGGTAAGGCGAAACGGATCAATGATGCTCCCAGACGATATATCGAATTTTGTAAGAGCCAGTTTGAGACCGCTTATAGTCTCAACGGGCTGAATATTATTGTGGATTGTGCTCATGGGGCGACGTATCACATCGCACCACAGGTCTTAGAAGAGCTTGGAGCAAATGTTTCAGCCATCGGTGTAAACCCGGATGGAAAAAATATTAATGACGGTTATGGCGCAACACAGACAAAAAATCTCCAGCGATCAGTTGTTGAATCTAATGCAGATCTGGGGGTTGCACTGGATGGCGATGGCGACAGATTAATCCTGGTGGATGCTGATGGAGTTGCTGTGGATGGGGACGAGATCCTATATATTATCGCCAAATCAACCCTGGATACGCTAAATGGTGCCGTCGTGGGAACATCAATGAGTAACCTGGGGTTGGAAATGGCAATTAAAAGCATGGATCTGGGGTTTTACCGTGCAAATGTAGGCGACCGTTATGTCGTGGACCTGATGAGGTCCAAACAGCTTGTCCTTGGTGGAGAATCTTCGGGACATATAATCAATTTAAATAAGGCTACAACAGGGGATGGAGTGCTATCAGCCCTACTGGTGCTTGAATATATGATAAGGACCGGAAAAAACTTGAGAGAGTTGATATCTGGTATGAATAAATGTCCCCAGGTATTGATTAATATTAAAACCCCCAAGGACCTCGATATTGCAGATATACCCGCGATAGATAAGATGACCAAAGATGTGGAAAACCAGTTGGGTAACAATGGTAGAGTGCTACTCAGGCAATCGGGTACCGAGCCCCTGATCAGGGTAATGGTGGAAGGAATTGATGAAAATACCGTCTCAATATTAGCTAAACAGCTTGCCAGCGAGGTGGAAGCAACGCTTCAATCCAGGTAAACAATATTGTTACAATGTTAGTGTTTCAACTCATCTATTCTTATTTTACAATAGCGACCCTTCATCATTACCAGTTTTTAACAAAAGGTAAATGTAAATACTCTGATGAGTGAATTGATGTGCTGACATTGCCCCTGTACTCGTAGAAATACATAACCGGAAAAAACTCATGGATAAAAAAATACTTATTGCTGATAAAATTGCCCAGGATGGCGTAGATTATTTAATAGATCAATCAGGATTCATTGTGGATGTTGAACATGGCCTCGATGAGGCTGGGTTATGTAAAAAAATTCCTGGCTATCACGCTATCCTGGTGAGAAGTGGAGTTAAAGTAACTGACAAAGTCATTGATGCTGCTGATGTGTTGCAGGTGATAGGCCGGGCTGGGATTGGTGTAGATAATATAGATGTTGATAAGGCGACTGAAAAAGGAATAGTCGTCATGAATACACCAGATGCAAATGCGACAACCACTGCAGAACTTACATTTGCGCATATCCTTTCTTTAAGTAGAAGCCTGCCCGCCGCAGACCTGTCTGTGAGAAGTGGCAAATGGGAACGATCAAAATTTATGGGTGCTGAGCTTGCCAATAAAACCCTGGGAATTATTGGATTTGGGAATATAGGACGTATAGTCGCTTCGCGTGCAAAGGCATTTAGAATGAAAATTGTTGCATTCGATCCATTTGTAACAGATGAGGCGTTTGAAAAAGAAGGTGTCACTCCATTGGAAGTAGATGAACTGGTAAAAGCATCAGATTTTATTACCTTACATTGCCCTGTAAATGACAAGACCAGGGGTATCTTAAATGCAGACCGTATCAAGACGATGAAAAAGGGAGCAAGGATTATCAATGTTGCTCGTGGTGGTCTGGTGGATGAACAGGCATTATATGAGGCAATTAAGTCAGGTCAGCTTGCTGGTGCCGCTCTCGACGTTTTTGTGAATGAACCTCCAGGTGAATCTCCACTATTAGAGCTTGATAATGTGGTGTTTACTCCGCATCTTGGCGCGTCAACAGATGAGGCCCAGCGTGCGGCAGGTACCGAACTTGCACAGCAAATTGCAATTTATTTACAAACAGGTGAACCTGTTAACGCACTTAACCTGCCACCGGTTTCATCCGAAGAATTGGTCAAGTTGCAACCGTATATTATCCTGGTAAATAGATTGGGTAAATTGCTTGGTAGTATGGTAGATGAGTCGGTTACCCAGCTTGATGTTACCTTGTCTGGTGAGGCAAGTAAGCGTGATGCCAGATCTATTTCGGTGGAAAGCCTGGTGGGAATGCTCAGTACAAGAATGTCTGCACCGATAAACAGCGTTAACGCAGTATCCACGGCACTTAAAAATGGTACAAAACTCATGGAAAGTAGCTGTGATGAGCATCCCAGTTATCATGCCACTGTTAGTCTGACGGCACATCATGGAAAAGATAATAAAACCACGGTTGAAGGAGCATTGTTTGATCATAAATATCCAAGGTTGGTAAGGATCAATGATTACAATATCGAGACCGTCCTCGATGGAAATATGCTGATTACCCGTCATAATGATCAACCTGGTGTCATTGCCGCAGTCAGTTCTATACTCGCAGAACAAAAAATCAATATTTCCAGCATGCAGCTTGGAATCGTCAATGGCGGCAGTAAAGCCGTTGGAATCATGAGTATATCCGTTCCACTTGATAAAGAGGCAATGGATGAAATCTCCAATATTGATGCTATCAGCAAGGCCATGCAAGTCAGCCTGTAGTGGATATTAAACCATTTAAAGGCTTAAGACCCAGGCCAGAGTATTGTGGTCAGGTTGCCAGTCGGCCATATGATGTGCTGGATTCCAATGAGGCCAGGGAGGAGGCAAAAGGTAACCCCTATTCTTTTCTTAACGTCGTAAAGCCTGAGATTACACTGCCCAAAGACATGAACCCCTATTCACAAGAAGTTTATGAGACGGGTAAGCAAAACTTTCAGGCCTTGATTGACCAGGATATATTTATCCAGGACGAGACTGATAGTCTGTATGTATATGAACTTACAATGGATGGGCGATCCCAGACTGGAATTGTTGCCTGTGCTGCTGTGAAAGATTACATGGAAGGCAGGATTAAAAAACATGAATTAACCCGTCCCGATAAGGAAAGCGACCGGAAAAACCATGTTCGTATTTCTATGTTAAATGCTGAGCCTGTTTTTTTTGCCTATAAATCACAAGATGATCTTGATGCGATAATTAATGCCGAGAAACAGGGGCAGGCTGTTTATGATTTCGTAGCTGACGATGATATTCGGCACAGGCTTTGGATCGTAAATAATGATTCTGTTATCAAATCAATAGTTGAAGCTTTCTCCCGAATGTCAGAGACCTATGTGGCGGATGGTCACCATAGAACAGCGGCAGCTGCACTGGTTGGAAATGAACTCAAGGAAGAAAACCCATCACATATGGGCAGTGAAGAATATAATTATTTTCTTGCTGTGCATTTCCCTGATAATCAATTACAAATATTCGATTACAACCGGGTAGTAAAAGACCTCAATGGACTCTCACCGGAAGCATTCTTATCCGCGATTTCCAGTAGTTTTGAAATTAGTTTAATTGGCAAAAATCAGTATAAACCTGGTCAGCTTCATGATATCGGCATGTATCTGGATGGAAACTGGTACAAATTAACGGCTAAAGCCGATTCCTATGATGACAACGACCCAATCGGTGTGCTGGATGTAACAGTATTATCAGGGCATATCCTGGAGCCTGTTCTAAATATCAAAGATCTCAGGACTGACAAACGCATTGAGTTCGTGGGAGGGATACGCGGTCTCAAGGAACTTGAGCAGCGGGTTGATTCAGGTGAGATGGCCGTGGCATTTGCAATGTATCCTGTTTCTATGGAACAACTCATGGATATTGCCGATAATGATTTAATCATGCCACCGAAAGTGACCTGGTTTGAGCCAAAGCTAAGAAGCGGGCTGGTTGTGCATAGCCTTGTCTAATATTATTTTCGATACACAGTTTTAATATTGACAAATTCCTGAATCCCGAAATGGGACAGTTCCCTGCCATAGCCACTTTGTTTTATTCCGCCAAACGGCAACCTGGGGTCAGACTTAACAAAATCATTCACGAAGCAACAACCGGCCTCAAGCCTGTTGGCAGCAATTTCTTCGCCTCGTTTAATATCCTGGGTAAACACTGCCGCACCCAGACCAAAGTCACTGTCATTGGCGATGACTATAGCCTCTTCTTCATCTTTTGCTGAAATGATAGCCGCAACAGGGCCAAATAATTCGTCATCATAGGCTGGCATACCTTTTGTGACATTTGTTAAAACCGTGGGCGGATAATAGGCACCGTCTATTTCTGGAACCTCACCACCCGATATACAAGTTGCCCCCCTGGAAATACTTTCAGATACCTGTTCATGCAATTCGTCACGTAGTTCAGTCCTGGCCTGTGGTCCAATATCATATTTCTCGTCCATGGGATCTCCCATGGCTTTTTGTGACATCAGTTCTACGAATCTGCGTTCAAATTCTTCCTTTATGGATTCGATGACAATGAACCGTTTTGCCGCAATACAGCTTTGCCCGCCATTTATCAGTCGGCTGGTCACACAGGCGTTAACGGCATCATCAAGATTGGCATCTTCCAGAATGATATAGGGATCACTGCCACCCAGTTCCAGTACGGACTTTTTTAACATTCTACCTGCGCATTGGGCAACGGACTTTCCTGCCGCCCCGCTACCAGTCAGGGTCACTGCCTGAATCGCAGGGTGTTCAATGACAGAGGAAACTTTGCTGCCAGGTAGTTTCAGTGTTCTAAATAGCATGCTTTCAAAGCCGGCATCACGGAATACGCCTTCGATTGCCAGGGCACAACCCGTCACATTAGATGCGTGTTTCAAAACTCCCGCATTGCCTGCCATCAGGGCAGGGGCGGCAAACCGGAATACCTGCCAGAACGGGAAATTCCAGGGCATGACGGCTAGTATGGTTCCTAGAGGTTGGAAACTAACAAAACTATTTTCGGCATCGGAATGAACGTTGAGGTTTGCTAAGAAACCTTCAGCACTATTTGCATAGTATTCACAAACGAAAGCACATTTTTCAACTTCTGCCCGACTCTGTTTTATGGGTTTTCCCATTTCCAGGGTTATAAGCTTGGCATGTTCTTCCAGGTTCTTCTTCAAAGCTGCTGCGGCATTTCGCATTAACTCGGAACGTTCTGTAAAAGTCGTATTCTTCCAACTATTAAATGCCGTTTTAGAATCTACCAGAATGTTTTTAACTTCGTGTTCCGAATGTTCTTCATATCTGGCAATTTCCTTATTATCCGCCGGATTAATTGAAACGAGCATTGTTGTCTATTTATAAAATGGTTAATCGTCTCGCAATAAATCATTAAGGCTGACTTTACTTCTGGTCTTCTCATCTACCTGTTTTACAATTATCGCGCAATACAGACTGTACTTGCCATCATCAGAAGGCAGGTTCCCGGAAACGACAACGGATCCTTTTGGTACCCGGCCATAGGTGATTTCTCCCGTTAGCCTGTTATAGATTTTTGTGCTTTGACCTATATATACCCCCATGGAGATAACGGATCCTTCTTCAATGATGACACCTTCAACGATTTCAGATCTTGCACCGATAAAACAGTTATCTTCTATTATGGTAGGGTTGGCCTGTAAGGGTTCGAGTACTCCTCCTATCCCGACGCCACCTGAAAGGTGAACATTTTTCCCGATTTGTGCACACGAGCCCACAGTTGCCCAGGTATCAACCATGGTGCCTGAATCCACGTAGGCGCCGATATTAACGTAGCTGGGCATTAAAACGACACCGGGGGCGATAAAACTACCTTGTCTGGCCAGAGCGGGCGGGACGACACGCGCACCGATACGGTTGAAATCATCTTCAGACAAACCTGAGAATTTTTGCGGGACTTTGTCAAAATAACTGGTAAACCCGCCATCGATGGGCTTGTTACCATTTATTGCAAAAGACAATAATACGGCCTTTTTAATCCATTGGTGAACTGCCCATGTGCCGCTTTGCTTTTCAGCGACTCTCAGTTCACCGCTGTTTAATCCTGCTATTACTTCATTAATGGCGTTTCGTAATTCATCCGGGACATTGTCGAGTTTTATTTCCGAGCGGTTTTCAAAGTAATTGTTAATGATGGTTTCCAGCTGATTCATATTAATTCCCTGTTTTTATATTGTATTTATTTGATTTTTTATTCGTTCTGCAGCGATGATGCAATCTTCCAACGGCGCAACCAGTGCGATTCTAATTCGATTTTTACCTGGATTGACTCCATTCACTTCTCTCGACGTGAAGCTTCCAGGTAATACGGTGACGTTTTCGTTATCCACCATTAATCGTGTAAATTTTACATCATCTATTGGAGTTTTGGGCCATAGATAAAAACCGGCTTGCGGTCTGTATATGTCCATGACAGGCTCAAGAATATCAAGAACGGCATCAAACTTCTCCCTGTATAAATGCCGATTTTGTACCACATGTGACTCTTCACTCCATGCGGCGATGCTGGCCTCCTGTATATATGGCGACATTGCACAACCATGATAGGTACGATATTGGTAAAATTTACTAAGTAAAACCGTGTCACCGGCAACAAAACCTGATCGCATTCCCGGCACATTAGATCTTTTTGAGAGACTGTGAAAAATAATAATATTTTTAAAATTTCGTCGTCCAGCAGTATTAGCCGCCTGCAATATACCCAGTGGTGGATGTTTTTCATCCAGATAGATTTCCGAATAACATTCATCAGCGGCAATAATAAAATTATATTTATCAGACAATTTAAACAGCAACTCATACTCTTGCTGACTCATTACCATGCCGGTAGGATTATTGGGAGAACATATATAAAGTAACTGACACCTTTCCCAGATATGACCAGGTACATTTGAATAATCTGGCAGATATCCATTTTCTTCCAGGGTATTGACATACCACATGGATGTCCCGGCAAGAAGACCAGCGCCTTCATATATCTGGTAAAAGGGATTTCCGGTAACTACGACGGGGTCATTTACCTGTGAATCAATCACACAGTGGGCAATGGCGAACAGGGCCTCCCGAGTACCTGTTACCGGCAAGACGTTTATGTCCGGATCAATTGTATCAGCAGGTAATGCATAGCGGTTTATCAGCCAGGATTTAATGGTCTCTCTTATTGGTTTATCACCTTTTATTGGCGGATATTTTCCAGCACCCTGAAGATTATCCCTGATGGCGTCTAGAATAAATTCCGGCGTTGGATGCTTTGGTTCCCCTAACGAGAGATCAATTGGTATTTTTGCAGCAGGGGAACTGTCTACCAGTAAACTTGACAGTTTCTGGAACGGGTATGGCTGCAGGTTTGCAAATCCAGGGTTTAACATTTCAGTTTGTTCATGAATTTAGTCGATTTTAATCAGGAGAACATTGTATTTGTATTTATCCAATATAGTCTTGATATTTTCTCTTATGATATCCTTACGAGTTAGCTTGGTATTTCTACATGCAATTGTGGGAGATCAAGCTGATAATTTAAACAGTAATTTAAACAAATTATGTCAATAAAGTGGAATAAATTATGAGCAGGAAAGTAAATGTCGCAGTGGTTGGTGCTACCGGTGCGGTGGGTGAAGTGATGTTGTCATTATTAGTTGAACGAAACTTTCCCTATAACAACGTTCATGCGGTGGCAAGTAGCCGCTCAGCAGGCAATAGAATACATTTTGATAATAGTGATCTTGTGATAGAAGATCTGGAATCATTTGATTTTAAAGATATAGATATTGGCTTATTTTCACCAGGCGCGCCTATTTCAGAAATTTATGCCCCAAAGGCGGCACAGGCGGGGTGTGTGGTTATTGATAATACATCACAGTTTCGATATCAGGATGATATTCCTTTAATAGTGCCTGAAGTTAATCCACATGCCATTGCTGATTACAAAAATAAAGGGATTATTGCCAACCCCAATTGTTCGACGATTCAAATGTTGGTCGCGTTAAAACCCATTTATGATGCAGTGGGAATCGAACGAATAAATGTTTGTACCTATCAGTCTGTGTCCGGAACCGGTAAAGACGGAATCGATGAATTGGCTGAACAATCAGCGGCTATCATCAATGGTAAACCTGTTAAATGCGAGACCTACCCTAAGCAAATTGCATTTAATGTGTTGCCTCACATTGATGCATTTCAGGAAAATGGATATACCAAGGAAGAAATGAAAATGGTTTGGGAAACCCAAAAAATATTTGAGGATCCCAATATAAAGGTCAATCCTACTACGGTCAGGGTGCCTGTCTATTATGGACACTCAGAGGCAATTCATATTGAAACCCGTGAAAAAATCCAGGTGGACCAGGTGCGCCAACTTCTGGCATCCATGCCTGGAGTGGTAGTTATGGATGAGCATAAACCAGGGGGATATCCTACCGCAGTATCGGAAGGAGAGGGGACAGATCCAGTCTATGTTGGCCGGATCCGAGAGGATATCTCACATCCAAAAGGCATAGATTTATGGGTAGTTTCTGATAATCTGCGCAAAGGGGCAGCATTAAATAGTGTTCAAATTGGTGAAATTTTGGTAAAAGACTATCTGTAAACTATATAGTTAAGTGGTAAATATAAAGCATTTTCACAGGTATTTTTGCGGGACAAAAACTGGAAAATGCCCCGATTTGGCAATAACTTAGTAATACTTTATTGACATCGGGCTTATTTAACCATATATAACTAATTGTTAATTAAGGTTTTTTGTTTCATAATTGAAGTTATTTAGATGCTAAATCGTTATGCGATTAATATGCTGTTGGTGGTACTGGGGGTTATATCGTCTCCGGTAACTGCATTGTCTGTGGCAGATATTGAGCTGAACTCCTATTTTAATTAGGCATTGGATGCGAAAATAGCAATAAATGATATAGAATCCGGTGATCTTGACCGTCTAAATGCCAGAATACTAGATGTAAATAAAGGCTCAGCAGTAATGGCTGGGACATTAAAAATAGAAATCATAGGTGAACAAAGCGGACATTATTTACGTATAACCAGTCTTGAATCCATTCGTGAGCCAATACTGAGCTTTACGATCGAACTCACCTGGGGACAGGGAAGATTAATCAGAGAATATGATTTATTGATTGATCCCGCCAGGTGACACTGGGGATCGTGCAAAGGAACAAACGAAGCCATGCCTAAAATTGCATTAACAGTACTTTTATTATTTTCTACTACCCGATTGTTTGCGCTCGGTTTGGGTAATATCGAATTAAATTCTGCCTTGAACCAACCTTTTGATGCAAGAATAGAGCTCTTATCACCAACTTCTGCTGAAATCGATACCTTAAGTGTCAGACTGGCAGATCTTGAGGCCTTCAATCGTGCAGGCATTGAGCGTGGCTTTATTCTCAGTTCACTACAATTCGAAATAGAAATTAACGATTCAGGCCCGGATTACATTCGCATTACTTCAAGTGAAGCGATACGCGAACCTTATTTGAACTTCTTATTGGAAGCCAGTTGGTCCAGTGGAAGACTATTCAGAGAATATACGGTTTTGCTTGATCCCCCACTATATGATCCGAATATCAGGAGGATTGCGGTTCCCAGTGCCCCTGCATCGGAACCTGAATCAGTCAGTCCATCTCAAGCCGTCACTACACCGTCAGTCACATCACCATCATCAGCATCCTCATACTCAGGTAATGAATATGGTCCAACTGGCTCAGATGATACGCTTTGGTCAATTGCTAGCCGTGTAAGGCCAGATACGCCAGTTACGGTACAGCAAATGATGTTGGCGCTCCTACGCGCGAATCCAGAGGCATTTATTGAAAATAATATAAACGGGCTTCGTGAAGGTCAGGTGTTACGGATCCCGGATAGTGAAGAAATTTCAGCGATATCTGCCGGGGTGGCATTATCACAAGTGCAGTCCCAAAACTCGCTATGGGAGGAAGTAAGAGGTTCATTCGTGGCTAACGTCTCACAAAGACCTGCCGGTAGTACGACTCAACCCGCATCATCCAGCACTTTATCCAACGCCGATTCAGATACTTCCGAATTGAGGCTGATCTCACCTGGGGCTGATAGTGCGACAGATACAGGACAGACGGCAGCATCATTTGATTCTGCTGGACAAGGCGGGGCGGATCTGGCACTGGCGAATGAGCAACTTGAGGCATTAACCGCTGAAAACAGGGATCTGAGAGGCCGCCTGGATGAGTCTGAAGTATTAATTCAAGACCTGCAAAGGTTACTGGAATTAAGGGATGATGAACTCGCCACATTACAACAACAAGCGGCGGGTGGGGCAATCATCGAAGAAGCTGATGAAGCAATTGAGCAAGTCATTGAGGATACGGTAGAAGAATCTAATGAAGTGGTGGACGCTGAAATTGTTCCTGAAGAAATTACCAGCCTGGCCTTGGAAGAAACAGTAGAGCCTGTAGAAGATTCCATAGAGGAAGCTCCCCCTACCGAAGAACAATCCAGTGCACCTGCAGGTGTTACTACTCAACCGGAAATAATGCCTGCTCAACCTGGACTGGTTATCCAGATATTGTCATTCATTTTTGGAAATATTGTCCTGGTTGGAGGGGCCTTAGGTGCATTAATTGTTGCCATTGCAGCATTGCTTTTTATAAAGAAACGCAAGGAATCTGCCCTTGATGATGAATTAACAGATGCTGAAATATCTGAACCCGAAAGTACCGCTGAAGAAACGGCTATGCCTGAAGAAGAATCTGAAATTGATTCTGAAATAGATGCGGGAGATGAAGATGTTGCTGAAGAATCAGATGTAATAGCCATCGATGAACCTGCCCAGGTTGAGGAACAGGCTGTAGATTCAGGTGCAGAGGAGGTTGTTCAGGAGACAGTTGATGAACCTGAGGATGATCCGCTTGCAGAAGTAAATGTCTTCCTTGCCTATGAGCATTTTGATCAGGCAGAAGAATTTATCAGAGATGCAATTCAGGGCGATCCGAATAATCTGGATTACCATAGTAAGTTATTGGAAGTCTTTTATTCTTCGGGCGATAAGGTCAAATATGAAGAAGAGGCTAAAGTCCTGAATGAATTGACTGGAGGTGAAGGACCGCATTGGGAAATGGCGACTATTATGTGGCAGGAAATTTCTCCGAGCAGGGAGCTGTTTGCTGAACCCGTAGATGGTGAAGAAGAAGCTTCTGATGAGGCCAAGGGTGGGGGTATCGTTGACCTGACGGCAGATGAAGAAGGGGATGATAACTCAGACGATGGTCTGGATTTTTATCTTGGTGGTGGAGATGCTGAAAAATCAACCACTGATCAGAGTGATAGTGATGATGGAATGCTTGATATTACGTCTGGTGGTGATGATATTCTGGATATTACCGCCGATTCTGCAGGTTCCGACGATGAGGACCTTTTAGATGTAACTGCAGCTGTAGGGCTTGATGAAGTATCCCAGGTAGCGGAGCCGGATGGTGATGAAGATAATATGTTGGATATTGCTGGTGATATTCAGGCAGAGGACGACGTTCTGGACATCTCTGCTGCACCTGGAGGAGAAGAAGATTTACTCGATGTTACCGCGCATACAGAATTAGAGGATGAGGGAAATGAAGATATTCTGGATTTAACTGCTGCAGCCTCCTCAGAACCGGATATGGATTCAACCATGAAGATTCCAACTGAGTCATCCGATGAAATGGATTCCACCTTGAAAATACCAACTGAATCATCAGATGATAACTCTCTTGATTTTGATCTTGGTGGAGACGAACCGGTAGAAGCTGATGATGATAATGTCATTGATTTTGATGCTGCTGGCAGTGAAACATCTGGTAGCGATGAAGGCCTTGAGATATCCCTGGATGATGGTGGAGACGACAGTGGCGATGCCGGTGGCATAGAACTGGATATGGGAGATGATGCCGATAGCGATGCAGGCCTTGAGATATCCCTGGATGATGGCGGAGACAACAGTGGCGATGCCGGTGGCATAGAACTGGACTTGAGTGATGATGCCGGTAGCGATGCAGGCCTGGAGATATCCCTCGATGAAGGTAGTGACGACAGTGGTGATGCCGGTGGTATAGAACTGGATATGGGCGATGATGGCGGCGCCGATCAGGATGTGCCGGAAATATCCCTGGATGATGATGACGAGGATGATGATGAAGATCATACTGTTCCCAGGACCGTTGATAGCGGTGAACAATGTGCTGAAGATGAGATTGCTACCAAGCTGGATCTGGCTAAGGCCTATGTAGAGTTGGGTGATGGTGATAGTGCCAAGACTATCCTTGATGAAATAATCGCAGAAGGAAATGACGAACAGAAACGTCAGGCAGAAGAATTAAAAGCCCAGGTTTCCTGACTTACTTATCTTATACACTAACTTTTCCCTGTGTTCTCGATTGAGTGGCAAATCCACTTTTCACTATGAGAATTGTAGCCAGCGTTGAATATCATGGCACTGATTTTGATGGGTGGCAAAAACAGGACCAGGGCAGAACAATCCAGCAGTGTGTAGAATTGGCATTTTCTAAAGTCGCCGATCACTCTGTTTCAGTTCAATGTGCAGGCAGGACCGATTCTGGAGTGCATGCTGTTGAGCAGATAATTCATTTCGATACGGAATCTTTTCGGGAAAATCATTCATGGGTATTTGGTGTCAATTCCATATTACCCGATGATATCAATCTAAACTGGGTTAAGCAGGTGGATTCTGAATTTCATGCTCGTTTTTCAGCATTATCCAGATATTACAGATATATCATCCTGAATAGAGTTACCCGTTCAGCATTGTTGAAAGATTTTACTGCATGGGAGGTGCATTCTTTAAATGAAGAAGATATGTCTGAAGCGGCAAATTTTCTTATAGGCAAACATGATTTCACCTCATTCAGGGCAACCTCTTGTCAGTCAAAAACTCCAATTAGACATGTACGAAATTTGACAGTACAAAGGCGAGGTGACTTTATCTTTATTGATATTCAAGCCAATGCTTTTTTGCATCACATGGTAAGGAATATTGCTGGGGTGTTAATACAAATTGGTAGTAAAAAATATCCTGTAGAATGGGCAGAGGATGTGCTTAATGCTCGGGACAGGGCAAAAGGAGGAATCACCGCACCTGCCAGTGGTCTTTATTTAATGAAGGTCCAGTATCCTGATAAATTCAACCTCCCATTATGTGATACTGAAAATTTTGAGAATTTTTTCAATATTGAAATTTAATATTATTTTGAGCAAGTAGGGGAAATACTGAGAAATTAAGTTATTTATGGGAAAATAATCAGAAAACTAAATTGTGATTGAAATTAAGTTAAATGCCCAAGGTTAAAGTAAAAATCTGTGGAATTACTCAACCAGAAGATGCCGTTCTGGCATCTGAGGCAGGTGCGGATGCAATCGGCCTGAATTTCTACAACAAAAGTCCTCGTGCAATAGATATAGATATTGCCTGTCATATCGTAGATTCACTACCGCCATTTATTACAAAAGTTGGTCTGTTTGTTGATGCTTCTCATGATTATATTCAATCTATTTTATCCGAGGTGAATCTGGATGTAATCCAGTTTCATGGAGGAGAAAATGAAGATGATTGTATGCGATACGGACTTCCATATATAAAAGCGATTAGAATGCGCGAAGGAATGAAATTAACTGAAGTGATAACACATTATAGTAAATCCTCAGCAATACTTGTGGATACCTACATCAGCGGTACTCCCGGTGGTACTGGGAAGTCATTTGACTGGAATTTAATAGATGAACATATCAGTAAACCATTAATTCTCGCCGGTGGATTGACACCAGAAAATGTCAGTGATGCAATACGGAGTGTAAAGCCATATGCTGTTGATGTAAGTGGAGGTGTGGAAAAATCACCCGGAATTAAAGATAAAGATAAAATGCTAAAATTTATCCAAAAGACCAAGGAATTAACAATATGAATAACAGACAACGTTTGATAGATTTGATAGCTGAATTTAAGCTTGATATATTGATAATTGCAGAGATGCTAAAAGTCAAGCGTGATACGGTTGATCATTGGTTAATGTCTACTGAATCCAAATTTAATGAAGAAATACCAGACATGGCAATCGAACTGCCTGAGCTTAAGTTGGGAGCGAAACATCAAGAATGTAATGATTCAGGATCGGGACTATAAAATCGAATGAGTTGGCTGAATAAATTATTACCCTCAAGGATAAATACAAGTCCAAGTAGCAGGAGGACCGTGCCTGAGGGGGTTTGGACAAAATGTTCCGTATGCAACTCGGTCCTTTACAGGGCAGAATTGAATCGAAATCAGGAAGTATGCCCAAAATGTGGAAATCACATGCTAATTCATGCAAGGTCTCGTCTTGAGCGTTTTCTGGATAAAGGTTCTACAATAGAAATAGGGTTGGATATCAGACCAATAGATAAATATAAATTCAAAGACAGTAAGAAATATAAAGACCGATTAAATCAGGCACAAAAGTCTACTGGTGAACATGACGCATTAATTGCGATGAAAGGTACCGTTAGATCTGTACCACTGGTAGCCTGTGCTTTTGAGTTTGGATTTATGGGTGGTTCAATGGGGTCGGTGGTTGGAGAGCGATTTGTTCTGGCTGCTGAGGTCTGTCTTAAAGAGGAACTCCCGCTGGTTTGTTTTGCGGCCAGCGGAGGCGCGAGAATGCAGGAAGGCCTGTTTTCCTTGATGCAGATGGCCAAAACCAGTGCGGCATTGGCGCAATTAAAAAAACGGGGATTGCCCTATATCTCTGTTTTGACTAACCCAACCACCGGCGGTGTATCTGCAAGCTTATCTACGCTTGGTGATATTAATATTGCTGAACCAAATGCGTTAATTGGCTTTGCCGGACCCAGGGTGATTGAGCAGACTGTCAGAGAAACATTGCCGGAAGGATTCCAGCGTAGTGAGTTCCTCTTAGAGCACGGCATTATAGATATGATAGTCGATCGTAATCAGCTTAGGGATAAGATTGTAAATTTGCTCGCCATGCTAATGCACCAAAACGCTCCTCAGTGATAATCTCCCTGCTTTTTTTATAAACCTGCATGAGCATATCCAATATAGCGAGTATTAATCCTACCCGGCAACAAAAAAACAGGACGTTAAAAGATTGGCTGGATTGGCAGGAAAGCCTTCATTTCACCGCTATTGAACTTGGTTTAGACAGATGTCGACGGGTAGCTGATGCTATGAATTTATTGCCACCCATTTATCATGTAATATCAATTGCTGGCACAAATGGTAAAGGATCATCTGCTGTTCTCCTGGAATTGATCTTGCGTGAAGCAGGGTACAAGACCGGTCTTTATAGTTCACCACACCTGTCCCGATATAATGAACGAATAAAAATTAATGGATTTGAGCAGAGTGATGAAGTCTTGTGTGATTCTTTTTCCAGAATCAACCAATCACGAGGTGAAATATCTTTAACGTATTTTGAATTTGGCACCATCGCAGCAATGGATATATTTGCGAGAAATGACATTGATATTGCCATTATGGAAGTAGGTATGGGGGGCAGGCTAGATGCAGTCAATATGCTTGATGCAAATGTTGCCATTATTACCACTATAGATATTGATCACGAGCAATGGCTGGGCAATACAAGGGGTAAAATAGGCAAAGAAAAAGCCGGTATTTTTCGATCTATGCGCCCGGCTATCTGTGGTGACCTTGATCTGCCACCAACAATTATAGAAGTCGCCGACCTTGTGGGCGCCAATATATATCAAGCGGGTAAGGATTTTCAGTTTGATTATAATAATGATTCCTGGTCCTGGCGTTCAGGTAAAACCCGCTACTCTAATTTACCCATTCCGGGAGACGTAGATTATCAGGTCCAAAATGCTGCTACAGTGCTTATGGCATTGGAATCTATGGCGGAAAATTATCCAGTCAGCCAGGAGGCCATACTAAAAGGCCTAGAAAATTTTGCGATACCAGGCAGATTTCAAGTTATAAATGGCGAAACAATGATGGTCCTGGATGTAGCACATAATGCTCAATCTGCCTCTGTATTACGTAAAAATATTGAAAAATATTTTAATAAAAAACGAATCATAATGGTTGTTGCTATGCTCAAAGATAAAAACCATGAGGCATTTTTATCAAATCTGGCGCCAGGCGCCGATATTTTATGTTTGGCGGGACTAGACTGCAGTCGGGGGGGCACTGCAGAAGAACTTGAGTTGGCTGTAGATGCGTGTGAGGTAGATACAGAAGTGATGGTTTTTGGTAAACTATTTGACGCGTTGACCTGGGCAAGGTCAAATGCTTTAACTGACGATATTATCATTATTACAGGTTCGTTTATTACTGTGGGTATGGCGATTGAATTCTTTAATTTAGAGAATCAGTAGATTGGAACGACATCTTAAAGAACGACTAACTGGTGCCACAGTACTGGTATTACTAGGCGTCACTTTCATCCCAATGGTCCTGGACAACTCTCCAGAACAACAACCTGAAACGGAACTTGAAGTATTACAGCCGAAGCCAAATCCTGAATATCAGTCCAGGATTATACCTGTTGAAAATAATTCTCAACCTGCCAGTATTTCCCAACTGCCCTTGCCTGCAGAAAATAATGATATTCAGACAAATGACCAGCCAGTCGTAACTGCAGAAGAACCAGAACAAAGTACCATTTCACCAGGTGCCAATATGGCTGCTTCTAATAATAGAACTGATCAGGGTAGAGTCAAGCGACAAACTGGAACTCAAATCGAGACAGATAACCCTCAGGTGCTTTCAGGTTGGGTAGTTCAATTAGGCAGTTTCTCTAATAGGGCCAATGCCCAGGGTCTGGTGACCGGGCTGCAGGCCCAAGGGTATCCTGCATTCATTGAAGAATTAGCTGAAGATACAGAGTCTATCTTCAGGGTGAGGGTAGGTCCTGAATTGAAACGTGAGGATGCTGAAACAATCCGCCTGTCATTGGTGGAAAAGACAGGCATAAAAGGCATTATCTTAACGTATCCCTGAGCTAATTTAACGCTTCAAATATCCAGATAAATATAAAGGCACAGAGTTGGGAATATTTGATATAGGAATTTTGCTGACACTATTGCTCCCGGCCGTGGTGGGCGTGCTATACGGATTTTTAAACATTGTATTATCTTTAGTGGCATGGGGCGTGTCTTTTGGTCTGGCAATCAAATTTAGCAGTAGTTTTGCCCCCATGCTGGTCGATTATATAGATACTGAGGTTTTCAGGCAGGCTATAGCATTTTTTGGCATATTTATAATATGTCAGATTATCTTTTCCGCTCTGGGATATTTTGTGGTTAAATTACTTGGCAGGTCAGGTTTAACAGCAGCCGACCGTATTCTGGGAATGATCTTCGGACTTGGATTGGGCGGGGCGATTGTATCAGTACTGATATTTCTGGCTGGATTTACGGAAATGACCCGGGCTGCGTGGTGGCAATCTTCATTGGTTGTAGGACCATTTGAACGTATTGGAATCTGGAGCAGGCAGTTTATTCCTGAGTCTATGGCGAGATATCATAATTATGAACCCGAAAATGAGGTAAACAATTAAATGTGTGGAATCCTTGGTGTCGTTGGTAAAAGTCCCGTTAATCAGACTTTATATGATGGTTTAACTATTATACAACATAGGGGGCAAGATGCTGCCGGTATAGTGACTTGTGATGATCAACGACTTTATCTGAGGAAAAATAATGGTCTGGTCAGAGACGTATTTCAAACCAGGCATATGTTGAACCTTAAAGGAAACATGGGTATAGGTCACGTGAGATACCCTACCGCAGGGTGCTCTTCATCTGCGGAAGCACAACCATTCTATGTTAATTCTCCCTATGGTATTACCCTTGCCCATAATGGAAATTTGACCAATAACGATCAATTAAAGCGGGATTTAATGGACCTTGACCGCAGACACTTGAATACAGGATCTGATTCTGAAGTATTACTGAATATTTTTGCATTTGAATTACAAAAATTCGGGAAAAAGCGAAGTGAATTGACAGCCGAGGACATTTTTGCGGCCATTAGTATGGTGCATAAGCGATGTAAGGGAGGCTATGCAGCGATAGTGATGATTATTGGTGTTGGAATTGTTGGATTTCGTGACCCGTACGGCATAAGGCCCATCGTCTATGGCGAAAAAATGACCGATAAGGGAACCGAGTATATTATCTCATCTGAGAGTGTCGGGATTGATGCACTGGACTATACGCTGGTCCGGGATATTGATCCTGGTGAGGCTGTCTTCATTAGCTCCAAGGGGGAGTTTAAGGGAAAGCAGTGTGCTGAAAAGGTTAAATTAGCGCCATGCATATTTGAATATGTCTATTTTGCCCGCCCGGATTCCATTATCGACAAGGTATCGGTATATAAGGCAAGGTTAAGAATGGGGGAGTCACTTGCCCAGAAAATACTCAAAGCAAGACCAGAACATGATATTGATGTAGTGATACCCATTCCTGATACAGGGAGAACGGCATCATTATCCATTGCCCATGAACTGGGCGTTAAATTTCGTGAAGGGTTCATCAAGAACAGATATATTCCCAGGACATTCATCATGCCAGGGCAAGGCATTCGTAAAAAATCGGTGCGCCAGAAGTTAAATGCCATCGAACTTGAGTTTAAAGATAAAGTTGTATTACTGGTAGATGACTCTATTGTCAGAGGAACGACATCTGGAGAGATCATCCAGATGGCAAGAGAGGCAGGTGCCAAGAAAGTTTATTTTGCTTCAGCTGCCCCGCCTGTCAGATACCCGAATGTCTACGGGATTGATATACCCACATCAGAAGAGCTGGTTGCATATAATCGTACAGAAGAGGAGGTTTGCGAAATTATTGGGGCGGATTGGCTGATATACCAGGATGTCGAAGACTTAATCAATGCAGCAAGGGCAGGCAACCCTGAAATCAAGGAATTTGATGCATCGTGTTTCACTGGAAAATATGTCACCGGTGATATCAGTGATGACTATCTGAATCAGATATCCATATTAAGAAATGATGAAGCTAAATCAAAGCGTGAGACGAGTGAGGAAATGATTCTGGACTTGTCTAATGGCGTTTAGATAATAGCCATCATTTATCCCATCCATAGGCCGCCATTAACCGCAAGCTCCGTTCCTGTGATGTAGCTGCTATTTTTATCGGAAAGAAAGGCAATGGCATCCGCGATTTCCTCGACCTTTGCCAGGCGTTTCATGGGAATCTGTTGAATAATTCCATCAAGAACATCCTCACGTATCGCTTCAACCATGGGCGTCCCCACATACCCCGGACAAATACAATTTACTGTGATTCCTTTCTCTGCCAACTCAAGTGCCAGGGACCGGGTAAAACCAATCATCCCCGCTTTGGCTGTAGAATAGTTTGTCTGTCCAAACTGGCCTTTTTGTCCATTGACAGATGAAATATTGATTATCCGACCATATCCATTGTTTATCATTCCATTGATAAATGACCGGGTCATATTAAAGACGCTATCAAGGTTGATGTCTATAACCGCGTCCCATTTGTGCTTGTCCATTTTTTTTAACATTGCATCGCACGTGATACCGGCACCATTTACCAGGATATCAATCTGACCGTATTTTGCTTCAATGATGGAGGCGAAATTCTTACATGAATCATAATCAGAGACATCACATTCATGAATTTCAACTTGATAGCCGTCTTTTTCCAGATCCTTCTTCCAGGCCCTTGCAGCAGTTTCTTCACTGGGGATATAAGTGGATATGATTCGGTTTCCACCAGCTGCAAGGCGCCTGCAGATAGCTGTTCCTATTCCTCCGACTCCACCTGTTACCACTGCAGTGTCCAGTTTTACAGTTTTATTTAATGAATGTGATCTCAGTTGCTTTTGCTCACTCCCTTTTGCTGTATCCGGGAATGGTTTTAAATAATCACCCAGAACTGAATTGGATGAGTCAAACATGGCATTAAATAAATAAATAAAATTATCACAAACTGATTGCCATTGTTTTACAGCAGAGATCTGATTGTTGATTATGCTTTCTATTAACATAGTTATTAGGACCTGGTAATTTTAGATATGGTGTGAATTATTTATCATCTTTTTTGGGGTTAAACCCTGCAGCTTTAAAGAAATCATTTTGAACTTTTTGCCACATTTCAAGATTTTTATTTGTCACTTTTTGCATGGTTTCAAGTGGCGTAGAAGAGACTGCTTCATTAATTTTACTCTGAAATTCTTTTTGTTGGTTCGTGAAAATATCTAGTGATTGCTCCAGATAGTCTGAAAACACAGACTGGTACGCATTACCGTAAAAACGGATTAAATGAGTCAGAGATTGGGTGGATAGCAATGGTTCACCATTGTGTTCCTGTTCAGAGATAATCTGTAACAAGATACTACGGGTCAGATCTTCTTCGGTTTTTACATCTTTGACGACAAATGAAGTGCCATCGAGCACGAGGTTTTTTACATCTTCTAAAGTAATGTATTTACTGATTTCCGTATCATACAATCGCCTGTTGGGATATTTTTTAATTATTCGCATAGCAAGTCACCGGATACGTTAGTGTAAATATTCACCGCCATTTATTGAGATATCTACGCCATTTATGTGTGCTGCCTGATCTGAGCATAGAAAATCGACTAGATAGGCAACGTCTTCACCACCCTTAAAGGAAGATGAGATATCTGCCTTTTGGCTGTGATCATGTTGTTCGAGGAGTCCAGGTGAGACCGTGTTGACTGTTACTCCTTTTTTTCCCACCTCCTGGGATAAGGCCATGGTAAAACCATGTATTCCTGATTTAGCTGCCGCCAGGTGGGTTCGTTCTGGATTACCCATTCTGGCGATAATCGATGAAATATTAATAATCCGGCCGAAGCCTCTGTTGCACATTTTTTCTGCAACATTTCTGCAAATGTTAAACAAGGAATCAATATTTCCGGAAATTGCCTCGTCCCATTGGGCTTTATTCATTTTGTTAAAAGGGACAACATTGTCCAGTTCATTACTATTGACAATGATATCTATCGGGCCAATTTGACTTTCAATATCATCAACGAATTTTACACACTCGTCAAAATCAGTAATGTTTGCCTCCATGGCGGTGATGTTTATCCCTGATTCAAGTAACGGATTTAGCCAGTTACTGATGTCACCATGATTATAATCTGTAATTACATTTGCCCCCGATTTTGAGAGTTGTTTACAAATTGCCGTGCCAAGACTACTGGTTCCGCCAATCACCAGGGCTATTCTATTGTTTAAATCGATATTCATACTATCTCTCTACCGCGAGGGCGACACCTTGTCCACCACCTATACATAGGGTAGCAAGACCTTTATGGGCATCCCGACGTTTCATTTCATGTAATAAAGTTACCAGTATCCGGCATCCCGACGCTCCAATCGGATGTCCCAATGAAATGGCACCGCCATTGACATTGACCTTACTAAGGTCCCAACCCAACTCTTTATTAACGGAGATGGCCTGTGCTGCAAAGGCTTCGTTAGCTTCGATGAGATCTAGGTCGTCAACGGTCCATCCTGCCTTTTCCAGGCATAGCCTGGTAGCTGGAATCGGGCCGGTACCCATAATTTCAGGAGCCACACCAGCACTGGAATAGGCCTTAATCGTGGCCAGGGGTTCAAGGCCCAGTTCCTTGGCAGTACTTTCAGACATCATTAAAACTGCAGCAGCGCCATCATTGATCCCTGATGCATTACCAGCAGTGACGGTTCCGTCTTTAGCAAATGCCGGTCTGAGTTTGGCAAGCCCTTCAGCTGTCACGCCTGCCCGGGGAAATTCATCACGATCAAAGATAACGGGGTCAGCTTTACGTTGAGGAATACTGACTGGAATAATTTCGTCACTAAATACCCCCTTGCCTTGTGCGGCTTCGGTTTTTTGCTGAGAAGCGGCGGCAAATTCATCCTGTTCTTCTCTGTTGATATTATATTTCTGAGCAATATTTTCTGCTGTGGTGCCCATATGGTAATCATTAAAGGCGTCCCAAAGCCCATCGACTATCATGGAGTCGAGTAACTTCCAGTTTCCCATGCGGTTGCCATTACGTGAATTCGGTAATACATGGGGTGCCAGGTTCATATTTTCCTGGCCACCAGCAATAATAACCCTGGCATCACCACATTTAATTGCCTGGGCCGCCAAATGTGTGGCTTTCAATCCACTGCCACAAACTTTGTTGATTGTCATACAGGGGACTATGTCTGGGAGACCAGCGATTATGGAGGCCTGACGCGCCGGGTTCTGGCCAACGCCTGCTGCGAGCACCTGACCCATGATGACTTCATCAATCTTATCGGCACTGATTCCGGTCCTTTCTATCAGTCCCTTGATTACACTAGCACCCAGGTTGGTTGCGGCGATTGATGATAGTGTGCCACCAAAAGTCCCGATAGGTGTCCTGGCGGCGTCGACGATGACCACATTGTCTGTCATAAAATACCTCGTAATTTTAAAAAAAGATTGAAATTCAGGGAGATGCTACTCTCGTTGCAGCGCACAATTTATGTTGCATAGTAACAAAAAGAGGTACTACTGGAAAGTGTTACATTTCCACGTCTTAATCGGCCGATGTTACTCTAACTTATTGAAAAATATAGGTTTAATGAATATTCAAAAGTGAATAGCGCGATTGTCCACTGCCAGGGCAGCCTCGTGGACTACCTCAGAAAGGGTTGGATGGCCATGGATGGTTCTAGCCAGGTCTTCTGCACTACCTTCAAATTCCATGGTAACCACCGCCTCGGCGATTAATTCGGACGCCCCGGGCCCAAGAATATGGACGCCAAGTATCCGGTCGGTACGTGCATCACTGAGAACTTTCACCATGCCTTCAGTGGTCCCCAATGCCCGGGCGCGGCCACTGGCAAGGAAAGGAAAACTTCCTGACTGGTACTCAATACCTTCCTGCTTCAGGGCCTGTTCAGTCTTCCCCACCCAGGCGATTTCCGGCCAGGTATAGATGACCCAGGGAATGACGTCATAATTTATATGTCCGGGTTTGCCGGCAATACGCTCTGCCACAGCAACACCTTCTTCAGAAGCCTTATGGGCAAGCATAGGCCCTCTGACAACATCACCAATGGCATAGACATTTTCAAGGTTGGTTTTGCAATTCTCATCAACGATAATGAATCCTCTTTGATCAAGTTCCAGGCCTGCCTGTTCTGCACCAAGACCATCGGTATTGGGCTTACGCCCGACTGCAACAATGAGTTTATCAAAACTGATTTGTTGCTTTTCACCATCTGCTTCATAGATTACGGTAACTTCGCGGTTATTTGACCCAGTCCCTGTGACTTTAGTACCCAATCTGATTTCCAACCCTTGCTTGCGTAATATTTTTTCCGCGCTTGTTGCAATTTGTCTGTCTACCGATGGCAAAAACTCATCAAGAGCCTCAAGAATAACAACTTCTGAACCAAGACGACTCCAGACACTCCCCAGTTCCAGTCCAATAACACCAGCGCCAATGATTCCCAGTCGTCTTGGTACACCTGTAAATTTTAATGCGCCGGTTGAATCTACGATCATATCGTTATCAACAGGTGCAGGTGGAATATTGAAAGGAACTGAGCCGGTAGCAAGAATAATGTTTTCCGCACTGACTGTATAAGCTTCAGCTTTATTATGAATGGGTGTAATTTCTATCTGGGTATTGGTTATTAATTTTCCAGATCCCTGTAACCATTCAATATTATTTTTTTTAAATAATCCGGAGATGCCCTGGGTCAGTGTTTTTACGATCCCTGACTTACGTTTTATCATTTTATGGACATCTACAGTGATCCCTGAGGAGTTGATGCCATGTTCTTTCGCTTCATGTTTCAGGAAACTGATATGGTGGGAAGAATCAAGCAGGGCCTTGGAGGGTATACATCCTACATTTAAGCAGGTGCCACCCAGGGCAGGGTTGCCATCTTCACCAATCCAGCGTTCAATACAGGCTGTAGAAAATCCTAACTGTGCGGCGCGAATTGCTGCCACATATCCGCCCGGCCCACCCCCAATTACAACTACGTCAAATTCTTTCATAAGAATATCCAGATACTAAACTTGTAATAGTAACCTGGCAGGATCTTCCAGCAGGTTCTTGATCGTTACCAGGAATTGGACGGCATCACGACCATCTACGATTCTATGATCGTAGGACAGAGCCAAATACATCATAGGAAGTATAACCACCTCACCATTCACTGCCATTGGGCGTTCCTGAATTTTATGCATACCCAGAATGGCACTTTGTGGCGGATTCAGAATAGGTGTTGATACCAGTGACCCAAAGATTCCACCATTGGTAATGGTAAATGTTCCGCCTGTGAGTTCATCTATGGTTAATTTTGAATCACGGGCCTTTTGACCATATTCCACAATTTTCTTTTCTATCTCTGCAAACGACATGGCATCCACATCACGTAATATTGGTACCACTAATCCCCGGTCCGAGCTCACAGCTATACCAATATCAAAATAACCATGATAGATAATATCTTTCTCGTCTATTGAGGCATTAATAACAGGATATTTCTTCAATGCCTCTGTGGCAGCCTTGGTAAAAAAGGACATGAACCCGAGTTTTACCCCATGCTGTTTTTCAAACTCATCTTTATACTGTGAACGCAGCGCCATGACTGGCTTCATATTAACTTCATTAAATGTCGTTAAAATGGCGTTTTCATGTTGTGCGGCCAGGAGTCTCTCAGCAGTTCGTTGTCTCAGCCGTGTCATTTTTACCCTTTCTTCACCTCTTCCTTCCAGTGTTTCTGCGGCAACTGGCGTAAGCTTGGGTACGGGTGTTTTTTCAATATCAGTTTTTTCTATGCTTTCTTCTACAGATGTTGTTTTAGCTGCCTCGGTCTGTTGCATATTTTCCTTCGGTCCAGAATTTTTAGCCTTTGGATTTTTATCTAAAAAGTCGACCACGTCTTCTTTGGTAATACGGCCATCACCATCTTTGTCCTGTATGTCTGCAGCATTAATATTATTCTCCGCGATCAGATTTCTCACTGCCGGACTGGTCTTGGGCGGTTGTTTTGATGCCTCTTCTACAGGTAGTGACTGCTGTTCAGGCATTTCTTTTTTTGCTTTTTCTACAGGTTTATCGTCAGTACTACTATTAGTATCGATCCTGGCAATAACTTCATCGCTTTCAACTGTTTCGCCATTACCTTTTAATATCTCTGATAGAACTCCATCAGTTAACGCAGCAACCTCCAGTGTTACCTTATCAGTTTCAATATCTATCAGGTTGTCCCCGCGTTTGACTTTATCACCTGCTTTTTTATGCCATTTCATTAATGTTGCTTCTGACACAGATTCAGCCAGAACAGGAACTTTCACATCAACCATTCACTATCTCCTCGGTAAATATTTCGTTTAATTAAAGGCGCTTTTATGTGTTGTTACTTCCAATTTGTCTAGTTGCAAGGCGTCATCCACAAGTTGTTTTTGTTGAGCCAGGTGAAGTTTCATTGAACCCGTCGCTGGTGATGAAGAATAAAATCTGCCTGCATAACCAAATGTATGGTTCTCACTTAAACAACCAATCATTGTTCCCCTGGACTGCATATAATACCAGGAGCCCTGGTTTTTAGGTTCTTCTTGTACCCATACAACCTCACGTAAATTAGGATAGCCATCAATAACAGATTTCACTTCCTCTGAGGGAAATGGAAACAGTTGTTCAATTCTGGCAATGGCAATATTGGATAGTTTATTTGTACGCCTGGCTTCCAACAAATCAAAATATACCTTGCCTGAACACATTAAAAGACGAGTCACATTATTCTTATCCAGTTGATCAATTTCATTAATAACCAGTTGAAACTCACCATTCGTGAGATCACTGATACTGGAAGTTGATAATTTATGTCGCAGCAGGCTTTTTGGACTCATAATAATTAATGGCTTGCGATAAGGCCTGATTACCTGTCGTCGCAACATATGAAACATCTGAGCGGGTGTACTGGGGACACAAACCTGCATATTTTCCCGTGCGCACAATTGCAGGAATCGTTCAAGTCTCGCAGATGAATGCTCTGGGCCTGCGCCATCATAACCGTGAGGCAGCAAAACAGTTACTCCGCAATAACGTCCCCATTTTGCCTCACAGGAGCTGATAAATTGGTCAAATACTACTTGCGCACCATTTGCAAAATCGCCAAATTGTGCCTCCCAGATAACCAATGCGCGGGGTTCTGAACTGCTATATCCATATTCAAATCCTAACACTGCTTCTTCAGATAATATTGAGTTGATCACCAGAAAATTTGCCTGTTCACTACTGATATGCTGCAGGGGTAAATAGGTATCCCCGTCTTCCTGGTTATGAATGACCGCATGGCGATGGAAAAAGGTACCTCGACCACTGTCTTGACCGGAAATTCTTACAGGATGGCCCTTGTCTACCAGAGAGGCATAGGCCAGGGTTTCAGCAAACCCCCAATCCATTGGTAAATCTCCTGCGCCCATTTTTTTGCGAGATTCAATAATTTTATTGACTGTCGGATGTAATTTAAATTCATCGGGGATCGTTGTGATTGCATTGACATAACGATTTACTTCTTCGTCAGTGATGCTTGTTGATATGAAATCACGCCAGAGCGCATCTTTATACGGGGCGTAATTGATTAAATGCGTCATGTTAATATTCGTTGCTTTTGGGCCAGCCACGGATTCGTTTGAATCCAGGCAATTGATATAATTATCACTCATTGCCTGGACTTCTGATTCAGACACCACACCTCCATCGATCAATTGCTTGGAATACAACTCTCTGACGTTTGGGTGGCTCCTGATCTTTTTGTACATGACCGGTTGAGTCGCAGCCGGTTCATCAGCTTCACTATGCCCATGTTTTCGATAACAAATCATGTCTATAATCACGTCTTTTTTGAATTTCATTCTGAAATCCAGGGCAAGTTTGGTAATGAATACAACCGCCTCAGGATCATCGCCATTCACATGAAATATGGGTGCCTGCACAAGCTTTGCGACATCCGTGCAATACAAGGTTGATCGTGAATCCAGCGGGTCGCTGGTGGTAAAACCAATCTGATTGTTAACGATTACATGTACAGTGCCACCAGTGGAGTACCCCCTGGTTTGTGATAACTGAAATGTCTCCATGACTACGCCCTGACCGGCAAATGCAGCATCACCATGGATAAGGATAGGCAGCACTTGATCTCTTGATTTATCATCCCTGCGATCCTGTCTTGCCCTTACCGAACCCTCAACAACCGGATCAATAATTTCCAGGTGAGAGGGGTTAAATGCCAGTGTAAGGTGTACTGCTCCTCCCGGCGTTTGAATATCTGAGGAATACCCGAGATGGTATTTGACATCACCTGACTGAACATCATCGATATTAATATCATCTGATATCTTCCCTTCAAACTCACCAAACAGCTCGCTTGGCATTTTTCCAATGATATTAATTAACACATTGAGCCGACCTCGGTGTGCCATGCCGATAACAACTTCTTCCACAGATAAAGCGGTACCGTTTTGGACAATTTCATCCAGTAATGGAATCAGGCATTCTCCGCCTTCAAGTGAAAAACGCTTTTGACCGGCATATTTCGTATGTAAATATTCCTCAAGTGCATTGGCCGCAATTACACGGTTTAATATTCGTTTACGTTTATCGTCTGAAAAGTCCGGTACAGACATGGGTTCTTCCAGCCGTTGTTGAATCCAGCGTTTCTGTTCGGTTTCATTGATATGCATATATTCGGCACCGATATTTCCACAATAGGTTTTGCGAATAATGCTGATTATGTTTTTCAGCGGGATCTCTTTGGCCGCAAACAAGGAACCGGTATTGAAGGTCTTGTCCAGATCTGCGGTCGTGAGATTATGAAACTCGGGATCCAGTTCTGGTACGGGAGGGCGTTCATACTGGTTTAGTGGGTCCAGGTTGGCCTGTTGATGGCCTCTAAAGCGATGGGCATTAATCAATTGGAGAACAGAAACCTGCTTTTCATGTTCCGCTGATGTTTCCGAGGTAACTTGTATCGAGGCCTTCTTGTTACTGGAAAGGTTCAGAAATTTCTCTCGAATTTTTGAGTGTAATCTGTCCTGAGCTGAGCTGGAATCATTTTCCTCTAATGAATTAAAGAATTTTTGCCATTCATCTGAGACCGAGCCAGGATCGGTGAGATATGACTCATATAAATCTTCGATAAAATCTGCGTTGGCGCTATATAACCAGGTTGATAAATTATTCTGCATTTTTATTACATATCCGGCTGTAAAAATAAGTACAATAAAGTTGTTAATTTTCCTTATTTAGTTAGAATTCTCAAGGAGTAATTCGCATTATTTTAAGTAACTTGGCGTAAGTTTGATACAAGTTTCCAAGATAAGAACCTATCTCAATGTATATTGAGATAAGATCTAGACACAATTCCAAAAAAAGCAGGCATAATATGCCCTCTTAAGATGACCGTCCAGATGCGACCTGGTCATCGTGGACGGTATTATCCTGAAAAAAAAAGAATAATATTAAAGCCGAGGGAGGCGTTTTAATGTCAAATTCAGTGACAATTACAGATAACCGCACCGGGAAACAAGTAGAGTGCCCGGTTTTGACAGGCAAGTATGGTGCGCCGGTTATAGATACCAGTAATCTATATAAGGAATTGGGTGTATTTACCCTGGACCCGGGCTTTGGTACTACCGCAAGTTGTAAAAGTTCAATCACCTACCTTGATGGAGATGAAGGGGTACTGTTACACCGTGGATATCCTATTGAACAATTGGCTGAAAATAGTAGCTTTACTGAAGTTTGTTACTTGTTGCTCAATGGTGAACTGCCAAATCAAAATCAAATGGCAGATTTTGAGCATGATTTGAAGATGCATAGCATGACTCATGAGCATCTGACCAGATTTTATAATGGCTATCGCCCAGATGCTCATCCCATGTCTATTATGTCGGGAGTTATGGCGGCAATTGCCTCTTTCTATCACGATGCTACTGATATTCGTAATCCTGAGCACAGGATCATGACCGCTAAACGGGTGATAGGAAAAATTCCCAATGTGGCAGCTAAATGTTACCGCTATGCCTCAGGTCTGCCATTTGTCTACCCAGACAACTCCAGGGATTATGTAGAGAACTTTATGTATATGATGTTTTCCTGGCCTTCAGAGGAATATGTACCCAACCCTGTTGCCCTCAGGGCGCTAAACCTCTTATTCATATTGCACGCCGACCATGAACAGAATGCCAGTACCTCGACAGTCAGGTTAGCAGCGAGTGCGGAGGCCAATCCATTTGCTTGTGTCGCTGCCGGGATATGTACCTTATGGGGTACGGCACATGGTGGAGCAAATGAGGCGGTTATTAATATGTTAACGGAGATCGAAAGCCCGGAAAATATTCCCAAATTTATTGCCCGAGCCAAGGATAAGAATGATCCTTTCAGACTCATGGGGTTTGGTCACAGGGTCTATAAGAATTATGACCCGCGTGCAAGGATCATCCAGCAGGCAGTACATGACCTGATGGATGAAATGAACCTTAATCAGCCTTTGTTTGAGATTGCCAAGGAGTTGGAGAAAATTGCGCTTAATGACGAATACTTTATTGAACGAAAACTCTATCCTAATGTAGATTTTTATTCAGGACTGATTTATCAGGCATTAAAAATCCCGACAGACATGTTTACTGTGATGTTTGCCCTGGCCAGGAGTGCTGGGTGGATTGCACAATGGATGGAGTTGATGAAAGACCCTGATTTTCGAATTGGTCGTCCAAGGCAGCTTTATATAGGTCAGGAAAAACGGGATTATGTCCCCATGAATGAAAGAAAATAAATATAATTTTAAGGAGATAACAGGAGTATGAAACCATCAGTAAGAATTGCTATAACAGGCGCTGCGGGACAAATAGGCTACGCATTATTATTTAGAATCGCTGCAGGTGAAATGCTCGGCAAAGACCAACCCGTTATTCTGCAATTACTGGAAGTGACTCCGGCGATGAAAGCCCTGGAAGGGGTGGTAATGGAATTGGATGACTGTGCATTTTCAACGCTTGCTGGGATAGAGATCAGCGATGATCCGAATGTTGCTTTTAAGGACGCAGATTTTGCATTCCTGGTTGGCGCAAGACCCAGGGGACCCGGGATGGAAAGAAACGACTTGCTACAGGCAAATGCAGCAATTTTTAGTGCTCAGGGTAAGGCATTAAATGATAATGCAAGTCGCGATGTTAAAATTCTTGTTGTGGGTAATCCAGCAAATACCAATGCATTGATAACAATGAAAAATGCACCAGATTTAAATCCGTCAAACATTACGGCAATGATGCGTCTGGACCATAACCGTGCGCTGGCACAACTGGCTGCCAAGGCGGGTGTCACCGTGTCAGATATCCAGAAGTTATGTGTCTGGGGAAATCATTCCACCACACAATACCCGGATCTTCATCATGCCATTGTAGATGGCAAGCCAGTAATGGGATTGATTGATCAGCAATGGTATGAGAATGAATATATTCCTACGGTGGCAAAGCGCGGAGCAGCGATCATCGACGCCAGGGGCGCGTCCAGTGCAGCATCGGCGGCAAATGCTGCCCTGGAACATATGCGAGACTGGGTCATTGGTACAACTGATGGTGACTGGTTGAGTATGGGGATACCGAGTACTGGTGCCTATGGGATACCGGAAGGACTGATTTTTTCCTTTCCTGTTGAGTGTAGCAATGGTGAATACAAGATTGTTGAAGGATTGGAGATTAGTGAATTCAGTCAGGCCAGACTTGACGCAACGAGGAAAGAACTGGAAGAAGAAAGGGATGCCGTTGCCGAATTAATAAGCTAACCCCTTCACAAGCGAGCATACAAAAGAATGAGGACAGATTTTTCATATTCAAATATTGATGCTGATGGCTTTAGGGCAAATGTAGGTATCGTCCTCACCAATGAAGCGGGAAAGTTATTCTGGGCAAAGCGTATAGGAATGGATGCCTGGCAATTTCCCCAGGGTGGGATTAGGCCAAAAGAACACTCTGAAGTCGCCATGTACCGCGAGTTAAAGGAAGAAATTGGCCTACTGCCTGAACATGTGGAGATTATTGGCTGCACTCGCAGATGGTTAAGATACCGGCTTCCTCAAAAATATATTCGCAAGCACTCAAAGCCATTATGCTGTGGTCAAAAGCAACGCTGGTATTTGCTGAAGTTTATCGGTTCAGAAAATTCAGTAAGACTGGATAGCAGTGACTCCCCTGAATTTGATCACTGGCGATGGGTTAACTACTGGGATCCGGTGTCTGAAGTTATCTCGTTTAAAAGAAAAGTTTACAAGCAGGCGCTGAGGGAATTTGAGTACTTATTGCTAAAAAATGGCATGTAGATTTCCTAGCCTGATGGTAATGCCAGAATTCAACTGTAGATCATCAATTATCATCATTCATAAGGTGGTGAGAGTAGGCCTGCGGAGATAGACACTGCAATCATCATTCACAAAAATTTTAATGCCTATCGCCAAAGAATATTTTAATATTTGTCTGTTTCGAAAGCGGCCACAAGACCTGCCAGCCGCCAGTGAGTTACTCTGGTTTTCGGTCATTTTATATACCCTCATGAGCGCGATCATGGCCTATCCTTCTGCATCTGGTTGGACTGCCGTGGCCTCGGGTTTTGTGGAAACCACAATTCTTCTAACCCTTACTTATATTTTTCTTTATTTAAGGAGTGTTCCAAATCGTTGGTTGCAGGTCAGTACTGCATTGGCAGGTACAGGTATAATTTTCAGTGGTATTGTTGTGCCGCTATATTATATAAGGGTTTATGCTGATATAGGTCCATCACCGCAGGACTTGATTATGACGTTCATAATTTTTATCTGGTTCTGGAATATCGCTGTCATGAGTTATATTTTGAAAAACGCCTTCTCATCATCCTATCTTCTTGCTGCAACCGCATCGATTGCCTATGTGGCAATTATTATGATGATCCTTCAACAACTTTTTCCCCTATCCTGAATGTGATGAAAATTCATATCCTCGGTATTTGCGGGACTTTTATGGGTGGTCTGGCAATCCTCGCCAGAGAACTGGGCCATGATGTTTCCGGGACAGATGCAAATGTATACCCGCCAATGAGTGATTTTCTAAGGCAGCATGGGATTGAGATTCACGAGGGGTACGATACAGCCCCTTTGGGGGATGGTTGTGATCTGGTCATAATAGGAAATACCCTGTCCCGTGGGAATCCAGCGGTGGAATATGTCTTGAATGAACGGATCCCGTATCGGTCCGGTCCTCAATGGCTTTCAGAGAATGTACTTCAATACCGCAAGGTCATCGCCATTGCCGGCACTCATGGCAAGACCACCACCACCAGCATGGCAGCATGGGTACTGGAGCAGGCCGGGTTATCCCCTGGGTTTTTGATCGGTGGTGTCGCGGAAAACTTTGGGACCTCGGCCAGGCTGGGGGAATCGGAATTCTTTGTCATTGAGGCAGATGAATATGACACCGCATTCTTTGACAAGCGGTCAAAGTTTATCCACTATTGTCCAACGATACTGGTGATCAATAACATTGAATATGACCATGCGGATATCTTCTCTAATATTGAGGATATATTACTTGAATTTCGTCGATTAGTGGCTATAATTCCAGAAAATGGAACTGTAATTTATCGTGGTGACGATCCGAATATCGCTGAACTTCTTGAAACCGGTTGCTGGAGCAACACGATCCCGTTCTCTGGAGATAAGGCAAACTGGTCCAGTTGTGCAAAATACCCAGACCATTCTGTGTTTGAGATTATTCACAATACAGAGCGTACCACGCTTCACTGGGACCTGTTGGGAGAACATAACGCCTCTAATGCCCTGGCAGTTGCGGTTATGGGAGATCTGCTTGGTATTGGCATCAATGATACTGCTAAGGCCCTGAAAACCTTTAAAAGTGTAAAACGCCGGCTAGAGGTACTCGGCGAGGTAAATGGAATAAGGGTTTATGATGATTTTGCCCACCATCCAACGGCTATAGCGACCACATTGGCAGCATTACGTGCCCATGTGGGTGAACAACGACTTATCGCGGTATTTGAACCTCGCTCCAATACCATGAAAATGGGGGTACATAGCGCAACCCTGGGACAGGCGTTTTGTGATGCAGATCTTGTTTATGCGTTTCAACCCGAAGCTTTAACATGGGAACTTGCCGATACATTTACAGGTTTTTCAGGTCGTTATGAAATACAAATCTCAGTGACCGACATTGTCACAGCGTTACAGGCAGAACTTCGTCCAGGAGACCATGTGGTTATCATGAGTAATGGGGGATTTGGTGGGATTCATCAAATGATATTAGATGCACTGGAAAGCAAACCTGGTTGATCTCAATGTATTCCTTATAATGGGTAAATATCAGTTGAAACACTTATTCTGCTTAACTATATGACACAAGTATTATTGAAGAAGGTACTAATGAATTTTCCTGATGAGTATTCCTAATAAACTAAAAAGAAATCGACTAAATAATCCGGTTTTTCTTAGTGGGTTGGGGGTGGCACCCCTTATCGCCATGTCCAAATCCTTAACCACAGGACTGTTCATGGGGATAGTCTTTTCGGTGAGTCTTATAATTACCGCCTTGATTATATCCAGCCTCAGGCCACTCATATCACATTCAACAAGACTGGCTTATTTATTAATTGTCAGTACCGCAAGTGTTTCTGTTATCAATCTATTGACTCAGGCAGTATTTTACCAGTTACATCAATTTGTCCATATTTATCTGCCAATGATCGTGATGAATTGCCTGGTGTTATATTTTCTCGAAGCAGACGCATTAAAATTTCCTCCGAGATATATCATTAAGTCATCATGCTATACATCATTCTTGATTTTAATCATCTGTGTTCTCGTTGGCCTTTTGAGAGAAATTTTTGTAACTGGTGGGTTATTCTTGAAAATGGAAACGGCGGTGATATTTCCTGAAACTGGTATAAAACTCCTTCCCAGCGTTTTAAATATGTCAATATTCAATACAGCCTCAGGCGCATTTATCATTGCTGGATGTATTTTTGCATTAATAAATATTTTGTTAGCTATTAACGGCTCTGAATAAATATAAAATTCATACCAAAAACCGCCTTGAATAAATCCAAACGACAAGAAATATTTGAAGTTCTTAAGCAACAGGATCCTCATCCCACTACTGAACTTATTTATGACTCAACGTTTGAGTTGCTAATTGCGGTAATTCTCTCGGCACAGGCGACAGATGTCAGCGTGAACAAAGCGACTATGCAACTATTTAAGGTAGCAAATACACCTGATGCCCTGGTCAAACTGGGTGAAAATAAACTCAAAAATTATATAAAGACCATCGGTTTGTTTAATACCAAGGCAAAAAATATCATCAAGACATGCCGGAAATTGATGTCAGAATATGGTGGTGAAGTTCGCTGTGATCGTGCAGCATTGGAGGCATTGCCTGGTGTTGGTCGAAAAACAGCCAATGTCATATTAAACACTGCATTTGGACTTCCCACCATCGCTGTGGACACCCATATCTTCAGGGTTTCCAACCGGACTGGGATTGCGCCAGGAAAAAATGTTCTCGAGGTGGAAAACAGACTCCTTAAATTGGTCCCGGATGAATATAAAAAAAATGCCCATCACTGGTTGATACTGCATGGTCGATATACCTGTATTGCCAGAAATCCTAAATGCTTTTGCTGTTCAATCTATACTTATTGTGAATGGAAAGATAAAAAAAAATATTGTTAATGTTGAAGTCTTAAATGGTAAATATTAAGAAAAAGAACAAAGGTATTTAAATTGAAAATACTTTTTCAAACATTAAAGAAGTATAGAAAGCAATTGTTCATCATCATAATATCATTATTGATGACGATTGCCTTTCTTGGATATTCCAGAGGGACTTACGAATGGGCCTTCCTCGAGCAGCTTGAGAATAAACTGTACGATTTAAAGGTTGTACTAACTGTGTCCGGTGAAAACGATGATCGTATTGTGATTATCGATATAGATGAGAAAAGCCTGGCTGAGGTTGAAAGATGGCCCTGGGGCAGGGACAAAATGGCCTTGCTGGTTGATCAGCTATTCGACAATTATTTTGTTGCCATCATTGGCTTTGATATTTACTTCAGGGAAGCAGATCAGAGTTCCGGTCTCAGGGTTTTAGAGTCCCTGGCAAATGATGAATTCTCAGATTTACCTGAATATAGGTCTCGCCTCGGCGAAATCAGTCAACGACTTAATTATGATCAAATGTTTGTTGACAGCATGATGAAAGGGCCTGTGGTGCTAGGATTTACTTTCTTTACGGAGGTAGAAGCATTCTCGGATTTGCGAGGAGGAAATCTTCCTCCGCCGGTATTAACAGCGGAGGACTTTGCCAGTAGAAACGTTCATGCATCGGTTGCCAGTGGATATGGTGTCAATTTACCAATGATTCAACAAGCGGCCATTGCTACCGGTCATACCAGCAGGGGACTGGATGCAGATGGTATTGTGCGTAGGGTGCCAATGCTGATGGAGTTTGAAGGAAATTATTATGAGGCCCTGTCACTTGCTATCGCCAGGTATATGCTAATTGCAGATGAGATTGAACCAATATATTCCGTTAATCAAGAAGGCAAAATTACGACCGATAGTGAAATCGAAAGCCTGAAAATCGCAGATCATAATTTACCTGTTGATGTTAATTTGCAGGCATTGATTCCCTATAGGGGAAAGGGGCAAAATTATCAATATATTTCCGCCGTTGATGTCATGGAGCAGAGAATACCAATTGAGGATCTGGCAGGTAAAATAGCATTAGTTGGAACGTCCGCTAAAGGCCTGTCAGATCTCAGATCGACACCGGTAAATCCAGAATTTCCAGGTGTGGAAATTCACGCAAATTTATTATCAGGGATATTTGATCAAAATTTAAAACATAGTCCTGTCGAGTTGTGGTGGATGGAATATTTACAGCTTCTGGTGATTGGCATGTTATTGTCATTATTGCTTCCGCACTTGAGCCCGGTAATCTCAATTCTCACGACCATAGCCATTCTAATAAGTACAACTTCCTTGAACCTGTACTTTTGGCAGAACCTAAACCTGCATATGCCACTAGCTTCGATATTATTGTTAACCACGCTACTCTTCCTGACTAATATCATTTATGGGTTTGTCATTGAGCGCAGGGGTAAACGTCAACTCTCGGCATTGTTTGGACAGTATCTGCCTCCAGAGCTAGTCAGTGAAATGAGCGCTGACCCGGAATCCTATATCCAGGGTGCACAAACCCGGGAGATGTCAGTATTATTTTCAGATATCAGGAGTTTTACCACGATTTCAGAAAGTCTTAGTGCCTCTGAGTTGTCTGAATTAATGAATTTATATCTGACACCTATGACCAGCATCATTCATGGAAGTCGGGGGACCATTGATAAGTATATTGGTGATGCCGTAATGGCATTCTGGGGAGCTCCATTGAAGGATGAAGACCATGCCCGCCATGCGATTAAAGGGGGGTTGGCCATGCTGGAAAGATTGAAAGGTGTGCAGGAAATATTTCTAGAGCGTGGCTGGCCTGAGATCAAGATTGGTGTCGGGATCAATTCCGGTCCCATGAGTGTGGGTGATATGGGTTCTGAATTTCGCATGGCTTATACGGTACTCGGAGATGCAGTAAACCTTGCCTCCAGGCTGGAAGGGCTGACTAAGACATATGGTGTGGAGATCATTGTTGGTGAGGCGACAAAAAATGCTGTACCTGAATATGTATATCGCGAGCTTGACTTAGTAAGGGTAAAAGGCAAAGACCAGCCGGTGGGTATATATGAACCCATTGCTTTAGTTGATGAAATCTCTCCGGAAGAAGAGGAAGAAATGGCAAAATATAATGACTGCCTGAAATATTACCGTCAACAGGATTGGGATACGGCTGAAAAGATCCTGAATGAACTTAAAACTCAATATGAGGATAGATTGGTATATTCTTTATATCTGGAACGGATTGGGGCATATCGTGTTGATTCTCCAGGTGAGTCATGGGACGGAGTCTTTACCCACAAAACCAAATAAAGTTGTCGTATAAATTTAGATTAATTGAGCTATAATTTTTGCCAAATGAGCAATAAGTTTGGATGTCTTGATGTTATGCTTTTTTAGGGAATTATTCTATGGTTAAAAATAATAAAATTATACCTGCTTTACTCCTATTCTCACTCCCTTTGCTGACGTATGGCGATGAATTAACAGACCGCGCCCAGCAGTTAATTGATGCAAATAATAATGAAGAAGCATTTCAATTGTTGTTTGCAGATATAGATGAGCGTGCGGGCACACCGGAATATGATTTGCTCCTCGGAATTGCAGCACTGGATTCTGGCCATCCTACCCAGGCGGTGTTCGCTTTTGAGCGGGTGTTGGCCATCGAACCAGATAATTCTCGAGCACGACTGGAACTAGCGCGGGCCTACTTTGAACTGGGTGAGAATGAGGCATCTAGAGAAGAGTTTGCCTATACTCAGAGTCAGGAGGTTCCAGAGACAGTCAAGGCAACCATTGAAGAGTATTTAACAGCTATAGACGACAGGGTCAGGTTGGCAGAACAGCAAAGAAAGTTGAATTTCTACCTACAGGCCAGCCTTGGTTACGATATGAATGTGAACAGTGCGACGGATACCTCTACCGTGGCATTGCCTGCCTTCGGTAATTTGGTATTTACACTGGATGATACTTCACAGGAATTGGATAGTGGCTTTTATAATCTGGAAGGTGGCTTAAACTTTTCAAGTCGTATTGACCCGGATCGAAATATCTCGGTATTTGGAGGAGCCAATATTTTTTATCGACCCACCTGGAATGAACATCGTTTCGATACAGCTGCCGGTAATGGTCAGCTGGGGCTGAGACACACCAGGGATGAAAATTCGTTCTTACTGTCATTACAGGCCCAGCGTTATTTAATAGATGATGATACTAACCGTGACCAGATGGGATTAAATTTTCAATGGTTACACACAGCCAGCACGAGGACGCAGTATTCTGTATTTGTCCAGGGGTTAACCCAACGTTTTCCCGATCAGGAAATCCGGGATCTGAACCAGTATAGTGGGGGTGTAGGCGTAGTACACTTATTGCCTGGGGAAGCCAGCCCGATTATTTTCGGTAGTTTATATGTGGGAACCGATGATGAGTTAGAAGCTACCCGGCCTGATTTTGGCCGAACCTACTTTGGAATCCGGGCAGGTGGCGAATACAGTATTAACGACAGCATGAAATGGATAGCCAGCGCCAACTATCAACATAGTAAATATGGTGGAGAAGATCCCTTGTTTCAGGAAACCCGTAAGGACAACTTTTTTTTCCTGAGAGGTGGTCTTGAACACTCATATGGTGATCACTGGGTTATAACCAGTGAAGTGAGATATTTAATCAATGATTCAAATTTTGTTATTAATGATTTTGATCGATGGCAGGTATTTGCAACTGCCCGATACAATTTCTAAACAGGAAAAAAGTGATATGAGAACCTCTTTACCTAAAAAAATATATCTAGTCAGGTCAATCCTTGTACTTATGTCTTTGAGCCTTATTCACAATGTGTCAGCGCAGGACGCGGCAGGTCGTATAGTCTTTGCTCAGGGGGGGGCTACGGCAACAAACACCGCTGGCGTACAGCGAAATCTGGCACGAGGAAATGAAATATTTTCCGGTGATAGGTTGATTACTGACAATGGTCGGTTGCAGTTGAGCATGGTGGATGGCGCTTTTATTTCAGTCCAGCCAAATTCCGAGTACCAGATTGAGACTTATAATTATTCCGGGTCACCAGATGGTACAGAACAGGCTTCTTATCGGTTGGTTAAAGGTGGTGTCAGGGCGGTGACAGGGTTAATTGGTCGCCAAAATCCTGAGGCATATAAAGTCAATACTGCTGTTGCAACGATTGGTATCCGCGGGACGGGGCATAATACCCGGATTTGTGCTGGAGACTGCGATAGTCGTCCAGACGGACTGTATCACCATACCTGGGAAGGAATTACCTTTGTAGTTAACGATGTCGATGTTGAAGATGTTCCCTCTGGTACAGGTGTTTATGTTCAGGATATCGATACAGAGATCGAAGTATTGGATCAACCACCAGCACTACTTGCAGTTGATACTTCGCGCGAGGAAGTTGAAGAGGAAGAACAGGAAAATCGGGAGGCCGAGGAACAGACCAGAATTGTTGCAGTGGCCGAACAGCGTGATGAAACCGGAGACCAGGATATCATTTCATCCTCTAGGGTAAATTCAGCCGTACTGACGAACTTTGGTGTGCTGGGAGTTTTCCCTGATGATGAGGCAATAGATGGATTGGATATCTTCGAGTTTAATTTCGGGACCTCTATCTTTAGGCGAAGTTCAGATAGTGCGGGGATCGGAATACTTGGAATAGAAGAAGGTGATGAAGTTGTGTCCCTGGCAACGATAGATATCGATGCAATCAGGGGTGGTGATAATGCCGCTGAAGTTGCAGTGGCGGAGAGACTGTTATCTGCAGCCAGTCCGGCGTTAATAGCCCAATTCGAGGAAAATCCCGCCACATCAGCAGAGTTTTTCTTTAATGAAGAGATCGGTTTTGGTCGCTGGACAGATGGTAATGTTTTGACACTAGGAGAGGGTGATGGCGATAACGATGTTGGAGTACTTATCAATCATCAGAGTGCTCACTATATATTCGGTACCCAATCGCCTGCTTTACCTACGTTGGCAGGTAAGGCCACATATAACTTTCTGGATGGCACCCAGTCCACAACGGTTAGTGGTGATACCATCGGCCAGGGGGTAACCAGCGGGGTTATTGGTGTCGATTTCGAAATCAGTTCTGCCTTTCTGGATATGAATGTGTCACATAACAGTATCAATTATGCTATTGACGGGACTCTTATTGTAGAGCCTAATGACGCTTTATTATCAGATTTGGAAGTGCTGGCATCAGGTGGCGATTGCTTGCCCTGCGATACATTTATCGATGCCTCATTTGCAGGTCCAGCCAGTGGGAATTTCCCCAAGTATATTGGTCTTGAATATGACATTCTGGTAACAGACCCCATCATGGGCGTGGCTGCGTTTTCATTTTCAAACTTTGATGCACCTGCTACATCTACCGTGCTTTCTGGGTTTGGATTAATCGGTGTGCTACCCGATGCGTCAGAGCCGGATAGTGTGGATGTGCCGAGTGTTGAATTTGGTGCGTCACTTTTTCAACGTGATTCAGACAGCAAAGTGGTGGGTATTCTCGGTCTGGCAGAAGATGATATCGGTCCTTCTACACAGGTATTAGCAACTATCGATCTGGAGGCTGTATTGGGCGCAAACAATGCTGCGGCAGCAGGTTCTGCTCAGTCCCTGGAAGCATTGGCCGACTCGGCTTTGATTGCGTCGTTTGAGGCAAACCCTGCCAGTCCGGTTGAATTTTTTAGCAATGGTGAGATTGGGTATGCAAGATGGGCCGAAGGTAATATTCTGGTGCTCAATGAAAGTAGTGTTGTTGCGGATAATGAAATCATTGAGCTGACTGGCACGCAGAGCTTTCACTATCTATTTGGTATGGAGCCACCGGCAATACCTGTCAATGATGAAAGCGCCAGTTACTCATTTTTAGATGGCACTCAGTCTACGTCTTTTAGTGGCAGTACAATTGGGAATGGAATTACATCAGGTACGATAGATGTCAATTTCGCATTATATTCAGCAGATCTGGATATGAATGTATCGCACAACAGTATTGACTACAATGTACAGGGACCACTTCTTATTGATCCTTTTGATGGCGCATTCTTTGATTTTCAGGTTAGTGGTGTATCCCAGGTTACCGCAACTGGCGGTGAATGTACCGTGTCATGTGAGACGTTTATTGAGGGTGGTTTTACCGGACCGGTATCTGACGTCTTTCCCAAATATGCCGGTTTTGAGTATGATATTCAGACAACAGATCTAATCATGGGCGTTGGGGTATTTCAATTCGGCAGTTTCACGGCAACACCAACAAGCACCGTTCAAACGAATTCGGTATATGTTGGTATAAACCCCGAAGAGTCAACGACTGGCTGGGATGCCTCTATTTTTCTGGATGAAAATGATAATGTAGTTGGTGCATTGGGGACTGAAGATTTAGATTCTCCGGTTGGTACTTTTCGAGTGGTTAACACAGTCGATCTGGATCTGATGCTTGTTGGTGATGATTCAACCTCAGTGACTGAAGTGAATTCGCTTATTACTGCCCAGAGCACTGGCGATCAATCAATAATCTCAGCCTATACATCAGGTGCTGCTTCCATTCAGGATTCATTCTATGATGCGACTGATGGTATCGGTTGGGGACGGTGGACCAATGGTTCTGTACTTTCATTTGATGCGACATCGGGGACAGATGAGAATCCTCTAACGGGCAACCAGAGCGCACACTTTGTTTTTGGTAAGGATCCAGGTGTTATCAATACTTCCGGATTGGCCACATATAATTGGTCCGGAGGAACATCATCCACAAGTGCAAGTGGCAGTACCATAGGCGACGGTGCAACTTCTGGAACGATAGGAATTGATTTTGCCGGGACTGGTACAATTAATATGAATGTTGGTCATAACGGTGCGGCTTACAATGTGAATGGTAGTTTGATTGTAGACCCTGCAAATGGCGCAGTATTTGATGTTACTAGCGGCGTAACGGCGAGTACTGTCGCGGCAGGAAGCGCCTGTAATCCCAACTGTGGTGCATTTATAGATGGTGGCTTCGCTGGACCAAATTCAGGAGGCGTCCCAAAGCATATTGGTATTGTATATGAAATACTTGAAACGGATGTCATTATGGGGGCTGCGGGCTTCTCTATACCCTGATTATCTTTAATAGATCCTGCAGGGGCGTATATTCAAAAAATATATGCGCCCCTTTTTTTATATAGTTAATTTCCTGGTTTGGCTAAGTCGAAAACATTTTTTAAAATAATTAATATTCATGAAATGATAAATATCAAATATGATTATTCAGGATCGTGATGAAAGCAGGCGTGTATTTTTTCAGGCCTGGCAGAAATTTCGCAAATCAACACCCATGGAGCCTCTGGAGTTAATGGTTTGTCATGTGATCCAGGGACATCCCGAATATCACATAATTCTTGACGATTTAGATTTAGTCGTCGAAGATCAAGATTGTTTCAATGAGCAACAAAATCCATTTCTTCATATGGGCCTGCATATTGCCCTGCTGGAACAGGTATCAACTGATAGACCCATCGGAATTTCTTCTCTTTACCAGTCATTACTGACAAAATACCCTGATGAACACCAGTTACAACATATAATAATGGATTGTCTGGAAGAGTCATTATGGAAGGCGCAACAAACTGGTGCCATGCCGGATGAGCGGGCATACATGGAAAGCCTGAGGAAGCTAACCTGATGAAGTCCAGTAATGTATATTCCCTGTTCGAAACAGAAACCGATCCGGATCTGGATTCACAGTTGGTACTACTGGCGGAAGTGGTTCAATCATTCGCTGCATCTCTTGATATCGACGAAACACTCAATATTGCAATCGAGCGATTTATTCAATACCTGGATGCAGAGGCAGCATCCATCTTTTTACTCACAGATGACGGTGAGCAACTGGTCTGTCGGGGTTGTGCCGGCCCGGTAGATATCACCGGCCTGACCTTGCCTGCCACTGCGGGAATTGTCGGCAAAACTGTCAATACCTGTTCCAGCCAGATCGTCAGAGATATCAGGGAAGACCCGGATTTTGCCCAGAATGTAGATGAAGATACGGGATTTGAAACCCGGTCTATTCTCTGCGCACCATTAATGGTCCTGGAAGAATGCATAGGTGCTTTGGAACTGATTAATAAACGCGGTGGCGATGGATTATTTGACAAGCGTGATGAAAATATCATGATTGCGCTGGCATCTGCAGCAGTTCTTGCAATTCATAATGCCAGGATGGCTGACCAGTTAGTAGTGCAGGAACGTATGCAGAAAGAACTGGAATTGGCCCGGGAAATCCAGGAAAGCCTGTTACCCAGATCGGTTGATGAGGAATTCCTGGTCCAGGGATTGAATTACCCCGCCAGCGAGGTGTCAGGGGACTTCTTTGATTTCTTTCAAAGGGAAGACGGACTTATTTACTTTAATCTTGCCGATGTGTCAGGAAAAGGGATGAATGCAGCCTTATTAATGGCCAATGTGAGCAGTTTACTGCATCACCTGGCAAAGGACATGAAAGACCCGGCGAAGTTGCTACAGCGTGTGAACGATGAAATTTGTGAGACGGTATCCCATGGGATGTTTGTGACCCTGGTATCAGGGTTTATTGATCCACAGACCAATATTGTGAGTTTTGCCAATGCGGGACATCAACCTCCTTTATTCCATAAAAATGATGACACCTTTGAGGAGCTGCCGGCAACGGCCCCACCGGTGGGGATTATGACCGGGATCGAGTTTCCTGCGACGACCCTTTCACTGGACGGAGAGAGCTTATATGTTTTCACGGATGGCGTAACAGAGGCTATGGATGAATCAGGAAAGGAACTGGAAGTTGATGGACTAATCAATCTGATTAAATCCAATTCCAAGACTATTAGTAGCAAGCGACTTGATTCGATTGTCAGTAATATAAGGCGGCCAAATGAAGGCCAACACGATGACATAACCATTTTATTGATTGAATGCAGCCAAATATAGACCCAGAATTGTTGTTTAAATTGAAGTTACCTGCCGAAGCAGATCGTTTGGCATTAGTCAGATCTGTCGTCCAACGGGCATTGGAAAATGATGGTTGCAGTAAGGAATTGGCCCAAAATATTGTGATAGCAGTTAATGAAGCGTGTATGAACATTATTACTCATGCCTATAAAGATGTTGGAGAAGGGATATTTGAATTAGAGCTGTCAAAGACAAGTGGAGGGCTGAGATTTCGATTGACAGACCACGCACCGCCAATCAATTTAGATAGTGTAAAGCCACGGGATTTGGATGATATCAGGCCCGGCGGCCTGGGGATTCATTTCATTCAGGAAATTATGGATGAGTTTAAAATGGGTCATCTGGATGATAATAAAGGGAATTATATGGAAATGCTGATCAATCTTGATTAAGCTTTTTTTAAGCGTAGTAGTATTAAAAATTAATAATAACCAGCAGGTTTATCAATGAAATATAATGAGAGAGAAGAGGCTGGTTACAAGGTTGTGGAAATGTCAGGTGAGGTAGATTTGTCCTGTTCACCCGATGCCAGAAAGCAGATCCTGGCCTGTCTTGAAGATAGCAATATAGGTGTTCTAGTGGATTTGTCACAAGTTAGTTATATTGACAGCTCAGTCATAGCCAGTCTTGTTGAAGGTTATCGACCGCCAAGAAAATCAACGTAAATTTTGGATTTATTGGTGTTAGTGATGCAGCAATGAATGTATTGCAATTGGCCAGGCTGGACAAGATATTCCCTATTCATGATTCTGTTGATGCAAGAATCCAGGCAGATTCATAAGCATAAAAAAACCGCCGAAAGGCGGTTTTTCTAATACGACTAATTGTAAATCAATTCGAACTACTGAACTCCATCTTAATCCCTGCCAGCTCAATCAAATCACCATCTTTTAACTGATATGCCTTTGGACCAATGGGTTCGCCATTAACTGTCGGATAACGTTTACCATCGCCATCACTTTCAATATGGGTCAAAAAGTAACCCTGTGGCCGACGGGAAATAACAGCTACTTGGGTCCCGGGTTTACCAAGTGTAATCAGCGCCTTGGTTAATTCCAGTTCTTTGCCAGCAATCGGGCCGTTAAGGACAGTCAATCTACCCAGTGGCATCCCGCCGCCACCACCCGCAGGGGCTCCTGCCGATGCAGGCCTGGCTGGTTCTGCTGCTGCGCCGGCATTTTCTGCCGCCTTGGCGGCCGCAACTGCCGCACTGGCAGAGCCGGGCTTGATGATCATGGTCTTTTCAAATTCATCCTCATCATAGTCATCCCCAACGGCATCATTGACATATTTCAATTCATGCTTGCCGATGGCAATCACGTCCCCATTCTTAAGGGCATGTTTTTTAATGAGTTTTCCATTCACGTAAGTCCCATTGGTACTACCAAGGTCTTCCAGGAATGAGTCATCCAGAATTGTAATGATTAGAGCGTGTTTGCCGCTAACGGCAAGATTATCAATTGGAATCTCATTTTCGGCTTTGCGCCCAATCGTAACCCTCTCCTGATTGAGTTCATATTCGCCTTGTACGACTCCATTTAAGCTTAATACTAACTTAGACATCGATTATGTCCTGTCCCCTGACATTTATTGAAACAAACGACTTTTTAGTTTTTTTATTATGCCCCCATCGGAGCTTGAAAATTCTTCCAAAACCTTCACCAGGATGATGGAAATATTATCCTTTCCCCCTTTGGTGTTTGCTAATCGAACTAATTCGTCAGAAGCCTGTGCTAGATTAGCACTATATTTACTTAGGGTTAAGTGAATTTCTTCATCCCCTACCATATCATTTAATCCATCTGAACACAGCATATAAATATCCCCGGGTTCAACGATATCCTCGCCAATATCAACCTCAACCTGGCTATCAATTCCCATGGCCCTGGTGACCAGATTTTTTGGGGCATGCTTTACCGCTTCTTCAGGTGTATACATGCCCCTATCTATAAGTTCTTGAATTAACGAATGATCTTTAGTGATCTGGGTAAATGTATTGGCCCTTTTACGGTATGCCCTGGAATCACCCACATGACCTATGGTGCATTTATTATTATGGAACAGCGCAACAATAATGGTGGTTCCCATGCCCTGGCATTGCTGATCTGTCTGGGCAGTACTGTAAATCTCTGAATTTGCTAAAGTTATTGCATTTTTTATCACGTCTGATTCCAGACTGATTTCTGAATTTTCAGTCTTTTTACCACGCTGAATCTTTCCCAGCCCGGCTAATATCTCAAAGTGGATAGACGTTACCGCAATGGCACTAGCAACCTCACCGCCTTTGTATCCCCCCATTCCATCTGCCAGGATCACCAGTCCTTCACTGGAATCACTTAATGTACTGTCTTCATTATGTGGCCTGCATTTCCCCACATCTGAAACATTTACAATTTCAATTTTTTCTAACAGGCTCATTTACTGGCAATCTTTCAGGATAAATGGTTTGTTGTAACCGGGTGGTTTATAGAGTGTATTGTTTTTAATATATTTTTATGACCCTATTGATTGCCTTGTTGGCCAAACAACAGATGTTTAATAATAGTATTTATTACTGTTAATTTCGCACATAATACCCTGATTTTATTAGAATTGTCTATGAAAATGACAGGAAAATTAATTAGCCAGAACACCAATAATTTACTGCCTTTTGGGCATTCTTTGTGGCTGTTTGACGTTCTGCATCCGTTAAAATCTTAGGATTGTAGGGGTCATTTGTCTTTTCCATCAGATAACTGGAGTTTTCAATGGATGCCAGTTGTTTTTTTGCACGGTTACAATTGGTTTTTTTAGTCTTTGCTTGTTTTTGTGCTTCTTCCTGTTGTTCTCTTTTAGCCTGTCGTTCTTCTTTCATAACGTCCAGTAAACGTTGACGACGGGATTCCTGTTTCACATCAATCGGGTTCGTCGTATAGCTTTTCTGAATGTTTAGCTTCTCGGAAGCATTATTACCAGGTTTGTCTCCATAATGAATCCGGCCATTTTCATCCACTCATTTGTATACTTCCGCGGTGGCAGGTATGGATATGGTGCAGATCAACACAGGGCAAATAAATAACCATCTACGATATTTAAAATTCAAACATTCAGACTGGGGTGTTATTAATCTGATTTTGTCTGAAAGACTTCTCATTTATAGAAAGATTAACGCTCCAGATGGTTAAGCTTGTCGTTAATGTCCTTCCATTCGTCGGCATCTTCAGGCGGTTCTTTTCTTTCATTGATGACCGGCCATAGTTTTGCTAGTTCGGCATTCAATGAGATAAATTCCTGTTGTGATTCTGTAACTTCATCCTCAGATACAATTGCCTCTACCGGACATTCCGGTTCACACAAGGTGCAATCTATGCATTCGTCTGGATCAATTACCAGCATATTAGGGCCTTCATGGAAACAGTCGACAGGACAAACTTCCACACAATCCGTGTACTTACATTTGATGCATGATTCGGTAACAATAAATGGCATCTTTATATTTCCTCTATGTTGATTTCTAACTCAGAAAATTCTCTGGATATTTCCATGAGTGAGTATTTTACTACGAAGATCCTGAAAAATTGATGTAAAAAGTGTTTCAATCCAGTAATTTTTTCCATTGGAACAGTAAATCCAGGGCCTGTTTGGGCGATAATGAGTCAGGATCCATATCCTTTAACCTTGTAATCCATGGGTCTTCCTGGGAAAACATATCTTTTTGTGGAACTGAATCAAGACCAATTCGTTGATTTTGTTCGATTTCATCGAGCCTGGTTTTTGCTGAACTGATGACGCTTCTGGGGATGCCGGCTAACTGGGCAACCTGCAAGCCATAACTCCTGTTGGCAGGACCTTCTTTAACCCTATGAAGGAAAACAATTTTTTCTTTGTGTTCTATGGCATCAAAATGGAGATTTACGATTCCATCGGTTTGGTCGACAAGCTCGGTTAACTCAAAATAATGCGTAGCAAACAGGCAGAATGGCCCAATCTCGCAGGTTAAGTATTGTGCGCAAGCCCAGGCCAGTGCCAACCCGTCATAAGTGCTGGTGCCTCTGCCTATCTCATCCAGTAATACCAGGCTGTTTTGGGTAGCATTATTTAAGATATTGGCCGTTTCGACCATTTCCACCATGAAGGTTGATTGTCCTGCGGCAAGATTGTCACTGGCACCGATCCGGGTAAATACTCTATCCACAGGACCTATTGATGCAGAATCAGCCGGCACGAAACAACCAATATGCGCCATGATCACAATTAAGGCGGCCTGGCGCATATAGGTAGATTTTCCACCCATATTCGGGCCGGTAATCAATAACATCTTATGGTTATCATCCATGTGTATGTCATTGGCAATAAAGGGATTGAACTGAATCTGTTCTACCACTGGGTGTCGACCATTGGAGATTGAAATCCCCGGTGTGTCCCTAAGCTCAGGTTTAGAATAATTATTAATTTCTGATCTTTCTGCAAAGGTAGATAACACGTCAGCTTCAGCAATGGCACTGGCGATATTCTGTATGAATACCAGATCTTCAACGATGCGTGAAAGAATAAGGTTATAAAGGTACTTTTCTCTCGCCAGCGATTTTTCCCTGGCGCTTAAGATTTTGTCTTCAAATTGTTTAAGTTCTTCCGTAATAAACCGTTCTGTCGATTTCAGTGTTTGTCTACGGTGGTATTCTGCGGGGACTTTATCACTATATAGCCTACTGACTTCAATATAATATCCATGAACCCTGTTATACCCCACTTTAAGGGTGGTCAGGCCAGTCCTGGTCTTTTCCCTTTCCTCCATTTCATTGAGGTAGTCACCAGCATCAGTGCTGAGTCTTCTAAGTTCATCAAGTTCTTCATCAAACCCCTCTGCAATGACCCCACCGTCACGGATGGTTTGTGGGGGTTCATCAATCAATGCCTTTTCAAGAAAAGACAGTAACGCAGGTAACAAGTCCATTTGCTGTGCCAGTTCGGTTAACCTGGGGCTGTCCAGTGATTCCAGACATTTTTTTATATCAGGCAGCAAACCAAGGGAATGTCTGAGCTGTACCAGATCTCTTGGCCGGGCGGTTCCCAGGGACACCCTTGAGATTACACGCTCCATATCGCATATTTCGGCCAAATTATTTCTGATGGGAACATAATTTTTAGTCGTCTGAAACTGTAAAACTGCATCATGACGAAGTCTTAAAGTATCGTGGTCACGTATAGGTTGTACCAGCCAACGCCGTAACATTCTGCTTCCCATGGCGCAACTGGTGGCATCGAGGACATTGATCAGACAATTTTGCTTTTTACCGGTAGTGTCTTCGATAAGCTCCAGATTTTTTTGACTGATATTGTCAATTAAGACCCAGTCAGTTGTGTTTTCTATCTGAATCGGGCGAATATGGTGAAGGTCCTGGCATTGGGTTTCCCGGGCATAATATAAGGCAGCACCTGCTGCACAAATGATCTCATATTGGCCTTCAATATCCTGTCCCATTAAAGTCGGTAATAAATATTGTTTCTTGATAATCTCCCTTGAAGAGGCGATATCAAAAATATCTTCAGCCCTCATGGTGATACGGCAATCCACTTCATCATTATTCAAAAGTGCATCTTCAGATTCCGCAATCAGTATTTCAGCTGGTTTTATACGATTCAGTTCTCGTTTGACATGTTGCATATCCGGGACCTGCATTGCCCGAAATTGCCCACTGCTTAAATCCAGTGAGGCAATTCCAAACCCTTTTTTGCCTTTATAGATTGCGGATAGCAGACAGTCTAGGGTTTGTTCCAGGAGGGCGTCATCAGTTGCGGTACCGGGAGTAAGAATCCTGGTAATCTTGCGCTCTACGGGACCTTTAGATTTTGCCGGGTCGCCAATTTGTTCGCAGATGACAACCGATTCGCCTTGTTTGATTAATTTGGACAGGTAATTTTCCGCGGCATGGAACGGGACGCCGGCCATTGGTATAGGCGTGCCGGCCGATTGGCCCCTTTTGGTCAGTGTAATATCTAGTAATCTGGCAGCTTTTTTCGCATCATCAAAAAATAATTCGTAAAAATCCCCCATTCTGAAGAACAGCAGTTTGTCGGGATGGCGTGCTTTAAATCCAAGGTATTGCTGGATTACAGGGGTATGCTTGTGAATAGAGTTTTCACTGATTTGCATGTCCAGATCATATCGTGAATTTGTGATTGGTGCTATTGAAAATCACCATCAATCCGTGGGATATCTGGCAGTATTTGAATGGAACTTATATCGTTTTATTCATTTAGAAGCCCCATGATCCTTTCCAGAATATGCCTGGCACGATTGTTCATGGGATCTTGCTGTGTTAGTTGGGATTGCATGGCATTAAATGTATAAGCTGATTGCTTTAATTGCACCATACCCAGGTTATACCAGGCATAGGTATTTTGGGGGTCAAGTATAAGGGCCTGGTTATAGGCTACAATGGCCTCATGTATTCGGTTCGTGGATGAATAAATATTACCCAGGCGGTACCAGAAATGCCCATTATCTGGCGTTAATTCCAGGAGACTTAAATAATGTTGTTCACTTTTTTCCCAATCTGAACTTGAGTAGGCAGCATCTGCCATGGCAGCTGTGACTGAAGTACGCGGGAATTCATTGGATGCAACAGAAACAGCTGGTTTTGTTGTTGCACAGCCGGATAACAGCAAGCATGCAAAAATAAAAAAATATAATTTCATGGGTTTCAACCGGGTTGTTTATTAATTTTCAGGCATTATATCCCGCATCTACAGATTTTTTGGTATAAATCACTATAACGATTGCAAAATCAGGAAAATATCCGGCAGTGTAAATAATTCATGTACTTGAAAAAAACACAGTTAATCACCACATCATGGGATCACAATCAAAATTTAAACTATAAGGGAAGTTAAATGAGTGCAGATACAAAAAAGGAAACGCTAGGGTTTGAGACTGAGGTGCAGCAACTTCTACACCTAATGGTTCATTCACTATATAGCAACAAGGAAATTTTTCTCCGGGAACTAATATCAAATGCATCCGATGCAGCAGATAAATTAAGATTTGAAGCCCTGAAAGATGACAAATTATTTGAAGATGATCCGGAGTTAAATGTCAGGGTTGAATACAATAAGGACCAGAAGACTATTTCAGTCATTGATAACGGGATCGGGATGTCCAGGGACGAAGTGATTGCCAATCTTGGTACCATCGCAAAATCCGGTACCCGTCAGTTTTTAGAGCAGTTAACCGGGGACCAGTCAAAAGACTCCAGTTTGATCGGTCAGTTCGGTGTTGGCTTTTATTCATCATTTATTGTGGCTGAAAAGGTTGAGGTGGTAACCCGGCGTGCAGGTGCGGCCAGAGCCGAGGGTATCAGATGGGTGTCACAAGGGGAAAATGATTACACTATAGAAACAGTAGATCGGCCGCGGCGTGGTACTAAGGTGGTGTTGTACCTGCGGGATGACGCCGAAGAATTTCTGGATGGCTTCAGATTGCGCTCAATCATTAAAAGATACTCTGACCATATTGCCATCCCCATTATTATGCCGGCAGAGGGTGATGAAAAGGGAGATGACACAGTTAACAGTGCCCAGGCCCTTTGGACAAGAAACAAAAAAGATATCTCTGAAGAGGAATATAACGAGTTTTATAAACACGTTGGTCATGATTTTGAAGATCCTTTGGCTAAAATCCATTCCAAGGTAGAGGGGAAACTTGAATATACCACCTTATTATATATTCCCTCCCGCGCACAGTTTGACTTATGGGACAGGGACAACCGCCACGGAGTAAAGCTTTATGTCAGAAAAGTATTTATTATGGATGATGCTGACCAATTGCTCCCTCCCTATCTCAGGTTTGTCAGAGGTATTGTTGATTCAAGTGACTTGCCACTGAATATTTCCAGGGAAATCCTCCAACAAAACAAAACCATTGATTCCATTCGTTCCGGTGCGACAAAGCGAATACTGGATTTATTGTCTGATATGGCTGAAAAGGAACCCGAAAAATATAAAACGTTCTGGAAAGAATTTGGCAAGGTATTAAAAGAAGGCGTCGTAGAAGAAGTCTCTGACAAAAAAGAAGATCTGGCCAGGTTATTCAGGTTTACAACAACACATGAAGACACAGAAGAGCAGTCAGTTTCCCTTAAAGACTATATTGAACGTATGCGGGAAGGTCAGAAAGAGATTTATTTTTTAACAGCTGAAAATCTTACAACGGCAAAAAACAGCCCACATTTGGAGATATTTAAAGAAAAGGGTAT
>JAURPG010000052.1 GCA_030835405.1 Gammaproteobacteria bacterium | reverse complement strand
TGTCAAATCCATGATTGGGCATACCAAGGCCGCCGCTGGTGTGGCCGGTCTCATCAAGATTGCCATGGCACTTAAATATAAGGTCTTACCACCTACTATAAAAATCGACAAGCCTCTGGACATATTAAACCCGGGATCAGCACCGGTATATGTCAATACATATGCAAGACCCTGGCTTTCCCGATTAAACCACCCACGACGGGCAGCCTTAAGTGCATTTGGTTTTGGTGGCAGTAATTTTCACTGTGTGTTGGAGGAGGCAGAGTCAGAAAGTCAGGAAATAGACTGGGACGGAAGTGTGCTGATCTATTCATTCAGCGATAAAAATAGATCTGACCTGATCAAGAACTTGAAGTCCATGGAGATTAACCAGGAATGGGAATCCCTCAGATACCAGGCGGCCAGTAGTCAGGCCAGGTTCAACCTGTCAGATAACTGCCGACTGGTTTTGGTCATTACCCGACAAACAGATTTAAATGCCTTAATTGACGATATCTGTATTAGACTTGAAGATAAACAAAGCACATCCTGGAACCTGGCAAACTCTGCTTATTATGGTGAAGGCAAACCCACAGGAAAACTGGCATTACTGTTTCCCGGTCAGGGTTCCCAATATACAGACATGCAACTGGACCTGGCCTGTCAGTTTCCCGAGATACAAAACAGCATTGCCAATGCCTCTCAGATATTTGAATCAATGTATCCCGATCAGAGCCTCGGAAATCTTATCTACCCCATACCAGTTTTTACCGACGAAGAAAAACGTAATAATACTGACACCCTTCGTCAAACCCAGCATGCACAACCTGCCATAGGCGCAACCAGCATAGGACTGTTTAATGCACTGCGCGCATTCGGTATTCAGCCGGATATGACAGCGGGGCATAGCTTTGGTGAACTGACCGCACTATGTACAGCCGGCGTCATTGACGAGTCCAGCCTTATCAAGCTTGCCATCAAGCGTGGCGAGTTGATGATTACTCATGATCATTCAGATCGTGGTTCAATGTTGGCCGTCTCTGCTTCCGCCGCAGTGGTCCATGAGATACTTGAAGCAGAGCAACTTGACCTGATCATTGCCAATAATAACGCACCGAGACAGGTGGTTTTATCCGGGGCCACAGAACAAATCGACCGGGCGGTTGAAGTGCTGGGTAAACGCGGCCTCGGGGCAAAAAAACTGCCGGTATCAGCCGCCTTTCATAGCAGTTTCATTGCCGCGGCAGAAAAGCCGTTTGCCAAATTTCTGCAAGACATTGAATTTTCCAAACCGGCGATCCCGGTGTTTTCCAACTCAACTGCCGAGACTTACCCGGTGGAGCCTGAAAAGGCACGGGCTTTACTGGCATCACAACTGGCCAGGCCAGTAGAGTTTGTCTCCGAGATAGAAAATCTTTATGAGGCCGGTGCCAGAACCTTTATCGAGGTAGGACCCGGCAACGTCATTACCGGATTAGTCACTTCCATACTGGGTGATAAAGCCTTCAATGCACTGGCCATAGATGCCAGCCGTGGTCGTAAACCAGGTCAATATGATCTGGCCTGTACCCTGGCACAGGTAGCCAGCCTGGGACATCATGTGGAACTTAGGTTATGGGATACAGATTACATCAGCGAATACCAGTCCAGAACCACTGATAAACCTTCTATGTCAATCCCACTCACAGGTGCCAATTACATGAAACCGCGGGAGAAACGACCGCCTATTCAACATCAACCAACCAGGCCCACACCAGCTGCGGTGGATAAAGAAATTACCAGTAAGACCAACAGTATTCCAACCGCTGAACCGAAGGCAATAAGTGTTGAGAACCAGGGACTGTTACAGGCCACGCAACAGACCATACTTAGTCTGCAAAAAATGCAGCAACAAACCGCTGAACTGCACAGGCAATACCTGGAAGGCCAGGAAACTGCACAGAAGGCTATACAAAGTCTGCTCGAACAAAGTGTACGCCTGCAATCAGGAGAAGCGGCAGGGACGGTTGATATTCCCAGTATTCCCCTGACAACCACACCAGTTAGTGAGCCGGTAGTCACAAAACCCCCCATTCAAAAGCCTGTAGATATACAGCCGACCAGTTACAAAATAGATAACAAACCAGAAGAACAGCAAGACAATGAACTGGAAGCCTTGTTACTTGAAGTCGTGGCAGAAAAAACCGGATACCCGGTTGATATGCTAAGCCTGGAAATGAGCCTGGACACAGACCTTGGTATCGACTCCATCAAGCGCGTGGAGATCCTCTCTGCATTGCATGAGAAATTACCTGGCGCAGATGCCATTCAGCCGGAAGAACTGGGGACATTTCGCCTGTTGAAACATATTGCTGAATTTCTGGCGGCAAACCATGCACAGCCAACCAGCAAAACTGTTTCAAAGAAAGAAGTACCACCGGGCAAGGTATCAACAAACGTACAGGAAATTTTATTTCAGGTGGTATCAGACAAGACAGGATACCCGGTCGACATGCTTACCGCCGATATGAACCTGGATACGGATTTGGGGATCGATTCCATCAAGCGCGTGGAGATCCTCTCCGCCTTCCAGGAAAGGGTCCCTGAGGCACCTGTCATGAATCCAGATGATCTCGCCACCCTGCAGACCTTGCAACAGATCATCAGTTATATAGCAACAACTGATACTGAAATTCCACAAACGACCTCTACGGCGACACCAGGTTCACCGGCACAACTTCCTGACCTCACCGGTCCGTTACTTGATATTGTGGCTGATAAAACCGGTTATCCAAAGGACATGCTGAATCTTGAAATGAACCTGGATACCGATCTCGGTATTGACTCCATCAAACGTGTGGAGATCCTGTCCGCCTTTCAGGAAAAGGTCCCCGAAGCTCCCACCATGAATCCTGATGACCTGGCCAACCTGCAGACCCTGCAACAGATAGTCGATTATATGCAGGTGAACTCGCCAACGATCAATATCAGTCAAGGCCAAAATACAAAGACAGTCACTATCAGTAATTCGGGACAGACAAACTATACAAATGATCTCATGGAAGTGGTTGCGGAAAAGACCGGCTATCCTGCGGACATGCTGGATACCAGCATGAACCTGGACACCGATCTGGGGATTGATTCCATTAAACGTGTGGAGATCCTGTCTGCCTTTCAGGAAAAGGTCCCCGAAGCTCCCACCATGAATCCCGATGACCTGGCCAACCTGCAGACCCTGCAACAGATTATCGACCACATGCAACAGGGTAGCAGGCCGGTTAAAGAAACTATCGTTCCTGATCAACAACCAATTCTCAAGGATAGGCATCAGCCATTGTGGCGTGGTGTGTTGTCCATGGACCCCGACGGGTTATCCAGACAAACGCTAAACATAGAGGGCGAGATACTGGTAACAGATGATGGTTCAACTCTAGCCGATGCTATCTGCCAACAACTGGAATTACGGGGTATTGAAGCGCGTAAGATCTCACTTGAAGATCGCCACCAGGAAAAAATATCTGGTCTGATTGTCCTGGTCCCGGAAACCACCGATGCAGATAACATCTGCGAAACTCTGGCGTTGATACAACATCATGCAGATGATCTCAAGGCATCAGCAGATAGTCCCACCTTACTTGCGACCATTACCAGGATGGGAGGAGCTTTTGGTCTGAACTCCAGGCATGATTTTAATCCTGAAGCCGCTGCGATTGGTGGTTTAATAAAAACCCTGGATAAAGAATGGCCAGGGGTCAGCTGCCGACTACTGGATATTCAAACAAGTACTGATATCGCAAATGAGACAGTAGAAAAAATAGTGGAAGAATTATTCTATACTGGGCATATAGAAGCTGGAGTTCAGGATAACAACGTTTCCCTGCTCAACCTTAATGAAAAATCCGTAACAAAAGAATCACAATCTGCGAAAACCCTGCCAGGCAAGGGCGAGACCATTGTCATCAGTGGTGGTGCCCGCGGCATCACAGCTGAAATTGGAATTGAGCTTGCCTGTGAATTTGAGAACAATCTGTTATTACTGGGACGCTCCCCTGTCCCTGAATTAGAGCCGGACTGGTTACCTGACACCGACAATGCAGTTGATATAAAACAAGCCATTATTCAAAACAATCAACAATCCATGTCTCCCAAAGAGGTGGAGGCAAAGGCCAGGGAGATAATGGCGGCACGGGAAGTCAGACACAATCTGGAGCGGGCCCGCGCATGCGGGGTCAAAGTATTATATAAACCAGTTGATATCCGAAACGTAGATCAGGTCTCACTGGCAATCGATGAGGCACGTAAGGAATTTGGCCCCATTACCGGTGTTATACACGGTGCAGGTGTGCTCGCCGATAAATTGTTTGAAGATAAAACCAGTGACCAGTTTAATGATGTTTATTCCACCAAGGTCTATGGTCTTAAATCACTGCTTAAGGCAACAATCGACGATAACTTGAAAGTCCTGGTGACTTTTTCATCCACCACGGCACGATTCGGCCGTAAGGGTCAAAGCGATTATGCTGCAGCCAATGAAGTCTTAAACAAGATGGCACAAATTGAATCTATTTATCGCAAGCAGTGTAAAGTTATTAGCTTGAACTGGGGGCCATGGGATGGTGGTATGGTCACCCCTCAATTACGCAAACTGTTTGAAGCTGAGGGCATTGGTGTCATCCCTCTGCAGGCAGGTGCGAGGCAACTAATCGATGAACTCAAATCTGAATCTGATGTAGAAGTGATTATACTGGGTTCAAAACCGCCTGAGCAGGTTAATAAAATTATTAGTAAAACCATACAATCCAAAACCGACAGTAATCCATTACATCTCGCCTACGAACGGACTGTCAGCATTAAAGAATTGCCCGTTCTCAATTCTCATATTATGAATGGCAAGGCTGTGTTACCTGCGGCAATCATCATTGAGTGGTTTGCCCATGGTGCCCTGCATAATAACCCGGGGCTGGTATTTAGTGGTGTGGATAATCTCAGGATATTCAAAGGTATTATTGTAGACTCTGATGACATGTTAAACGTTCAGATTCTGGCGGGGGACCTAGTCGAAGAAAATGGTCAACTTATTGTCCCGGTTGAATTAAAACAAGGAGAAACCTTACATGCCGGCGCAACCATCATCCTTGATAATACTTATCCACAAAAACCACTACCACAGGTATCTGTAGAGCATGGAAAATATTCCAGGTCCTTGGGCGATATTTACGATAAAGGCCTGTTATTTCATGGGCCGGAGCTACAGAGTATTACTTCGATTATCGGTTATTCTGACTCCCGGATAACAGGCACGGCCAAAACAGCACCAAAACCATCCTTATGGATGACCCAGCCGATTCGTAAAAACTGGTTGGCCGACCCGTTGATAATCGATAGCGCATTTCAACTGATGATACTCTGGAGTTTTGAAGACTCAGGGTCTGGTTCACTGCCAACCGGCTTAACTGGTTATCGCCAGTTTAACCGTACGTATCCAACGACAGAAATGGAAATACGTATAGAGATTGTTTCTCACAATAAACATGCAATTGTGGCAACCATAGAACTGGTTGATAACAAAGGTGAATTGATTGCCCGGATTGATGAATACGAATGTGTCGTTGATGATTCATTAAATTCAGCATTTAAAAATAACAGACTAATAGACGAAACCCAGTCTTAAAAATTTTTAACTTTTTAAAATCAGGAAGCTCATGCAAACCAGGCCTGCTATTGCCATCGTCGGGATCGGAAACGCCTTTCCATCGGCAATGAACCCGGAACAGTTCTGGGAAAACATCATTGCCGGCAAGGACTGTTCCCGGGAACCACCGGAAAAAAGGTGGTCAGTAAACATAGAGGATGTCTATGCTAGTTCTCCAAAACCTGACCGGGTCAATTCGAAAAAGGCCTGTTTCATAGATGACTTTGAACTGGACCTGGATGGCCTGGCCATAGAAAAACAATTGATTGAAGCCCTGGACCCCATGTTCAGGGTATTGTTACATGCAGGCAGTCAGGCCTGGAAAGACTGTCAAACTGGCAATCTCAACAGAAAACGCACCGGTATTATCATCGGCAACATTGCGCTGCCGACAGATTACTCATCCCGCCTGGCGGAAGAGGTACTGGACCAGATAATTACATCTACAAAGCCGTCTGGTTTAGCGGCATGCACTGTCCCTGAAACCCATCCACTTAACCGGTATATTGCTGGCCTGCCGGGAATGATCCTGGCAAGGTCCCTGGGACTGAAAGGCCCCAGCTACACGCTGGATGCTGCCTGTGCTTCATCACTTTATTCACTCAAGTATGCCATTGATGAACTTCAGTCAGGCAGAATGGATGCCATGTTATGTGGTGGACTATCCAGGCCAGACAGCCTCTACACACAGATGGGGTTTTCCACCCTGGGGGCAATCTCCTCCAGCGGCAGGTGTTCCCCATTTGATTACAAGGCCGATGGACTGGTGGTGGGAGAAGGTTCCGGTATCCTGGTTATCAAACGTCTGGAAGATGCCTTACGCGATAAAGATCATATATATGCTACGGTCGCAGGCATTGGGCTTTCCAATGATATCAAGGGCAATCTGATGCTTCCCGATTCGGAAGGTCAGCTTCGTGCAATGCGTGCCGCCTACCGTGAGGCAGGTTGGTCCCCTGAAGAGATCGACCTCATTGAATGTCATGGTACAGGTACACCAACGGGTGACAGGACCGAATTTAATAGCATGCTGACATTATGGGAAGGTCGGCAAAGCGCAAAACAAAAATGTGTTATCGGATCGGTAAAAAGTAATGTCGGCCATCTGCTCACAGCGGCTGGATCTGCGGGCCTGATTAAAACCCTGATGGCCTTAAAAAATAAACAGCTTCCTCCCATGGCAAACTTTGAGTCACAAGCAGATGGCATCAGCCTGGAAACAGGACCATTCAGGGTATTGAGCCGGCCTGATGAATGGAGTCCCCGGAAAGAGGGTGTAACAAGAAAGGCTGCGGTCAGTGCATTTGGATTTGGCGGCATCAATGCCCATGTCCTACTGGAAGAATATGATCCCGATTTGTCCGCTATTGTCAGCAATTCCAGGCAAAAAGATATCAAATCACAAATTCAACAGGACAGTATTGCCATTATTGGTATGGAAACCCATTTTGGTCCCTGGGACAGTAAAGACAAATACCTGCAGCGAGTATTTGGCGTTGATCACCAGACTCAGCCCGTTACGGCAAATAACCGATGGGGAAACCAAAAACTGGAATCCATACCGGGTTTTTTAATTAACCAGATTGATATCCCATTGGGACGATACAGGATCCCCCCAAAAGAACTGGAAGATATGCTGCCACAGCAATTACTCATGCTGAATGTGGCAGCAAATGCGCTGGATAATGCCGGTCTTGATAAAATTTCAGATGAACACCGTGATGACGTAGGTATTTTCATCGGTATCGGCCTGGATCTAAACACCACAAACTTTCATTTACGTTGGTCAATCACAGATAAGTTGAACTCCTGGGCAGCCGCATCCAATTGGGTTGTTGATCAAAATACACTTTATAACTGGACGGAAAAGCTCAAAGACCAGGTCAGCCCGCCATTATCGGCAAATCGTACCATGGGCGCCCTGGGCGGGATCGTTGCCAGCCGTATTGCCCGGGCATTTAATATTGGTGGTCCCAGTTTTACAGTATCCAGCGAAGAGGCATCAGGAATGAATGCCCTGGAGCTTGCTGTGCGGTCACTACAAAAAGGCGAATTAAATATGGCCATTGCCGGTGCTGTTGATTTATGCGGTGATGTGAGATCGGTATATGGTCAAAACAAGATTAAACCCTATTCCACCCCCATCGGTGAGGGTGCCGTGGCATTTATATTAAAACGCTACGCTGACGCCGTTAAAGACGGTGATCAGGTTTATGCTGTAATTAATGGTCTCTCCAGCAAAACTGGTGGTGATAACCAGGCATTCACTACAGCCATGGAAACCTACCAAGACTGCATTAACGATGCCTGCCGCGATGCCAATGTTTCAATAGATGAAATTTCATTTATTGAACTTCATGGCAATGGTAATCCGGAAGATGATGACATTGAATTCCAGGCACTCAATACCCTCCTCAATAATAATTACACAGGTAGAGTACTTATTGGTTCCGTAATGAATGAAATTGGGCAAACAGGTGCCGCCTCAGGACTAGCTTCCGTTGCCAGGGCGGCATTAAGCCTGCAACATAATGTTCTTCCACCTTACAAACATCGACATAAACAACCGATATTGCAAACTGACAATCACCATATTTGCTGGACAGAATCACCACAACTGGTGCTATCCGATAAACATGATAATCACGATCATATCCTAGTGTCATCTATGAGCATCGGTGGTAATTGCTCTCACGTCATACTGGGCAAGGCTAGGGAAGAAGTCTTGAGAGAACCTGCAGTAGCCGGAAATTTCTTACACCTGCAAAGCCATGATGCATTGTTCAGTATCGATGCTAACGATAAGCAAGGTATTCTCCAAGGCATCAATCGTCTGAACAGCTTCGTGGATTCAGCCGGTTCGGATAATATTCAGGAAATTGCTGCTAAATGGTTCAGTAAATCTGACAAGAGCAAAGCAAAACTATCACTGAATGTTATTTCGATTAATCCAGCTGAACTGAAACAACATCTTTTCAGGGCAAGGTCTCTAATAGAATCGAGCCAATCGGTAATTGAAGAAAAAATATTTTATACGGACAAACCGCTTTCAAAAGATCAAAAGCTCGCCTTTGTATTTCCCGGTTCCGGCAACCATTTCACTGGTATGGGGCAGGACATTGCGTGCCGTTGGCCTAATGTGATTAAAGACCTTGAAAATGAAAACACACGCCTGCGATCACAATTTGCATCATCAAAATTCTGGCAACAGGGAGACAATAGCCCATTAACTCATGAGCAGGCTATCTTTGCCCAGGTCTGGCTTGGGACATTTATCAGCGATGTCATTACCAGTTTTCAGGTTAAACCTGATGCCATTATCGGTTACAGCCTGGGGGAAACTGCGGGCCTGTTTGCCACACGGACCTGGACTGATCGTGATCTGATGCTGGAACGGATGGAAAAATCATCCTTATTCAAGTCCGATCTGGCCGGCAAGTGTGATGCGGTCAGAAAAACCTGGGGACTGTCTGGTTATGTAGATGTGGACTGGTTAGTTGGAGTCGTTAACTGTCCGGCAAACATAGTGGAGGAATATATTTCCAGCTTACCCTGGATTTATCGGTTGATCACCAACACACCAGATGAATGTGTCATAGGTGGTCACAGGATAGCAGTGGAGTCGCTAGTTAAAGAGCTCAGGTGTGTATTTCATACTGTGGAAGCTATCACCACGGTTCACTGCGAAGTGGCCACGCCGGTATATGATGCCTACCGGGAACTTCATCTGTTTCCAACAAACCCGCCGGAAAACGTAAGTTTTTATAGCTGTATAAAAGGTGGAGAGTATAACGTTACTACTGATTCTGCCGCTGATTCCATTGTCGACATGGCCATCAAACCATTTGATTTTAACCAGGTCATCAACGCGGCATATGAAGATAATGTCAGGCTATTTATTGAGATGGGACCCGGTGCATCATGTACCCGTATGATTGATAGTATCCTGGGCACCAAACCTCATGTCAGCCATGCGGTTTGTGTCAAGGGCAAGAACGGAATACTGTCAGTATTGCAAACACTCGCCATTCTAAAATCACATGGCGTTGACCTTGATTTATCATCCTTGTATCAAGACTTCCCGGCACAACAACATGATTCCCTGCCAGATAAGGTCATCATGGTAAAAACCGGGCATGGTCCTTTGAACATAGAAATTCCATTCAAACCCAGAGTGCAGGATAAACCCGAAGAGAAAAGGGTCTCTGCAGATATCATTCCACATCCCGCCGTACCAATGTCCTCTTTTTCAGATTCAGAAGTCGTTGAACAGATGTTGAAAACAGAATCAGCCAGGGCACTGACCCATGAGACCTTCCTGAGAATCTCAAACGGCATCAACCAGTCTCTGAGCCAGGCATTGTCATTACAGATGAAACTCCTGGACACCGGGGGCATGGATATTCATGTTAGCGATAACTTACACAGTGCCCCAAAAAACTGGCCCACATCTAAAGACTTATTCATGGACCGCCAACAATGTCTGGAATTTGCTACCGGCTCCATAGCAAAGGTACTTGGTGAACAGTTTAACGGTATTGATGATTTCCCTACCCGGGTAAGATTACCTGATGAACCTTTAATGTTAGTAGACCGTATCCTGGAAGTTGAAGGTGAACCCGGTTCCATGACCTCAGGCAGGGTAGTCACTGAACATGATATTCACCCCGGTGCCTGGTACCTGGACGGCAATCGCATCCCCACCTGTATTGCCGTGGAATCAGGGCAGGCCGACCTGTTTTTGTCCGGATACATGGGAATCGATAAGATCACAAAGGGGCTGGCTGTATATCGACTACTGGATGCGGAGATTACCTTTCATGGACCATTACCTGTACCGGGAAAAACTATTCATTATGACATTCGTATAGACCATTTCTTTAAGCAGGGCGATACCCATCTGTTCAGGTTTAGTTTTGATGGCACGGTGGATGATAAGCCCCTGTTGACCATGCGCAATGGTTGTGCGGGATTTTTCACCCAATCTGAACTGGATGCCGGCAAAGGTATTGTCCAGACTGCCCTGGAGTTACAACCACAGGCAGGGAAGAAATCCGATGACTGGATTGAACTGGTCCCCATGGGCACCAGCCCTCTGGATGATTCGCAGCTCAACGCCTTGCGTCATGGAGATCTGATCTCGGCCTTTGGTGAAACATTCAAGGGTTTGCCAATCAACACGCCTGTCAAACTCCCTTCCGGACGGATGACACTGGTACATCGCGTACTGGACATAGAACCAGGCGGTGGCCGGTTTGGGATGGGTACCATCACCGGGGAGGCAGACATCCATCCCGATGACTGGTTTTTGACCTGTCATTTCGTGGATGACATGGTAATGCCTGGAACGCTGATGTATGAATGTTGTTTGCATACCCTGCGTATTTATCTCATGCGCCTTGGATGGGTGGGGGAAGCGGATGAATTTATATATGAACCCATACCTGGTGTGACCAGTAAACTGAAATGTCGTGGTCAGGTGATCGCCACTACGAAAAAAGTCCAGTATGAGATCATTATTAAAGAGATCGGTTACCAGAGCGATGGAACGCCTTATGTTATCGCCGATGCCCTCATGTATGCAGACAACCGACCTATTGTACAGATGAGTAATATGTCTACCCGACTGAGTGGGCTTACACGCGAGCGTCTGCTTGAAATCTGGTCTGAAGAGAAACAACCCAACAAAACGAATCCGGTCCTGTTTGACTATGACTCTATCTTTGCCTTTGCCACCGGCAAGCCTTCTGATGCCTTTGGAGAGCGGTACAAACCATTCGATAAGGACAGAATCATCGCCCGACTCCCTGGACCACCTTATCAATTCCTGGACAGGATCATCTCCATTAAAGATTGTGAACAATGGGTATTAAAACCCGGTGGCAGAATCATTGCTGAATATGATGTACCGACTGATGCCTGGTACTTCCAGGAAAACCGTCAGGGTTCCATGCCATTTTCAGTATTACTGGAGGTGGCCCTGCAACCATGTGGCTGGCTCGCGGCATATCTGGGATCGGCGCTGACCAGTGATGTGGACCTGTCGTTTCGCAACCTCGGTGGTAAGGCAGAGCAATTTCTACTTGTCACTCCCGATACCGGAACATTGACAACACATGTCACCATTACCCAGGTCTCGACCTCCGGCGGCATGATCATTCAGAACTTCGATTATGAGGTCAAATGTATTAAAGGAACGGTGTATAAGGGTGATACCTATTTTGGTTTCTTTTCAAAGCAGGCTCTTTCCAATCAGGTAGGGATAAGGGAAGCAGAGTTATACCAGCCAACAGATGAAGAAATAACCAGGGCAAGTAAATTCAGTTATCCTGATTCAGGCTCTTATCCTGCTGAACAGATGCGCATGGTGGATACCATAACCCATTATGATCCAGAAGGTGGACCTGTGGGCCTGGGGTTTATCAAGGGAACAGCAAAAGTAAAACCTGATGCCTGGTTCTTTAAGGCCCATTTTTACCAGGACCCGGTCTGGCCCGGATCCTTGGGACTGGAGTCCTTTATTCAGCTACTCAAGGTTTTCGCCATTGAAAAATGGGGAGATAATCAGGTGGAATTTGAATCCATGGCAAAAAACCAGCCCCACGAATGGCTTTACCGGGGCCAAATCATCCCCGTTGATGATACAGTTACCGTTGAAGCAGTCATCAAACACGTTGATAATCAAAGAAAAATGGTCACCGCGGACGGTTTTTTGTCAGTTGATGGCAGGACCATCTATCAGATGAAGGATTTTACCCTTAGAATATAAGCATAATGAATTATCAACGCGTATATATGGAGTCCATCGGTTATGAACTACCACCCACGGTAGTGACTTCCGATGAACTGGAAGAAAGGCTGCAACCCGTCTATCGGGACCTGCATATCTCACCCGGGCAACTGGAGTCATTAACCGGTATTGCTGAACGACGCTGGTGGGACCCAGGTTATAGCCTGTCGGAAGGCGCAGCGGCGGCGGCAGTGAAGGCCTTGAATCAATCTAATGTAAATGCCTCAGATATTGAAACCCTGATCTATGCAGGGGTGTGCCGGGAAAACTACGAACCTGCCACCGCCTGTGCCGTTGCCGATAAACTGGGAATCAGTCCCAATGCCTATGTCTATGACTTGTCCAATGCCTGTCTGGGAATACTGAATGGTATTATCGATATTGCCAACCGCATCGAGTTGAAACAGATCCGTGCCGGCATGGTGGTGTCATGTGAATCATCGCGAGAGATCGTTGAGATCATGATTGATCGTATTCTCAAGGAACGCTCCATGGACATATTCACCTCCTCACTTGCCACCCTTACCGGTGGATCCGGGGCTGCAGCGGTTCTCATTACGGATGGTTCATTTGATAATGACCATACACACCGTTTAATCGGCGGTACAACCCAGGCGGCTCCCGAACATCATAATTTATGCCGATGGGGCGTCACCATGACCCCGGTAGAAATTGGTAAACTAATGTTTACCCCGGACAAGCTCATGGCCACTATTGACGAAGTCATGAAACCAGAAACCATTCCTTCCGTGATGCGTGATCTCATGACCAGCCAGAAACTGCCACCGGCAGTGGCAAATATGTTGCCATCAAAGATGTTACCCGAGGTCCTGTCCGAATTCATGGCAACGGATTCCGTGGCTGTATTAAAGCATGGGGTTAAACTTGGCGTAAAAACCTGGGGTTCCTTTCTTGGTAAAATGGGCTGGGCCCGGGATGAAGTGGACAAGATTATATGTCATCAGGTGGGGGAAGGTCATCGCGATACCATTCTAAGAGAACTGGGGATATCCGAGGACAAAGATTTCAACACCTATAAACACCTGGGCAATATAGGTACAGTCTCCCTGCCCATGACCGCAGCGATCGCAGAACAACGCAAATTTCTCAAACCCGGCGACCGGGTAGGTTTCCTGGGGATCGGTAGTGGGCTGAACTGCATGATGCTAGGTTGGGAGTGGTAACACCCATCACTCCCGCGCGGTCACGATTCTAGTTAGAAAAAATCTAGACAGGATTAACAGGATTTAAAAAAGATTTTCAGGATGAATCAATAAGGTTATGCCTCAGTCTACTTCCCCGTCATTCCCGCGAATGCCTACATGGATGTAGGCGGTAGAGCGACGCAGGAGCCAAAGCCGAGACGGGAATCCTGTTTTTTAAAGCTTATCGAAATAAATTAATCTTAAATTAGCTTTAAAATTATGTTTAACTGTTGTCATTTAGATAGATTAATTAATGAATTTTCCTGACTATCCTTTCAACTCTCACTTCCTGGAGGTTAATGGACACAAGCTCCATTATCTGGACGAAGGCGACAAACAGGCTGAACCTGTTGTCATGTTACATGGCAACCCCAGCTGGTCGTTTTATTACCGCAGGCTGGTCACCGGATTGAAGGACGACTATCGATGTATTGTGCCGGACCATATCGGTATGGGCCTGTCGGATAAACCACTCAAAGATAATTATGACTTCCATTTTTCACAACGGGTCAAAGACTTGAGCGACCTTCTGATGCGGCTTGATATCAATGAGAACATCACACTGGTGCTCCATGACTGGGGCGGCATGATAGGGATGCTGTATGCCTGCCAGAACCTTGAAAAGATAAAACGCCTGATTGTCTTAAATACCGGAGCATTTCATCTGCCTGAAGATAAAGCCCTGCCATTTTCCATACGCCTGGGCCATACGCCGATCATTAACTCAATCCTCGTCCAAGGCCTTAACGCCTTTTGTAAAGGTGCAGTAAAACACTGTGTCACCAGGCCCATGACACCCGAAGTGGCCAGGGTCTATCTTGCACCTTATAACAACTGGCATAATCGCCTTGCGGTCAGGAAGTTTGTTGAGGATATCCCCTTAAGTCCCAAAGACCGGGGCTATGATGACATATCGAAAATCAATCATGACGAACCCCTGTTGCAATCCATTCCCAAACTTATTTGCTGGGGCATGAAGGATTTTGTTTTTGATGAGACATTTCTTCGAAAATGGCAGTCCTTCTATCCGGATGCCGAAGTCCATCGGTTTAAAAACGCCGGGCATTACGTACTGGAAGACGCGGCCGATGAAATTATTTCACTGGCCAGAAAATTCCTGGCATCAAACCCAGTATAATTTTTTTATAAAATATAAAAATGGACAGGATAGATAAGATATAATTCCTGTTAATCTTGTGAATCCTGTCTATTAAATTTTTTGTATGATGGAAATAACCAACATCGCAACCCACCTGTCGATTATGGCAAAGGCTCAGCCAGATAATCTTGCCATCACTATTCAAAAACCATCGGGAAAATTCACAGAACACAGTTATAGGCAGTTGGAGGAATACAGCAACCGTATTGCGGCAGGATTAATCAAGAATGGAATCAAGAAAGGTACCCGTGTTGCCCTCATGGTCCAGCCTGGTTGGGAGTTTTTCGGCATTGTATTTGCCCTGTTTAAAATCGGAGCAGTATTGATTGCGATTGATCCAGGACTGGGAATCCGTGGATTGAAAAAATGCCTGGAAGAATCAGAGCCTCAGGCGTTTATTGGCATACTGAAAGCAGATATCGCCAGGCGGATATTCAAATGGGGAAAACAAACAATTTTTATTCGTATCATGGTGTCGCCCCTGGCAAAATATTTTTCTGATGTATTATCACTGAACACGGTTATTGCCACAGCAGGACAACCATTTGACCCTGCTTCCATTACCACCGACAAAAAAGAAATGGCAGCCATTTTGTTTACCAGTGGCAGTACAGGAATTCCCAAAGGTGTGGTTTACAGCCACGCAAATTTCCTGGCCCAGGTGGACGCACTGAAAAGTGAGTTTAATATCAGCCCTGGTGAAGTGGATCTCGCCACTTTCCCTTTGTTTGCCCTGTATGCACCGGCCATGGGAATGACATCTATCATTCCAGATATGAATTTCACCCAGCCAGGCAAGGCTTCTCCAAAAAAACTTTTCACTGCCATCAATCAATACCAGGCCACTACCATGTTTGGCTCTCCTGCCCTGATTGACCGGGCCGGAAGATACGGTGATAAACATAATATTACTCTGCCAACATTAAAGCGCGTCCTCAGTGCCGGGGCACCGGTCTCACCCAGGGTCCTCGCCAGGTATGAGAGATTATTAGCGGAAAATGTCCAGGTTTTTACACCATATGGTGCAACAGAATGCCTGCCAGTGGCCTCTATCGGCAGCCGTGAGATATTGACAGAAACACGTAAGGACACCGATGCAGGTAAAGGGATCTGTGTCGGCAAACCAGTGAGTAGTATCACAGTCCACATCATCCCATTAAGTAACGAAGCCATCCCCAATTGGGAACCGGCCAGTACATTAAAACCTTTCGTTCCGGGTGAAATCGTGGTCCAGGGACCACAGGTAACAAGTCGCTATTACAATCGGTCAACGGAGACTAGCCTCGCCAAGATCTATGATGATAAAGGAAACATCCTGCATCGCATGGGGGACACCGGTTACCTGGATGATAAAGGCCGGTTATGGTTTTGCGGTCGTAAGGCACATTGTGTTGTTCATAAAAAACAGGTGTATTACAGCATCTGTTGTGAAGGGGTTTTCAATGTTCATCATAAGGTCTTTCGCACGGCCCTAATCGGGGTTAAAAAAAATGGGGAGACTGTCCCTGCCATTTGTGTTGAACTTGAAGATGATTATTATGGCGATAATAAAAAGCTACTTATCAAGGAACTGATGGAAATAGGTAATGAATTTGAACATACCAAGGTGATAAAAGATTTCTTTTTTCACCCTTCTTTCCCGGTAGATATCCGCCACAATGCCAAGATCGACCGACATAAACTTGCGGCCTGGGCACAGAGAAGAATACCATGAAGGTAATGGTCACCGGCGGTGGAGGTTTTCTCGGTGGCGCCATCGTCAAGGCACTGGTGGCACGGGGTAATGAGGTAGTATCTCTACAACGAGGGGTTTATCCTGCACTGGATCGTCCTGGCATCACAGCGATACAGGGAGATATGACCGATCAATCCACCGTCAACAAAGCCAGTGAAGGTTGCAATGTAATCTATCACGTTGCAGGACTCACCGGGGTATGGGGAAACTACCAGGATTATTACCATATCAATGTCACCGGGACTGAATGTGTCATCAATGCCTGCAAGACAAACGGGATAAAAAAACTGGTGTATACCAGTTCCCCCAGCGTAGTCTTCAATGGCAGTGATGAAGAAAATGTGGATGAATCCATCTCCTATCCCGAGACCTATTTCAACCATTACCAACGTACCAAGTCCACTGCCGAACAGATGGTTTTGGCCGCCAATAGTAACGAACTTGCCACCGTGGCACTCCGGCCTCATCTCATATGGGGCCCAGGTGATCCGCACCTGGTGGGCCGCATACTGGATAGGGCGAAGAAGGGTAAACTGAAACTGGTGTCGGGTAAACAGAACCTGGTGGATACTACGTATATTGACAATGCTGCCCAGGCACACCTCTGTGCAGATGAAATGCTGGCCATAGGATCATCCTGTGCTGGCAAGGCTTACTTTATTACCAATGGTGAACCCAGGGTTATGTCTGATATTATCAATGGCATTCTCAAGGCCCATGATATGCCGGAAATCACCAGCACTGTGCCTGCCTCAATGTTATATACCATTGGGACCTTATCAGAATGGATCTATAAATTACTGAACATTAAAAGCGAACCCATGATGACCCGTTTTATTGCAAAGCAGTTAAGCAGCGCCCACTGGTATAATCTGAACAATACCAGGCGTGACCTGGGATATAAACCAACAATCAGTATCCATGAAGGCATGCAACTACTCAGCCAGGCTTACAAGGAGTCCAGATGACCACCTGGGAAAAGACTAGTCCTGAACTTGAGTTTTCAGAAGACTTTATAGACATCTGGTTGATCAATCTTGCCGAAGAAGAAAACGACATCTTCAATCACCAAAGATATCTATCGGTAGAGGAAAAGACCCGTGCTTCCCGCTACTTGTCGGGGAAAAAATCCAGAGAATTTATGATCACCCGAAGTTCCCTTAGAAACATCATCGGTTATGTACTCAACGAAGACCCCAGGCAATTGGGGTTTGCCTATACCTCCAGCGGCATGCCATTACTGGATTTGAACTGGTCACATACAGATATCACCTTTAATGTGAGCCATTCCCATGACCTTGCAATCATTGCTGTCTCCATAAAAAACATTATTGGTATTGATGTGGAGATGGTCCGCAAAGATATTGAATATGAAAAGCTCTCCAAACGATTTTTCTCTGAATTAGAACATCAACAGATCATGGGTTTTGATGAAACATCCAGACTGGAGGCTTTTTTTTCTACCTGGACCCGTAAGGAAGCACTGGTCAAGGCCACCGGCACAGGCATTGCTTATGGACTGAACAAGTTTGATGTCTCTGTGGATCCGGACCAGCCGGCAGAATTGCTGGACAACCGCTGGGAGGACGGCTGCCAGCCCCGTTGGTCACTATTGAACATTGAAACCTGGCCGGACTATAAGGCCTGCCTGGCAGTGGCGGGCAAAGAAATGCCCACTATCCGTTACTGGAAGCTATAAATAGCAAGCCGTCATTCTGGCGAAAGCCAGAATCCGATATTGTAATAGACAAGATTTACAGGATTCTTAAGGATGAACAGGATGAATTCATACTGCTTATATAATTTAAAGCAGCTCCAACTATTCCAAAAAACTCCAATGACTAAACATCGCCGCCTGTCCTTGATAATCACCAGCTTCATTCATCAAGTTCCAGACAGTGACCTTCTCAATCTTAAATCGCCTGCCAGTAGTGGACACCCTCACCCCCGAGTAATCATCTATAAAACCATTTTTACTGACTTTATCCAATAACCTTTGCCGTTCTCCCCGTTCCATGGGCTCAGCGGTTAACCGGGAAGGCATAGTCAGAATCGTCTCCCAGTCCAGTTCAAACAACTCAAGTCCTGTCTGGTTGATGTAGGTTAATACCGGATCTGACTGGGTATCATGGGAGAGAACCACTGAGGGAAAATAAAAAACCTCCTCTGCAGCCTGTTCTTCAGATAATGATGGGTTGATCATTTCCTGTCCTGTAGTTTTTTTATAACTGAAGATTAATAATTGAATATGTCTGGACAAATAATCGTTGTCCTGACAAGGGGCATCATAAAAAACTCTACGCATATATATCATCTTCCAGGTATTAATACATGCTCAATCTAATTTACTTCCATATATTTTTTTGACACGAATAGTATCAAGATCAATTCTGTCCAGACACCTGACATTGACTGTCCAGATATCGGGCCTGTCGCGTGGATGGCGAAATGGCAGGATACCGCAGGTAGGACAGATATAATCAGTTGCTGTTTGAGTATGCCACTTATATTGGATCATGTTTTCCAACGGAGTGAAGATACGGATATCGGCTTCCTCTACACGGTGGTTTAATGCGCCACGTTTTTTACAGATAGTACAGTCACAAACACGAACGTGATCAAGATCCATGTCTACTTCAAACTTGATAAATCCACAATGGCAGGAACCGGCATAGGTTTGCTTCATATGTCCTCCTTGCTCAGATGAGTCAGGGTATGGGCATGCTGCTCCCAGTTCTGACCATCAAAGGGTTCAATCTCAATATTTACCGGCGGCGGCTCAAGGCAGTTAAGGTTCACATCTACCCCATCGGGATTTGAGCGGGGCACATAAAACGGTTTGATTCCACAGGTCTTGCAGAAATGGTGTTTTGCAATGCCACTACCATAGGAATAGGTAGAAATTGAATCTTCCCCTGACGTTAACCTGAATTTAGAACCGGGGACAATAAGATGCAAGTATCATGACCTGGTGCAAATGGAACAGTTACATTGAACGCACTTCAGTTTTTCCGGTGCCTCCACTTCGAATTGAATGGCACCACAGTGACATTGACCGTGATATATCATAGCTTTATTCACCTGTTTGCATCAGCCTGGTATTTGGTGAATGATAACGAAAACAGGTAATTTATAAAAATCGCTATACATGTTCCCCATTCGTGACGACAACCCGAATTTTCTGACTCCTTACGCCACCTGGACCCTTGTGGGTCTGAATGTACTGGCCTGGATACTGGTGCAGGGACTGGGGGCAGACCCGGCCATGGCTAGGTCAATATGCTTGTTGGGTCTTTTACCGGGTGAATTATTACAACTGGCCCCCGCCGGAGACGCCATACCCGTGGGGCCTGATCTGTACTGCGTGGTGTCGGAGCAACCGGCCTGGATCACGGTGTTCAGCCACATGTTCTTGCATGGCAACTGGATGCATATCATCGGTAATATGTGGTTCCTGTGGATTTTTGGTAATAACGTTGAAGATTCCATGGGGCATGTTCGGTTCTTTATCTTCTATCTTTTATGTGGACTCGCCGCTGCCGGGTTACAGATCGCCAGTAGCCCATCTTCCATCGTCCCCATGGTAGGTGCCTCCGGCGCCATCGGTGGGGTGATGGGTGCCTATATCCTCCTTTACCCAAGGGTTACCGTACACATGCTGATATTCCTGGGTTTTATTGTCACCACTATCGCCGTCCCGGCGGTATGGATGCTGGGATACTGGTTTCTCGTACAACTACTCGGAGGATTTAGTTCCATAGGCACCAGCGGTGGTGGCGTGGCCTTCTGGGCGCATGTAGGTGGTTTTGTAGCTGGTATTGTCCTGATATTTCTGTTTCGTAAACCCGAATTACTTGAACGTCATCCCTATTATGGGTGGCAACGTCGCTCAGGAAATGCCTATCACCGGATTCGGAAAACTTAACCAATATTCCTGATATTAAATTTGCTATATTTATAGATAAAATAAACTACACACCAGGTTATCCGGAGGGGAAATCATGGTAAACATCAAAATCCTGTCTGGCTTATTAATGATCTTACCCGTCATTTTCACTGGCATGGCCGTAGCCCAGCGAGCAAGCGATGATCTGGTCACGGAGGAAATGCTGTTAAACCCTCCGCCGGAAGACTGGTTGATGTTCAGCCGTACTGCAGATAACCAGCGGTTCAGTCCACTGGATCAAATCAATAAACAAAATGTTAACGGACTGCAGATGGTCTGGTCGCGAGGTATCACTGCCGGGACCCAGGAAAACATCCCGCTGGTACACGATGGCGTGGTGTTTGTAGCCCATCCCGGTGATACCGGTGATGTCAGTATTATCCAGGCCTTAGATGCCACCAATGGCAACCTGATCTGGCAATATGAACGCCAGTTACCTGAAGACATTGCAGATTACGTGAGTATTGCAACCGCCAGGGTCTTGAGTATCTTCGGTGACAAGATTTTCTATGGCAGCCCGGACGGCTACCTGGTGGCACTGGGAACAAGTAACGGTGAACTCCACTGGGAAGTCAAAGAACATGACTATACCAAGGGGACTGAACATACCACCGGACCACTGGTAGCCGGTGACAAGATCGTCATCGCCAGGAACTGTGATACTGGTCCCGGATTACGGGAAGAATGTTTTATCGCCGGTTACGATGCCATGACTGGCGAGCAATCATGGCGCTTTAATGTCCCGGCAGGATCGGATGAACCCGGTGGCGATACCTGGGGAGGCAAGGATGATGGTACCCGCGGCTGTGCCCCCTGGGGCCTGCCAGGAGGATATAATCCAAGATTAAATCTTGTCTACTGGGGCGTTGCCAATTCCAACCCACACACCCGCTATAAAAGGCATGATGGCAATCCGTTTACAGTCCCACTCACTGCCCCGGCTGAACTCTATTGTAATTCCACCCTGGCACTGGATGTGGATACCGGCCGTCTGGCCTTGTATTACCAACATGTGCCCGGGGATGACTGGGATGCTGACTGGATTCACGAACGGATCCTCTTCACCTCGGTATTTAATCCAGACCCTGATGCTGTACGCTGGGTCAACCCCAATATCCAGAAAGGAGAGCGTCGGGAGATGCTCGCCGGGGTTGGTGAAGGCGGCGGCCTATGGGTACTGGATGCAGAAGATGGAGAATTTCTCTGGGCGACTCCCTTCCCCTTCAATGTGCCCGAATTTCACATTGCCGATATTGAAGCAGAAACTGGCAAGACCATTATCAGTCGAGACACCGTCCTGACCCATGACGGACAGGTCCATGACATGATCTGTTTCTCCAACATCAAGGGTTACTATGCCATGGCCTATAACCCCACTAATAATTCACTCTATATCCCATACCACGATGCCTGTGATAAACGCACCGGTGCCCTCAGGACAGGCAACGGACATATCCGTGAGGCATTTATTCGCAACGGCGCAAATTCTGATGACTGGGTGGGTCTGGCAAAGGTCAACATGGAAACCGGTCATACTGATTATATCTATACCCAACGTGCCCCCAGTAATGGGGCCGTCCTGGTGACTGCCGGTGACCTGGTGTTCTGGGGCGACATGGACCGGCGCTTCCGCGCACTGGATGCTGACAATGGTGATGTTTTATGGGAAGGTGTGGTTGGTGGAATTATCCAGAATAGCACCATCACCTATGCAGTAGATGGCATGCAATATGTTGCCATTATGACCGGCGATGGATTTGCCCATACCAGCGGCAAGGTGGGCCTGGTACCGTAACTAAACCTGGTTAGAGGCCATAATGCTATTTATGTCTTCGCACTACCAGAATAATCAATCCAAACTGAGAACAGTTAACGATAATACTAACTACTAAGGAATTGAATCATGGCATATACAAGACGAAAACTCATCAGCACCTCTGGCAAGACCCTGGCAAGCCTGTCACTGGTCAGTGCCATTAAACCCGATATCCTGTTTGCCCAGACCCGGGTTGATGTTCCTGAGCAACTGGTACCCACGGAAATGCGTGAAGGGTTCCCGGCTGAATTACCTTTAAACGCCGACGGCTCGGCTGTTGAATATGACCCCAGCCTGGCAGGCCCCATTGAAGGTCCATTGAAATGGCGCACACCGGATCGCAAGACACCACCTGATCTGAATCCCAACTTTCAGGATCTCAAGGTCTCCATTAACACTCGTGGCCTGTCTCGCATCAGTGGGACCTTAAGGGCAAGTGACCTTGAGACATTACCAAAAATCGAGAAAACTTATTTATTACAATGTGGTGCCCCTACCCCCAGGGGCATAGTTACCTGGGGCGGCGTTCGGTTTTCTGACTTTGCCCAGATTCTAGGACTTCATAAAGGCGTCCATTATTGCAGGACCATGGGTTTTGATGGCGCCTATGGCGATGAAGATATGAACACGCTCATGCACCCTCAGGTCATGCTGGCCTGGGAGATGAATGGTGCTCCGTTACCTGCAGATCATGGTGCGCCCCTGCGGTTGATTATACCGTTCCGTTACGGCAGACGAAGTATTAAATCGATAACAGAGATGACCTTCTCAACCCCGTCATTACCTACGCCACCTGCATAATTACAGATAAATGAAATTAAGCGGTCGGAGGTGATTAATTTAAAATCACTCCGACCCTTTTTTATTCCGATACTTATAAAAACCTTGTTTCAAGGGACGGTCCAAATATAGATAAAACGGTCACCGGCTATTCGGACCTGTTCAGGTTCCCAGTCTCCCATTTTAAAGGTATTGGAGACGATACGCGTACCGGGCTTCAGTTCACTCAGTAACCTGGGTCTTAATCTGAGATTAAGCTCATCGAGTAAATACAAGGTAACGACTGTTGCTTCACTGAAATCTTCAACGAAGATATCACCCTGGATAAAGGTGACTCGATCGGACACCCCGGCCTGTTCTGCATTTTCAGTCGCTTCCCGGATCCGTCTGGGTGTGACATCGATCCCCACTCCCTTGGCCCCATAGTCTCTGGCAGCGGCAATAACAATCCGTCCATCACCAGACCCAAGATCGTATACAATATCGTCCGCTGACACGTCGGCCAGGCCAAGCATGGCATCAACCACTTCAGGGGAAGTGGGCACATAGCCCACGTCAGGATCTCTGACAGGAGGTGAAAAATCGAACTCCTGCGCCGCAATTGGGTGATTTCCCCATAAGCAAATAATCAAGATTATATTTAGCCTGTACATATATTACTTAACCAGTCACTTTGCCTTGCCGCACTGATTCAGAGTTTAAAGCATAATCAAGCCAAGGGGGAATTTCCATTAATTTCTAATGAAATAAAAAATGCCGGGTAACCCCTCTGGATTACCCGGCAGTTTACTGGCTACTCCAGGAATTAATTAAATTTATTGAAACTCTTTTCGAGATTTTCCAGACCCGTCCTATGAAGGATATGGGAATCTGAATGAAGTTTTCTTACCTTTGCATCAAATCTCAATAACCCTGTTATTTCTTCCTGTTCAAGAGACTTGGTTATTTTCCCAAGTGCTGTGGACAGTTCAAAACTGACTTCTTCAGATTCCAGGATTGAAAGAAACTCTTCGTCTGTTAACCTGTATTCAACCTTTTCAGAAAAGCTAGCATCGTCATTAAAACCAGAGGTTGTGATATGCAGGTAATCAATTTCCTTGTACCTGTCACCTGTATTAACCGTTAATGTATTGTCGTGTGAGGCAGAAAACCATTTCCTGTCTCCATTATGATGAAACCATAATATATACTCATCTACTGTTTTGCTTTCATCAAAATATAATGCACTAACACCTATCGTCAGGGAATCATTACCCGTCATGAAGCTGTCAACAAACTGCAACTCCGATATAGGGTCATTACTCAGTTCAAGACTGTAGTAAGACACACCCCGTAACGGATCTCTTATATCTACAATACCCTGTGCTATAGCAACAGATGAAAACAAAAACGACATTAGTAGTGTAATTCTTAATAACAGTCCATTTTTTTTACTCTTAATCATAGTTAGTCTCCTTTTATTATCAGGCAGCAAGCATTGCCCGCTGGCGTGTACGAATACGTGATTTATAGCTCGCTATATCAATCGCGCTATTGATTGCATATAGAATGTTATCCGCATGTTTTTTTACCTGGATGGGGTTCTGCCCAGGTATAAACAGATGAACGGAACATTTCTTTCCACGCTCAGTGGATTTGCTCTGGGTATTAACAACACTCACGACAACTTCCTCGATATACCGCTTGCTCGATTTCATCGCAGCAACGACCTTTTGTGAGGTGTAATCCCGTAATTCCTGCTCATTAGCTTGTAAGTCACCAATCAATTGAAAATGAATTTTCATGATTATTTGTCCGCTATTTATTACATTGGGTGGAAATATAGTGGGAAACTATAATAAGATATATTCGATTTTTTAATTATTTTAATAAGTTTTTTTCGAATATTTATATGAGACTGAATTATAAACACCTTTATTACTTCTACCTGGTTGCACGAGAAGGCAGCCTGTTAAGGGCCAGTGACCGCCTAAACCTCACTCCCCAGACTGTGAGCGGGCAGTTGAAGGTATTTGAAGATTCCATAGGAGAACAACTATTACGTAAATCTGGTCGTAAGCTTGCATTAACTGATCAAGGTAGAAAAGTCCTTGGATATGCAGAAGAGATATTTTCCATCGGTGAACAACTGGAAAATGCCCTGCATACCGGGGTAACCAATAAACCCTCTGAGTTCAGGGTTGGTGTGGCAGATGTCATACCCAAGTCAATCGCATTTAAGTTTCTTTTACCTTCTATACATGCCAATGAACCGATTAAATTAATCTGTCATGAATTTGATCTGGTTAAGCTAATGACAGAGCTGGCGGTCCATGAACTGGACATGGTCATTGCAGACTCACCCATGCCAACCAATATTGATGTTCGTGCGTATAACCACCTGCTGGGTGCCAGTGATATTGAGTTCTTTGCTGCACCAAAATTAATCTCTAACTTAAAGGGAAACTTTCCAGACTGTATTGATACTCAACCAATGCTTATACCGGGACCAGCCGCTGCAATCAGGCAGCCTGTCCTGGACTGGCTGGAAACCAGGAATATCTATCCGATTATCATTGGTGAATTTGATGATACGGCTTTATTAAAAGCCTTTGGATCTGAAGGCACAGGAGTTTTCTTTGCTCCCAGTGTGATTGGTGATGAGATTTGTCGTCAATTTAAAGTTCAAAGTATCGGCATTACTTCCGAGGTAAAACAAAGTTTTTATGCCATATCTGTTGAAAGAAAGATATCCCACACTTCTGTAAAAACAGTTACTGATAGCGCAAGAGATATACTGTTATAGAAATCTTGAGTCATATCTATCAGGTTATATTGGCTGTAGTTTGACTATAATATAGCAATAATATTAATACGTACCTTCGGGGGCTTCAGTATGAAACAATTATTAATCTCAACTATCAGTTTTATTTTTTTGACTTGTACTTTATTACTTCCGATTCAAACACTGAATGCACAAATCCCTGAAGATAATAAATCAATCATCAAAGAGTTAAACTTTGTAACCGAAGATGGCTGGACCCTATATGCTACATTATATCTTCCTCCTGTTAACAAACCCAACCCCATACCGGGTGTCGTTATTATGAGTGAACCAGACTGGGTACCCAGGAGCATCAGTGATGAAATCTCCCTGGGAATAGCTGAACGGGGTATGGCAGCCCTGGCGGTGGATGTCCGTGGTACGGATGCCAGTTTTGGCAGTAAGGCCTATCAATTATTTACCCAGAAAGAGCGCGATGCCATACAACTGGATATTCGTGCTGCCGTTGATACGCTTGCATCACAAAAGGAGGTAGATGGTAACCGCATCGCGGTATTCGGTGCCAGCGTTATGGTGGACTATGTGGCGCGTGAGGCAGCCACCAATCATGATCAGATTAAGGCCATTATGTTGAGTACCGGTTGGCTGACGGACAGCGGCCGTGAAGCACTAAAAAATCGTAAAGACCTGCCGGTACTCGCATTTATGAGTGAAGATGATGATAAACAAAAACAGCAGATGGCCGCTGAACCCTATTTTTTATCTGGAGACAATGGCAGTGAATTGCTATTTGTGATGGATCGCGGGGCCTCTATCTTTAACCGCCCGGGTAATCCTATAGGTAAAACAACCGACTGGTTGATGACTAACCTGATGGGCATTGGGTATCAGTCCAAGGTATCTTTCAGGACTGAAGACCGAAAATTATTGCGTGGAACACTGTATATGCCAGACTGGATAGATACCGAATCACAACCGGTTGCCGGTGTGGTATTTATTCATGGCGCCAATCATGATGCAACGACCTGGTGGCATCTGGCGCGGGAAGTTACCAAAACAGGCATGGCTTCACTCATATTTGACCAGCGTGGCTATATGACCAGCGCGGCCAATAATGAGCGCCCGTATGCTTTTGATATCGATATCATTCAAAAAGATATTAAGGCGGCTATCACTTTTCTGGCTTCACAGCAGGGAGTGGATCCTGGTCGTATCGCCCTGGTGACAGCCACCTCACGGGGTGGCCCGACCGTTGCCGCTGCCTACCGGGATGAGCGGGTTAAGACTATCGTTGGACTGTCTTTTTATGGTGGCAATGAAACCACGGACCAATATATTACCGAAATGGATATTCCGTTGTTTTTAACCGCCAGTATAAATGATGTCAGGGCTGATGGTCGTAGCCTGGCAGATGCCACTCGAAAAACCTACGGATTATCCAATAATAAGGAAACCGAATTAATAATGTATGATGATGCCGGACGTGGTTCCTCCATGCTAAAAACCAAACCTGAGTTGACTGGCATGATTGTGCGTTGGATAAATGAAAAACTGTCCGAATAAAATTTATTGAATTTTCGGTCAAAGATTTTTTCTGTGTATAATAAACCTTAAATGTTTTTATTAATAATCTACGTATTAATCGCCCTGGTTTTTTCCTTTCTTTGCTCTATTGCGGAATCTGTTTTATTGAGTGTCACCTCGGGTTACATTGCGGTAAATGAAAAGGAAGGCAAGCCGTCTGCAATAGTATTACGTAACTTAAAAGAAAATATCAGTCAACCGCTTGCCGCCATCCTGACATTAAACACCATTGCTCATACCGTCGGCGCGGCAGGTGCCGGGGCACAGGCCATGGCATTATTCGGCAATGCAGCATTGGGTATTGCGTCTGCAATTATGACCTTTCTGATCCTGGTGTTCTCCGAAATTATTCCGAAAACTTTAGGAGCGCATTACTGGGAGAGACTTGCCCCTGTTACTGCTTACTTCGTTCGTTACCTGGTATGGATACTCTACCCTTTTGTAAAGCTATCTGACTATTTAACTAAATCGATGACTGAAGGCCCGGTTCTTACAGGGATCAATCGGGAAGAGCTCGCCGCTCTGGCAGAAAAGGGCTGGGAAGAAGGACAACTGGCAAAAAAAGAATCAAATATAATGATCAATTTGCTTTCCATGGATCAGTTAAAAGTTAAAGATGCCAGCACACCGAATACCGTTCTATTTACGATTCCCGACAATATCACCATAAGGGAATACTACGAAAATTATAGCTCACAGACATCTTTTTCCAGAATACCTGTCTATAACGAAACTCCGGGCAACATCACCGGGTTCGTACTCAGATCCGACCTGCTCCATGCTATGGCGGGGGGCAATGGTTCCAGCCTGGTATCAGAATATAAGCGAGAAATGACATCCGTAAATGAAATGCTGCCATTATCCAGGGTCATCGATAAATTGCTGCATTTACGTACCCACATCATGCTGGTGGTAGATGAATATGGAAGTGTTCATGGTATCCTGACCCTGGAAGATGCCCTGGAAACCATGCTGGGCCTGGAAATAGTCGATGAAAGCGACAATGTCAAAGATATGCAGGAATTGGCCAGGCGTTATTGGCGTATACGCGCAAGAAAAAGATCTAACTCAAACTCAAAATCTGAGGAACAAAAAAATGAGCAGGATGAATAAAATTTACCTGGTTTTTATTATATTGTGTTATCAACTAACACCAGTATCTGCCCAGGATGATCAGTTTGCCGCTATCGTCATTGAAACCACCGAGGTGGCAAACGGAATATATATGCTGGTTGGGCAAGGCGGTAATATTGGTGTGTCCATCGGAGAGGATGGTGTTTTTTTGATTGATGATCAATTTGCGCCATTAACTGAAAAAATCCGCAATGCCCTGTCAGAACTAACTCTGCAACCCATTAAATTCATGATTAATACTCACTGGCATTTTGACCATACCGGAGGCAATGAAAACCTGGGCAACCAGGGTGTCATCCTGGTTGCCCATGATAACGTCAGGAAACGAATGAGTACTGAAGGCTTTATTGAAGCATTTAACCAGACCATCCCCGCAGCGCCTGAGGTAGCCTTGCCCTCAATCACTTTTAGTGAAACGGCCACCTTTCATTTAAATGGACAGACCATAGAGGCCATCCATGTACTCAATGCCCACACCGATGGCGACAGCATCATTTTTTTTCGTGAAGCCAATGTTATCCATACGGGTGACATATTCTTTAATGGGCTGTATCCATTTATTGATAAATCCAGCGCCGGCAGTGTAGACGGAGTTTTACGTGCAGTGGATCTGGTACTCAGCCTTGCAAACAACAATACCCGCATCATCCCCGGGCATGGCCCCCTGGCGAATAAACGTGATCTGACTAATTACCGTAGGATGTTAATGACCGTTCGTAATCGTATGCAAGATCTCATCGATGAAGAAATGACCATAGAAGAGATCATTGAATTAAATCCCAATGCAGATTTTGATCAAGTCTGGGGACAGGGCTTTTTAAATCCAGAAACCTTTTTGAGAATTCTACACTCACTCATGCAGCCTTAATGGTTTAACTGCTTTAATAACAAAGAAAATATTTAATCTCGTCAAACTGTGAGACTGATCACAATTTAAAATTTAATACGCCAAAATTTCCGATCATGGTCAACTCACTAAGAGTGGGCACGTTAATAGGCTTAAGGTTACAAAAAAAAGGAGAACCTGATGAATACCAAAGCCTATATAAAAAAATATTTAATAGAAGACATCATCTTGCTTGCCGTATTCGGAACGATCGTATTTTTACCTCCGGAAATAATGGCGCAGGACACAAATACCGAGCTTCGGCCAAAACATGAGCGAATTATAAACCACTTTGACAAGGATGGAGATGGCACACTAAATGATCGTGAAGCCTATCATGCACGACATTTTTATAATCGCTGGAAACAAAGCCAGGGTTCCAATGACAGGCCCAGGGATATACGTCCACGGTTTGACAGAAATAATGACGGACAAATAGGTCCACGAGAACGGGCCAATGCCAGACGGATTCAGGCAAGACGTAATAGATGATTAAATAATTTCTGGTTTAACCGAAATCAATGGGGCCATCTGAAATGGCCCCTTTATATAATCAGCAGATTAATAGGTACCACTTAAAGCCAGAAAAAGCCTGAATCCTTTTGTGCGCGACCTAATCTCAAGACGATCAATATTATTCAGCACAACATTTCTTGTGTTAATAAATAATGTCCTGTTACGTTCTTCAGCCAGATTCAGAATATTCTGCGCCTCTAAACGGAACTTGATATTCAACCAACGTGTTGTTTCTATAAACGTATTTAACTCCAGCTCTCCTTCATCAACAACATCGAGCTCATTTACTTTGAATAAAATACGCTTTCCCCGTTCCGCCAAATCCCAACCCCATGAGATCATCTGCAAATCAAAATCCTGCCGGTAAGCTACATCAAATATATACTCAAACTCATCCGTATCGTCGCGAAATGGTATGGATGATGAACTACCAAACCCGGCTTTGCCTGAAAAAATACGCTTTAATCCCGTTACAGGATCGATTACGGAAGAATCCTGCCAACGTGCCTTAATATCCAGACGTGAATTTGCCAAGCCTAACCAACCTAACGGTATGGTGTTTTCCATTTCAACTCCCCAACGCTCACCATCACCAATGTTTCCAGCTACTTCAAACTCATCAGATACTGGTAATAGATCCTGAATATCGTCAATAGCATGGTAAAAACCTGTCAGTGTAATAACACCCAGGTTTCCAAAACGTCTTTCCAGGCTTACCTGACTACTCCATTTTTTTTCTGGAATAAGCTCTATATTTCCAAGGGCAAGGTCATCATCTTCAAATACAGACGTACTGATAAAATCATTAAAATCCAGCTGTGCCACTTCCCTTTCAAATCGCAATCGGAGTTGTAAATTTTTTCTGATTGCGTAAGTCAATTGTGCATGTGGTTTCAGGAAAGTGAAATTTCGAATTCTATCATCATCCCCTTGTGATGAAATCTTTGACTGCTCAATACCAAATCCATAATTAAATACGATTGATTCATTATTCCAGGTATCCTGAAGCAGGATATCCCATCTTGTTTCCTGAACACTGGTATTTGCACCGGGAACAACAACATCCATTCGTCCCAATCCGGTATTTTCTGTCTGCTTCAGGGAGCCTGTTACGGAGTTATATGCAACTTCAAAGTTTGCCTGAATTACATGGGATGCAATACCAGTCCAGTCAAACTCAAGCCTCCCTATACTTTCCCTGGTATCTGTCTCGCCCAGAGATTTTTTAAACAACGTCACAGCATCATCTTCAACATCTCTTACCACCTGATCAGAATTTGTATCATTATTTCTTGCAAAATACAGGAGGATTATTTTCCCAAATAATGAATCTGATAACGCGCGTTCCAAATCCATCCCCAGTTCTATGTCCCTGGATGTCGAATTTCGACCCACACGCTCATATTGCGACGACAAGACCGGCAGGTAAAAATCACGATTGGAGTTCACATAACTATCTGTATTCAAATAACCCAGTCTTGTATTAAATCGCACCAGAAATTGTTGAATATCAGTTGAACTGATTAAATTGATTTCTCCATTTTTTGTATCTCGAAAAAATTGTTCTGAACTTGTGGAGGTTTTAACGCCGATACCATCAAAAACATTTTCAGGACCACGGTAATTTCTGGGATTAATTCGGAAAGAAATACCGGCATTATAATCCACATCATTCCACCGATCTGATAATGATACTTCCACCCCAGGCCCAAGCTGTGAATTATTAAAATTTTTCCTTAAAGATGCCTGCCAGCGAATTGCTGCATCCACATCATTCAGAAGAATTATATTGGCAACTACTGTTTGGCCCTGCAAGTCAATATCACCGACTTGTCCTTTATACAGATCGATACTTTCTACATAACTTGCTGGTATACGTGTAAGGATGGCAGACAAGGTATCCTGTTTGGAGCTGGGCCTGCGGCCATTGATCAGCACATTACCTGCTGCACCTGAAAATCCTCGCAAATTACTACCATCATTAATCTGAAATCCCGGTAATGACTGGACTATATCCAGCGCAGTATTGGGTTGATAGGCGCTGAAAAAATCTGAAGAATAAGACACCACCTGGTTGCTATGCTGAGAATACCTGGGAGTATTTAATACCTCATCGTCAGTCTGAGCAGTGACATTAGTCATACAACATAAGCATAATAAAATACGCAGTATTTCAGTCTTTATAGTGATCTCTGATATATCTTTCAAGAAGATATTCCGAACTAAAATAACAAGGGCCATATATCATGGCCCTGAATTAAAAAAAGCATAAGTAATTATAAGTCTTATCGGTCTACTTTAATTCCTTTCATATAAACCGAATTTATCTTACGGGTATTGGTAATATCAACTAACGGGTTTGCATCGAGCACAATAAAGTCCGCGCTCTTACCTGCCTCAATAGTCCCGGCATCATATAAACCTATCACCTCGGCAGAGTTTTTTGTGGCAGCAACAATCACATCCGCTGGGGGCATTCCGGACGACACCATATCCTCCATTTGTTGATGGGCCTCCCACATAATCCGACCATCAGTACCCATGGCTATTTTCACGCCCGCTTTGTATAAAGCATTCAGGTTTCTGGATTGAATACCAAAAAATTCTTCCGCCTTCGGATCTGCCCTGGAATTGGCCTGGAGTTTAGCAACGTCATCATCCGGAATAGATCCTTCAAGCCAGCTATAGTCACGGACAATACCCCTGTCTGGCAGGTTCGGTATAAGGACAACATTTGGCCTCTCCCGAAACAACTCTATGGTCTCATCATCTATGTCACGATCACGAATCCCATGGGCAAAGGCATCGATCCCGGCACGCAGCAGTCCCCTGGAATCTTCCATGGCATAGATATGGGCAGCCACCCGAATACCATGCTTATGGGCTTCATCAATTATTGCACGGTATTGTTCCGGTGAGGTCTTGGAATATTGGCCACCGCGGTCATCCACCCATACCTTGATATAATCCACGTCCCTGGCCGCCTGTTCACGAACCGCCTGCCTGCCTTCTTGTGCACTTTCAATCCAGTAGGCAACCTCAGACCGACCTGGTTCAGGTGTGGTGATCCCACGTCCGGCTGTAAAGAGTCTTGCCGTGCCAGGAATGTTTTCTTCCCTGACCTGAAAAGGTACATCAGTTGGATCCGAGCCCAGACTCAGCACAGCCCCAATACCGAATTTTGCCAGCTCTTTTAACTGGCCAATTAATTGTTCCCTGTCGTTGGATGTGTGTTTATGGGCATCAACAATAGCCGGCATGACGGTTTTGCCGCTGAGGTTGACCCGGGTAACCCCACTGGGAATTGCCAGCACGACCCGCTTTCCAACATGGGTAATACGATCATCTACTACGATAAATGCACTATCTTCAATTGGATCGCTGCCATCCCCGATAATCAGTCTGGCACCCTCGAAAACTGTCACATTCTGGGCGTGCACCTGCGCCAGTGTACTCAAGCCTACTAATAATGTGAGTGATTTTAAAAATAATATGATTGGTTTATTAAACATTCCCCCCTCCCATTTAAATATTTTTTATTAATGTGTAAAGGTTATAACAGCCGGGCAATAGATCAAGCTATATCAACTGACCCTAAAATCCGCTGCAATTTCTTTGATTATGTTAACAGCTGCATCGATTTCTTCACTGTTTACCTCCAGACTGGTAACTGCCCGTATTGTATTAGGCGCAGTGGCAATCATCAGCACACCTGCTTGTGCCAACCTGGACAACATTTCATTGGCACTCATTGGCTCCACATCAAAATAGACCAGATTGGTCTCAACTGCATCTGTATCCGTATGAATCCCCGGGATGTTCTTTACGCCATCTGCCAGCTTTCGTGCATTGTCGTGGTCATCTTTAAGGCGAGAACGATGGTTATGTAAAGCATATAATGCGCCTGCGGCAATAATCCCTGCCTGGCGCATCCCACCACCAAATTGTTTACGAAAACGCCGGGCCTTCTCAATAAATTCCTGACTCCCCGCTAATGCCGAACCTACCGGCGCACCCAGCCCCTTGGAAAAACAGACGCTGACACTATCCACATGACGGGCATAGTCTGCTTCAGCAATGCCGCTAGCAATAGATGCATTCCATATCCTGGCCCCGTCCATATGCACAGAAATATCCCTGCCATGCGCTGCATCACAGACCTGTGCCAATTGCTCCAGCGGCCAAACAGATCCACCGCCTCTGTTGTGGGTATTCTCCAATGCGAGTAGGCGTGTGGTTGCAAGATGTATATTTGCCGGGCGTAATGCCTCCAGAAACTGATCAACCGTAAAGATTCCACGTCTACCCTGAATCACCCGGCAACTGGCCCCTGACAATGCCGCAGGTGCACCTGCCTCGTACCAAAAGATATGGGCATTGGCGTCCAGCAGGATCTCGTCCCCCGGCTGGGTATGGCATCGTACTGCCAGTTGGTTGGCCATGGTACCGGAAGGCACATAGACGGCAGACTCTTTCTCAAGGATTTCTGCTGTCCTGTTTTCCAACTCGTTTATAGTTGGATCATCACCAAAGACATCATCCCCCACCTCGGCATTGGCCATGACCTGGCGCATCTCAGGGACAGGCCGGGTGATGGTGTCGCTACGTAGGTCGATTACTTTCTGGGTCATATCATAAGCCTACTTAAATTATGTCCATAAAATAATAACACGAAGGGAGGCGCGATGATGATGACAGATTACAAAGAAAAATAGACTTGGAATTTATAAAAGCGAGAACTCGCAGGACTGATCACGACTGACAAAGTGTAGATCAGCAAACCCTGCCCTGGCAGACCCGCCAGTATTATCGGTATCCGATGCGATGGCCACCTGAATCAATGAGCCACCCTGGACAGCGAATATTTCATTAAAATCTGCCTGCACATCCCGTCGTTCTTCCACCCACCTTCCAGCGTCATCGTTTCCAGACCGGACCACCAACATCTGTGTCCTGTCTGTGTAAGCATTTGGCACCTGGGTACCTGCAGGATGGGTATTGTCCCAAACATAATTAATGGCCGCATCGGGGACATGATCACCATATAGCTTCCTGGCCAGACCAAGTTTAATCCGCGTTCCAAATCCAATGGCTTTAGATGGCAGTTTAAAAGACACATAAACCCTGGCGGCATAATCATCACCCGCCTTACTCAGCAAATCAGCTGAATCAATGACGTGGCCAACACGCCATCGCCAACACAATACCGGGGTCTTATCCAGGTTTACCTCAACGGGCCGTGCCAGTAATGCCATACTCCCTTCAGCCACTGCCTTCACGGCTGTGACCCCGTCCCAGTCTATGACCTGATACTTTGTCGGCGGGAATTTTTCGTTTAACTGGATAATCTCCCACGGCTGAGAAGGAAAGTGATCAATTTTTTCAAAATCACTAATGATCAAAATATTTTGCTGAGCATATGCTAAACAGGAAAACATAATCAATAGACCCGCTGTAAAGCCTGCATATCTTCGAATTATGCCACCTGATTTAGGTCGAATTTTATTTCGGATAATCTGCATTTACTGGAAATTTGTCCTATATCTGAAATTAATGATAACTTAACAAACAATTATTATACTGTTTATTAAATATAGTTACGTCTCATCACAATATGCTATTTGTCATTAAAATTAATGCTGGCATATTGTCATAAAAAAAATCTAACAATAAACCTCAGGGATAACATTATGAAAATAGAAACCATAGCAATACACGGGGGGTATTCACCGGATCCAACCACCAAGGCGGTAGCGGTGCCAATTTACCAAACGACTTCGTATGCGTTTGATAATACCCAGCACGGTGCTGATCTCTTTGACCTGAAAGTTGAAGGTAACATTTATACACGCATTATGAACCCCACCACGGCGGTCCTGGAACAAAGATTGGCGGAAATGGAAGGTGGAATTGCCGGTCTGGGCCTGGCGTCCGGCATGGCGGCCATTAACTATGCCATTTTGACCATTGCCGAAGCCGGCGACAACATCGTCTCAACCAGCACACTCTATGGTGGGACATACAACCTGTTTGCCCATACCTTCCCACAGATTGGCATTCAAACCCACTTTGTGGATGCCAAGGATTTTCACTCCATGGAGGCCAAGATTGATGACCGCACCAAGGCCATCTTTTGTGAATCAATCGGTAACCCGGCGGGAGATGTGGCGGACCTGGCTAAAATTGCAGAGTTGGCACATTCCAAAGGTGTGCCGGTGATTGTGGATAATACCGTTCCCACTCCATATTTATGCAGACCATTTGAGCATGGTTGCGATATCGTGGTGCACTCATTGACCAAATACCTGGGGGGTCATGGCACCAGTATCGGCGGTGTCATAGTCGACTCGGGCAAGTTCCCGTGGGCCGAACATGCGGAACGATTTAACCGTTTGAATGAACCGGATCCCTCTTACCATGGCGTGGTGTATACCGAGGCATTAGCAGAAGCGGCCTATATAGGTCGTGCCCGTGTTGTACCTTTACGTAATACTGGCTCAGCGATATCACCTTTTAATTCCTTTCAGATCCTGCAGGGTATTGAAACCCTGGCGGTACGCATGGACCGCCACTGCGAAAATGCCATAAAGGTGGCTGAATACCTGAAATCACATAAAAAGGTATCCTGGGTGAAATATGCCGGTCTCGCCGATAACGAAAACAACGCATTGCTGCAGAAGTACTGCGGTGGCCGTGCTGCCGGCATTCTCAGCTTTGGCATTAAAGGTGGACTGGAGGGCGGCACGAAATTCATAGATGCCCTGCAACTGATCACACGCCTGGTGAATATAGGTGACGCCAAGTCCCTGGCCTGTCACCCTGCCAGTACCACACACAGGCAATTATCAGAAGTGGAATTAAAAACCGCAGGTGTCAGTGCAGACCTGGTTCGATTATCAATTGGTATAGAAAATATCGATGATATTCTGGCCGATGTGGAACAGGCACTGGATAAGGTCTGATTTCACCTTACGGTTACTATGGGGGTATTCATGAACGTACGAGCTAATCTTTATGGTATTTTTCTTCTTCTCTCTACACTGAGCGTAAACGCACAGGATGCACACGAGGTACTGGAAAGGGCATCTCGGGCAATGGGGGTAGATGAGATGATCTCCATTCAGTATAAAGGTACCGGCTGGGTAGGCGCCGTGGGGCAAAACTTTACCCCGGCCATGGATTGGCCACGCCTGGAGCTATCCAGTTATACCCGCACTATTGATTTTGATTCCATGTCTTCCACAGAAGAACTGGTCATCGAACAGGGAGATTACCCTGCCCGGGGTGGTGGTGGGATACCCATTCAGGGCCAACGTCATCGTACCTACAAGGTACGCGGTGATTATGCCTGGGATATGCAGGGCGATGACATAGTACCGGTGATGGACAAGGCGGAAGGACGGTTGCTGGATATTTACCTCACGCCCTACGGTTTTATCAAAGGTGCCATGGCCTCAGACCCCACCGTGATCAGGCGTCACGAATATGGAGAATGGGTCCATGTGGTGTCTTTCATTGCCCTGGATAAATACCGTATCAATGCCACCTTCAGTGAAGAAGGCCTGATGCACCGGATCCAGACCTGGCTGCCCAATCCCGTGGTGGGTGACATGTATTACGAGACCGTATTCTCCAACTACAAGGACATCGGTGGTCTGAGATTCCCGGGACGCTGGCACCAGCATCATGATTTTGATGATGGTGATACCCTGCCCAATGTCAGCGGTGGTGACCATGCCTTCGGTCTGGAAAACATAACGGATGTCACGATTAATGTCCGTGGTGCAGAACTGGACGTACCCCGTGAAGTCAGGCGTGCCGATCCTCCGGAAATTAAAGTCGAGGTTACAGAACTGTCAGAAGGTGTCTGGTTCATGGGTGGCGGGTCACACAACAGTGTCGCCATAGAATTTGATGAATACATCGCCGTATTTGAAGCGCCTCAAAACGAAGCACGCTCTCTGGCGGTTATTGAAGAGATATATCAGTTAATTGAAGATAAACCCATCCGCTTTATCATCAATTCCCACCATCACTGGGACCACCTGGGTGGCCTGAGGACCTATGTCCATGAAGGTGCCACGGTCATTACACACGACTATAATAAAACCTACTACCAAGAGGTCTTGAGGGCGAGGCCCTGGCTGCTGGAACCTGACCGGTATTCCCTGTTTCCACTGGAAGAATGGTCTGAAGGTTATGTGTTTGAAACAGTCAAGGAGAAATATATCCTTGCCGATGACTCACACCGGGTTGATATCCATCTTATCCAGGGACTAAATCACGTTGAAGGTATGCTGATAGCTTATCTGCCTGATGAGAAGATGGTCATCGAGGCAGATCTCTATTCACCCAGACCATCCAATGCCAACCGACCGCCTAATGCCAGTAACAAGACCTTTTATGAAAATCTGAAACGGCTGAAACTGGATGTGGAGACCATCGTACCTATCCATGGTCAGCCCACACCCATGTCGCAATTTGTTGAATATATGGGTGAGTAAACAAACCAGTGGGCAGAGTCAAAATTCCTGACATTACAAAATAAAGGAATTTTGACTCTGCCCCCATCAATAAAGCTCTTCCCTGAAAATCTCCAGAAACTCCCTTTCCCTGCCAAGCACATAATTCCTGAATCCCAGTGGATCAATAAAGATATTTTTCGCCGGATTTCCTTTTAGCCGTTCAAGCTTATCCTGTAACCCAAATATCCATCCATGGGGCCCCAGGAAGATGTCCACCGGCATGATCTTTAATCTTGCAAAGCTATAAGCCAGGTCCTGGGGCATGGTTGGATACCGTGGATGGTTCACCAGTGGCATTGATGTATTGATACGAATGGCACACATTACAACTACATCCAGTTGCCTGCCTGCTTCTTTTGCAGTCGTTGTCCAGGTGGTGCAACCCCTGGTGTGACCTGCGGTTATATGGGCGGTCAGACTAATATCACCCACTTCAATGACTTCCCCATCTTCAATGATCCTGTCGATTGTTGCAGGCCGCCACGGCCAGGGGTCACCTTGCCGGACCCGAAAATCCAGTTTTCCACCAGATTCAATGACCTCGGCGTCTAATGCTGAGGCAACGGTGGTTGCGCCGGTATATTCACGCATTTCAGCCAGCCCCTCAACATGGTCAGGGTGGGCATGGTTACTGACAATGACCTGAATGTCACGAGGATTAAAACCAAGTTTCTTAATGTTCTGAATAATATTTGGTACCAATCTCTCATATGTCGCATCCACCAGTACATGACCAGCGTCTGATACCAGAAGATATGCAGAATGGTTTACGGTGGCCCCAACATAGTAAATGTTATCTACAATCCTGAAAGGCTCTATTAGAACATGGCGCTGAGGATCCTCATCTGCAGGATTAATGGGTAAGCCCTGTGCCACTGATTGCTGATAATTGATAAAAAATATTAAATTAATCAATATAAAATGACAGCATAATTCTCTGATTTTCATTTCAATATACCCCCGATCGATATTTGAATATAGCTACTGAAGTTCACTGGCAATTGAAGCAGCCGCTGCCACAGCGCAGGCATCATCAGCGGGTTGACCACCTTCGGCACCTGTCACCCCAACACCACCGATAGTGTCATTACCTGCCTTGATGGGTGCACCACCCCCCAACGGGATTACCTGGCTTAACTGTCGCTGACCGGCACGTTCAGAGTTCCCGGCGGTGCGGTCCCGCCATTCAAGCGAGGTCCTGCGATACGTCCTTGCAGTGTAGGCCTTGCGAAATGCCAGTTCCCAGTTATGCGGAGCTGAATTATCAGAACGGATTTGCATGACTGGCTGACCGGCACGATCTACCACCGCTATAGATACAGTAATATCCCCATTTATTAGCCCACATTCATTAATGGCAGCCGCAACAACTTTTTGTGCCTGGGAAAGTGAAATGTTCTGCTGCATGTATGGTTCTGCATGAGTCGCCGGTAACGACAATAACATCAATATGATCAGTAAATATCTGGAATTACTGGCATTAACGGACAACCTGTCTTTGATAGTCAGATAGATCATGGTTTCCCCCAACAATTGGTTTTCCCGAAACTGTCACATTATCAGTTATATTCCATGTAGAATATACAGACAAACTCATGATTCCAATAAACAAGTATTGCGATATGAAGAGAGTGAAACTGCTTTTACACATAACTTGTATGGTTTTTCTGGCTATGACTGGAACAGCAAATAGCCAGGAATGTCCCCGTGGATCACTTGATAGGCTTTATTGTGATCGTGACGGTGACCTGGTTGCCGACCTGCCTCAGAATCAGAATGACTGGAGAGACCCTGGAACCATAATATTTTCGTACACCCCTGTAGAAGACCCTATAGTGTACGCCAGAGTCTGGGACGGGTTCATTCAACATATGTCTAACGTCACGGGCCACAGGGTCATGTTCTTTCCAGTTCAATCCTATGCGGCACAATACGAGGCCATGCGGTCCGGCAGGTTACACGTGGCGGGCATCAACGTAGGGGGAAATCCAGTTGCGGTTAATTGTGCCGGCTATGTGCCCTTTACTATGATGGCAGCAAATGACGGATCGTTTGGTTACGAGATGGAGATCATCGTCCCCGCCGGTAGTCCGATACAGTCACCTGCTGACCTGAAAGGCAAGACCATGGCGTTTACCTCCCCCACTTCCAATTCAGGTTTTAAGGCCCCGTCTGCTTTACTGAATTCTGAATTTAACCTGGTCGTTGACCGCGATATAAAATCTACCTTCTCAGGTAAACATGATAATTCAATTCTTGGTGTGGTTAACAGGGATTATGAGGCGGCGGCTGTAGCCAATTCCGTATTAACCCGGATGATTGCACGAAACACCGTTAATCCTTCTGATTATAGAACCATATACCGCTCACCAACCTTTCCCACCACCAGTTACGGTCACGCCCATAATCTACACCCCGACCTGGTGAACAAGATTAAAGATGCGTTTTACACTTTTAAGTGGGAAGGCTCGGCACTGGAACAGGAATTTGTTGAGGACGACAAGTTTATCTCAATTACATATAAAACCGACTGGGAAGTCATCAGGAATATCGACTCCGCAAATAACATCAGTTACGATTGCAAATAAGCATTGACTGATACGGTCAGTGTATTTCAACTAAACATAGTTATTACTGATGCTGCGGCTAAAGAACCTAACTAAACGCTACCCCACAGGGGACCTGGCACTAGATAATGTCTCTATTGAGATTCCCACTGGGCAGGTGCTGGCACTCATTGGGCCGTCCGGTGCAGGAAAGAGTACATTAATACGTTGTATAAACAGGCTGGTGGAACCCTCCAGCGGATCAGTCCACCTGAATGATCAAAACCTTTGCCTGTTGGGAAAACACTCACTGAGATCCGCACGCCGACATATAGGAATGATCTTCCAGGAATACGCCCTGGTGGAACGCCTCAGTGTCATGGAAAACGTATTGTCAGGGAGGCTAGGCTACGTAGGATTCTGGCGCAGCCTGTTGCGAAAGTTTCCCCAGAAAGACATTAACGCGGCATTTGATCTGCTTGGACGGGTGGGCCTTGAAGACATGGCTTATAAGCGCGCCGATGCCTTATCAGGTGGTCAACGTCAACGGGTAGGAATCGCCCGGGCATTGATTCAGGATCCGGAACTGTTACTGGTAGATGAACCCACCGCCAGTCTAGACCCCAGGACCTCTCGGCAGATTATGCGGATCATCTCCGACTTATGCCAGGAACGTGACTTAACTGCTGTTATCAATATCCATGATGTACCATTAGCAAAGCTATTTGCGCAGCGAATCGTTGGGTTAAAACAAGGCCAAATAGTCTACGATGGCAATCCTGATGGATTAACTTCTGAGGTACTGACTCAGATCTATGGTGAAGAGGACTGGTCGGCAACAGGTGATCATATAGACAGTCAAAATCTCCGGGGTATCTAGATGAATACTTCTTCACCAGCAGATAGACACTGGCACCGCGAACCCTTTATCTCTAAACCTGTACTACGTTGGGGTTTTTGGTCAGCACTGTTGATATACCTTGCCCTGGCCATCGGCTCCATGGACATCAACTGGTCGCGGGTCATGGAAGGTATTCCCCGTGGAATGAATTTTATCATCTCGTTTTTTCCACCAGATTTCACCAGTCGATCAGACGCCATTCTGGACGGCATTCTTGAAAGCCTGTGGATGACGGTAACCTCAACCGTGGTTGGTATACTGATATCAATCCCGGTAGGCATTGGCGCCGCGCGTAACCTCTCCGTCCTGCCGGTTTATTATATTTGCCGGGGCATCATCGCATTATCGAGGACGTTTCCCGAGATCATTCTCGCCATATTCTTTGTCAAACTGTTTGGCTTTGGTCCCTTCGCTGGATTTGTCACCCTGAGTATTGCCACCGTCGGTTTTTACGGCAAACTCCTCGCCGAAGATATTGAAGACATAGACAAGGCCCAGGCCGAGGCAATACGCTCCACCGGTTGCTCATGGCTGCAATGGTTAAACTATGCCATTCAACCACAAGTAACCCCCCGGGCCATTGGTCTGGCGGCCTACCGGTTTGATATCAACTTCCGTGAATCTGCTGTGGTGGGGATTGTGGGTGGTGGTGGTATAGGTGCGACATTACTGACTGCCTTTGACCGATATGAATTTGAATCAGCAGCGGCCATCCTGTTGATCATCATATTTATTGTCATGGCAGTGGAATACAGTTCAGGGTGGTTACGTAAATGGGTACAGTAATGGGATCTGACAGACAATGGCATCACAGACCACTGAAACTGAAACTGCTGCTATGGTTTTGCTGGCTATTAGGCCTGGGAATCTTCATTACCTGCTGGAACAAGATATCAGAGAAGACCATGTGGTTCTTTGTGACCGATGCACCTTCACAGGCAAAAGATCTTGCTACCCGCATGGTCCCTCCCAGGTGGGACTACCTGGACAACCTGTGGCTTCCCATATGGGACACGTTCAATATCGCCACACTGGGGACACTTATCGCATTTTTTATTGCCGTCCCAGTGGCATTTTGTGCCGCCCGTAATACTACGCCGAATACCTTTCTGGTCAGGCCCATTGCACTATTCATCATCGCCTCATCCAGGTCTATTAATTCACTGATTTGGGCATTGATGCTGGTCACCATTATTGGTCCGGGAATTTTAGCCGGTATCATTGCCATTGGACTTCGATCCATCGGGTTTATTGCAAAACTGCTCTACGAGGCCATTGAGGAGATTGAACCCGTACAGGTGGAGGCAATCACCGCCACCGGTGCCAGTGGTGGTCAGGTGCTCAGTTTCGGCATCTTCCCACAGGTTCTGCCTGCACTTGCCGGTATCTCGGTATATCGCTGGGATATTAACATTCGTGAGTCAACAATACTGGGACTGGTAGGCGCCGGTGGAATCGGCCTGCAGCTTGAGGCATCCATATCTACCCTGGCCTGGACCCAGGTATCCATAATCCTTCTGGTCATTTTAATTACTGTGATCCTTAGTGAATGGGTGTCTGCCAGGGTCAGGTATTCCATCATTTAATGAATATTGAAGTTATTGAAGACCTAATGCATAAGCAATATCCTGCCAGGACACGTACTTAAAATTCTGGCTTTGATCATACCGGCCATCCTGGGCCACCAGTAATCCCTTTGGGTAACCTGGCAGCGGCACGTTGGTAATATCAATGCCGTCAGTTTGTGAGGTACCATCCAGTCCTGATTCGGGATTGGTCCTGATACGAAATGTCCCCCGATAGGCGTGTGGTGGCAGGCGATCATAGACTGAGTAGTTGTCTGATCCCTGCGAGGTCACCACCAGGAATCCCCTTCCCTGCCCGGTGTCATAAATGGCCATGCCTTCAAGATCTGCGGTGAGTACCCCACCTGGTTCTATCATGGCAACGGCTTCACGTTGTTCTCCATCGCCAGGTTCTGCGCCGTATCGCCACACCCCTACCCGCTCTTCAGCGGCATACAAATAGCCATGTTCATCATCCACCACACAGCCTTCCGTGACGGTACCGATATTGATTCGCCTTACCAGTTCTGCATCAATTTTATTCCCAGCAATCTCAAACAAGCGCCACTGATGCATCCAACCATCGGCACTGGTGCCAAAGGCATATAGATCCCCTCTCTTATCACTCTGGTACATACATAGACCATAGACATCATTAAATTCCACTGGAACGATACGGGCATCCACACGGCGGACCTGACGTGAATCTGGATCAATGGCATATATCGCCAGTGCATAATTGGTACGGTCCGACCCCACGGCAATATGGGCAAGTACCGGGTTGTTACTGACCCCGCCGCGGACATCCACATTATTAATCCGTCCGTCGGGCAAAAACTGTAACAGGTTGCCCTGCAGGTCATAGACCCCAAGCCCAGCACCCTTGTCTGCCCCGATCACCAGGCTCTGCGCCGGCTCATCGGGATGGATCCAGATAGCGGGATCATCGGCGGCATCCATACCACCGGTCACCGGTGCACTGATGGCCTGCGTTACGACGATGGCATCCAGGTCCCCTGTCACCACATCATGCCCCAGGGCTGATTCTCTTTCAGGTAGCGGGATGAGTACTACTTCACCGTTGTCCGCATCACCGGTTAACGCCACTGCCATGACTGAACTACTTTTCTCATTAGTCGTGATCACGCCTGTTGCAATACTGGCCACATCACCGTCAATGTCTAAGATCCCCAGTACATCATTAAAGTGGATTTTCTCCACAACGTTGCCCTGTGGGCTTACACGCAGGAAGACTTCAGAGTCGACGTCTGCAATTAGTGACATGGGTTGATTATCGCGCAATAAGCCGGCAACACTTACCGCCTCTGACAACTCACCATAAGGGCCATTTAACAACACTGGTTCTCGCACGGGGACCTCTTCGGGGTCTGAGATGACTCGCCACAGACCCATGTCCGGCTCGGTGACATAGATAAGCCCGGCCTGGTTCTCACTGTAACAGGAGGTAGTCGGACCACCGATCACAATCTCCTGCAATTCACGCACACCCAGGGCACCACTATCTGATTGATAAATCTTAAATTGTAAAAGGCGGCCATGATCACCTCCGGCAAATAAATACAGGCTTTGATCATAAAGGTCTCTGGCAAAACAAAGGTGCGTAGTCCTCGGCGGCACTGTAACAATACCGTTATTATTAATCCTGAGATCAGTAAACTTACCAGTACCGGTATCCAGCCCCTTGAAGATGATTCGAAACCGGGTCCAGTCCATCATCGCCACCAGCAGGGCATCTTCGTCCACTACCCCTCTCATATCCGACACTGCTATAGAGACGATCTCTGACAAGGCGTTTTCCGGTTCAAAGCTGTCTAACAGACTGCCTTGAGGAGACAGCGAGACAATGCCGTCAAATGACGCCGCTACCAGTAGATAGGACTGATCACCTGGTGTGATTGTCACATCACGCACTTCACCGCGGGTAAAGTGGATGGCACCATCACCAGGTTCAACCACCGGGGTGACTGCCATGACGGTCTGGAGCTGCGCCTGCCAGGCCATGAGAAAAATAAAGGTAATGTAGCGTATTGTTGTTATCTGACTATTCATGATTCCCCCGCGTGATGCCCACATACATTAATATTACAGGGTGACATATGCTTAAGTTAACTGATTTAAGCTGTGCTAATGACAATCTCTTATTATTTTTCACATTCAATATTATGCAATTGTACTAAAATCCTGAAATAATGAAATTTATAATCAAGTCATGTCAATCTGTAAAATGGTGGGTGATATATGAATAATCAGATCCGGCTTTCAAATATTATTATTTACTGCCTTGCTACATTTTCGACTTCAGGGTATGCAGACCAGCATCTCAATCCTGAACAACAGCAGATGACTGCGTCTGAGCGAAACCGGATCTATGCACCCTGGGACCCGCAGGACATCGATAAACTACGCAAAGAGATGAGATTAATCGGGCCCGGTCCGAATTCTGATTTACCCACGGCCCGTTTTCCAGGTTATCTGAAGTCACCCGAATCCGTAGAAAAACTCCTACCCCAGGCCCGTTTTGCTGTTCAACAACGGGGTGGCCGTAGTCCCCTGGGACTCGCCGATCCGGGTGATGTCGTCCTCATCCCGGTCCCACATACTGCCGATACCCTGGTTCAGGAGGCCATGACCCTGGCATTTACCCAGAGAAATGTGGAAGCGAGGATCCTTTTTGAACATGAACTGGCCGGTTTATCCAAAACCATGCTGGAGCAAATTGATGATATTCATAACGTCTTCAAGGCAGGTGACGGTCAACAGGAACTGAATTTCCTCAACATCACCGGCAAGATCCCTGATTGGGATGCGGCGGTACAGTGGACCCGGGACAAAGATCCGGTACTGGCCGATGCCACGTGGCCTGAATTTGACTATCCCAATGAGGAATTGCGGACAATTGCCAGGGACTATACGCAGATAGTGTCAGAAGCGGTCATTAAATATCTCGATGAGCATCCCGAGGTAAATAAAATATTCTGGCGTGACAGTGGCCGGGCCATCGCCCGCCAGGACCTGCAACATCACGGTGAAAAGCTCTATGGAAATTACACCTACCTGAACAATTTCGACATCATGAGCAAGGTCCCCGCCTATCCATCTGATGTCTGGCGCCTTATTGAAAGCCAGTTGATAGAACCATCGGCTTATACCGATCGCGTTGAAGTCTCTGATCCAGAAGGCACGGCGTTTTATTTTGAACTGACTCCTGAACAGGCGCTGGCCTGGAGCCGGGGATCCTATGGACAGGGACATATGGTGATGATTCCTAACCAGGCATCAGGGATTTTTCCGTCCTCGGTAATCAATTATCCGCTCAGGAGTAATGAATGGCTGCCACCGGTACAGGTGACCACGGTCAACGGCATTATCGCCTCCAGCAACAGCCATGCATCCAACCATCCACGAATGGAGATCCATATCAGGAACGGTTATGTCCAGAATGTCATCGGTGGTGGGCTGTATGGTGATGGCTTCAGGTTATGGCTGAACTACCCGAAGATCAATGAACTCACCTGGCCGTTTCAGGAGCACCCCGGTTTCTGGTATTTGTTCGAGGCTGGCACCGGAACCAACCCCAAGTATTTCAAACACCCTGGAGAGATCCTGGTGGGTAACAATATGTCCGAGAGAAATGCCGGCGGTGTGATCCACTGGTCGTTTGGATCGGAAGTAAAAAATGGCCCGGAACTGGACAAGGAAAAATCACAACGCTCACCGGAGTCCTTTGCCTTCGGCAAACAACACAACCTGCCCATAGGCCATGCCCTGCATAACCACACCCTGTTGCCCACCTACCAGGTCAGGTTACGTGACGGCGGTCAATGGCTGACCTTGATAGAGCATGGACAGATTACCGCAAGCAATGATCCAGAGGTCAGGGCATTGGCCTCACGCTATGGCAATCCCGATGAGATCCTGGCACGGGACTGGATCCCGGAATTACCTGGAATAACAGTTCCTGGAGATTATGACGATGACTATTCATCTAACCCTGGCAGGCACTGGACCAACTGGGCCAACAGCATACTTAACGGTACAAACCCATATCAGCAATGAGTCAACTGGTGTAATCTGAACTTAAAATACACCACTAACGGAAAGCGTGACTGATCGGTCACGTGCCAGATCGCGGACTTCTCGAAATCTCACCGGACTCAGGTCACGACGACCGGTAAATACAGTGCGGTCACGGTAGCCTGGAGAATCCAATACATTACTGCCTGATAACCGGACCTTTACCCCCATCCATCTCGTGGTTTCAACAAACAGATTTAATACATATTTATCATCATATATTTCCAGTTCGTTAACCTTATACCGCGGCCTGTTTGCCCGCGTGATGACGTCCCATCCCCATGCTATCCGGTGTTCTTCAAAGTCCTGTCTAAAATCCATCTCTACAGCATACTTGTTCTCTACGTTATAAATTATGGGAAAGTCTCCCCCCGGACTGGACAGACGCCTGCTGTTACCGGTCACGGGATCATTAACGGTTGAGTCTTGCAACCTCGCCTTAATATCAAATTTTGATCCCTTTAATCCCAACCAGTCCATGGGGATAGTACTTTCTATTTCTACTCCCCATCGTCGCCCATCCCCGATATTACCCGGTGTTTCAAAGGTATCTGATAAGGGTAACAAATCCAGCACATCGGATATCCAGTGATGAAATGCCCTGACTTTAATGACCGTCAGTCTTCCAAATCGACGCTCGTGGCTGACCTCTGTTACCCAGGTAGTATCCGGCCTTAGATTGGGATTGCCCAGGGCCAGGTCATCATCTTCAAATACCGTTGCACTGACAAAGTCATTCAAATCCAGTTGCGCCACTTCACGGGCCACCCGGAATTTGGTCTGCTGTGCCTGTTCTGATGACCAGGTGAGAATGGCCTGGGGTTTAAGAAAAAAGAAATCACGGCTTTGCTCGGCGTCACCTGTCTGAGAGATGGTTGATGTCTCCGCCCCCAGGCCGTAATCCAGTTCCAGCTCTCCCATTGACCAGGTGTCCTGCAGGAGAAAATCATAACGTTCTTCCTTCACAAAGGAATTCGCCCCCGGTACCGCTACCTCCACTGGCCCCGTCCCGGTATCCAGGGTCTGTAAGATAGACCCATCCAGGCTGTTATAGGCCCGTTCTAAATTCAACTGCAAGTTATGGTTCGGATGAAAGGCCCAGTCAAACTCCAGGCGTGTAATTAATTCCTGCGCTGCACTGTCGCCATCGGCCAGCCTGTCCAGCGTCTGGTTACCCTCATCGTCTACCACCAGTTGCGATTTCAGGGAATCCTCATCGGTGTGATAGTAAAGCACGATGGCCTTGCCAAGAAAATTACTGGTGAGACTCCGTTCCACATCCAGACCCACTTCGATAGTAGGACGTTTGATGTCTTCAGCAAAGGTTTCCTGCCTGGGGTCTTCACCAACCGCCTGCGGTATGCGGTCCGACACCAGCACCTGGTCCCGGGTCTCATAAGAAATGACGGTATTGAATTTCAGCACGGTCTTTTCATCTAAACTTGAGACAGTGTTTAAATTTCCCTTGATTAAGGTGTTACGGTTTTCCCTGTCGTTAATCCGCTCTTCAGTTAACAGATCATCGCCATCAAAAATCTCATCGATACCATCACGGCCATAGGAATTTTTATATACTGAAAACCCGGCATTGTATTCAATGTTATTCCAGTTATCCGATAATGAGGTATAAATAGAAGGTGTCAGCGGTCCGTGTTGAAATGGCACCAGCATGATGGCCTCCCATTGAACGGTGGCAGGCGTATTTTCACGGATGATAACATTGATCATTTGCGACTGGCCGCGAAGGTCAATTCCCCTGACCTGACCGCGTACCAATTCAACCCTTTCCACCATACTGGCCGGTATCCTGCCCAGTATGGCCGAAGGCAAATCCTGTTTGGCACTGGGACGTCTATCGTTTATTAGCAGGTTCCCGCCTGCTCCAGCATATCCACGGGTCTCATCATCACTTTCTTCCAATTGGAAGCCCGGTACCTGTTCCACCATATCTAGAGCAGTAAGCGGTTTAAATCTGGCAAAATAATCAGCAGGAAAAGTAACCACTTCTGCTTCATCATTGGAAGACTGTGCGCTCACGCCAACTGCGATAAATAACAGTACGGGTATAAATAAATATATAAATTTCATGGGGTTGTAGAGTAGCATTAGTTTCATCTTTCGTCCTATAACCTGTAATTAGTTACTTTTTTTATTCTTAATTTACCGTATGTATTGACTTAACAGTGAATTTTTAAAATGCTAATCTGCATAAATCTGTATCTATTGAGGGTATCTATATGAGCAATCACCACTCCAGAAGGACCTTTCTAAAAACGGCAACCGGGTTAGGTATAGTTTCGTCGATACCCACACCACTATTGGCCCAAATGAATGCCACGCCGCCATTAATCAAACGCGCCATTCCCGGCACCAGTGAAATGTTACCTATTGTCGGTTTCGGTTCTTCTGCAGCGGTCATGCCTATCATGCAAACAGGCCCTGAACCTGTCCTGGAATTAATTGAACTCATGGTCAGCCTTGGAGCCAGTGTGATCGATACAGCCCCAAGACCCCTGGATGTAGATACAGCGTTTGGTAAAGTCCTTCAGGACCGGCGCTGGAAAGACAAACTGTTTGTCACCAGCAAAATGGGACGCAGTGATGATCGCAACAACCGCTCGGTGACAAAACAACAGGCCATAGACCAGGTCAACCAGACCCGAAGACTGTTCGATAGGCGCCCTGCCGATGTCATTTTTGTAGACAGCATGCTGGATCTGGACATCCACTGGCCAACCCTCTTGGAATTAAAGGACAAAGGAGATACTCGCTACATTGGTTACACCATGTCCAATACCAGTGGTCATGCCGATATGATCGCCAATATGAAAAAATATCCACCCGACATCATCGCCGTTAATTATTCATTGGTGGAACCCGAGGCGGAACAACAGATCCTGCCCATGGCCCGGGATATGGGCATAGGTGTGATAATCATTACCCCGTTTGGCGGTGGTGATTATTTTATGCGGGTTAGAAACAGGCCGTTACCGGACTGGACAGCAGACTTCGACTGCACCAGTTGGGCGCAGTTTAATCTTAAATATGTCATGAGTGAACCGGCTGTCACCAGCATAGTCACCGAGACTACCAAGCCCTATCACCTTGAAGAAAATATCCTCACAGGAACCGGGCGTCTCCCCAATGAAGAGACCCGCAAAAGAATGAAACAGCACTTTGATTCACTCCCCGGGCGATAAGGTCATTCTCCTGGCCTGCCTGGTAGCAGGCCTATCCCTGACTGTAAGGGCCCATGTACCGATACCTCTGGACAAGGTACCGGTAGAGGTCCTGGATTCTGTCAGAGTGCGAGAACCCGGCATGTCTATACTTGAAGCCTCAGTAGATGTATCACACACCAGTATTCCCAATGATGAATTTGTCACCACCTATGTGATAAAGGGGACTACCACCTACGGTAAGGATGTCGCCGTGGAGGTCACCAGCAGCGGACTGGTCCTGCAGGTTTATGACAGGGAGTATTTTGAAGAATTCATTGAGGACTGATGAGGATAAAAGGGCCGAATCAAGGTCAGCAATTAATAGGGTCAGTGTCGATTGATTTAGTCAAGACTACAAATAGCTGGCAACCATATCAATCGACACTGACTCTATTGATTCGTTCTTTTACGTTTTATGAACCGAGTCAGCATCAGTTCCATAAGTAGAAAAAAGCTATGACGGCAAGACCAACTACCGTCATGCCAATAGTCCACCGCAATTGTCGAAATGATTCCTCGGTATCCGAGTGCTCGAGAGTCGACAACTCAACGTTCTCATTGTCATTGTTCTGTTCTTTCATATCATCGGCTCCGCGAAATAGAGAAGATTCTTAAGTATCAGACTTCATCCAGGAGACTCATATCGGTTGAGCTGAACCGAACCAGAATTGGGAGCGAATTTTTCCAAACTTCACAACTGTCTGGCTTATCCTGAATATATATAGCCTGCATCGTATTGACTAAAATCTTCTTCATTTCGGATAACAATAATAAAGTGTTTATTCAAATATAGGTGACAGACTACAATTATTCAAATACAGACATTAACGATTACTTGTTGAAATCAGAAACTTCCACTCACCGTTAATATTAAATCCGTCCCGATTGTCCTACGTTCCACTTCGCGGAATGCTACCGGTGACAGATCACGCAAACCGGTGAACACCAACCTGTCGCGGTCCTTGCTGAAGTTGAGGATGTTCTCCACTGCCAGGCGGATGTTGAGTTCCCACCACCTTGAGGTCTCGACGAATGCATGTAGTCTTAAACTGGCATCACGGATATCCAGTTCGTTGGTCTTAAACTGCGGACGTTCTCCCTGGTCTTCGGCACGCCAGCCCCAGGACACCTTCTGTGCCTCAAAGTCCTGGCGGTAATCGACGATAAAGGTCCAATCCGTATCATTTTCAAAGGAGATGGGCGGATGCGGGTTGAAATAACCACCTGAGCCCAACACGCGTTTATTACCGGTTACCGGATCAGTTACCGATGAATCCTGCCAGCCCAATTGCATGTCCAGCCTGGCCCCTGTCAGGCGCAGCCATTCCAGGGAAAAGGTACTGTCTATCTTGATACCGATGCGATCACCATCACCAATATTGCCCACAGACTCAAAAAATTCATCGGGACGGTCTGCAACCTCTATAGGCAAAAGGTCAATCACATCTTTAATAGAATGGTAAAAACCGGACACAGTAACAACACCGATTTCACCGAAACGGAATTCCTGGCTGACATCAAACACCCAGGTGTCCTGGGGCTTTAAATCCGGGTTACCCACGGTGAGATCGTTGTCCTCCAGGATGGTGGTGCTGACAAAATCGTCCAGGTTTAGCTGGGACACATCACGCCTGATACCAAAGCGGGTCTGCATACGTGAGTTAGGTGACCAGGTCAGCAGGGCCTCGGGTTTCACAAAGGTAAAGTTGCGTGATTGTACGGTATCGCCGGTGGTGGATAACTTTGAGACCTCAATACCTACACCATAATCCAGGGTAACATTTCCCAGACTCCAGGTGTCCTTGGTAAGAAAATCCCCCCGCTCTTCCTTCACGCGGACATTCCCACCCGGTACCGGTTCAGTTACCGTTGGTATGTCCGGCCTATGGGTAATCTGGATTAATTGTTTATCCAGAATATTCAAGGCCCCTTCCAGGTTGAACTGCACAGAATGGCCCTCCCACCCGGCCCAGTTAAATTCCACCCGGGCGATGGCCTCAGAAATGTCCGCTTCAGTGTCATCAATTATAAAACGCGTCTCAACGCCATTCTGATCAAAGGTCCGCTGGGTGGCATCGGGATACTGGTTGGTATAGTTGTATAATAAAATTCCCTTCGCCAACAGGTCTTCGCTGAGAAAGCGCTCAGCATCCAGACCAATCTCAAAGATATGATTTCGCCGCTCATCGTAAAATAAGTCTGATCTGGCATCACCGCTATTGGGTGGCCAGGGTTGCCGGGTAACAAGTGTCTTTACGTTGCGATGTTGAACAGCGGCCTTGGTGTTCAACTGTACCTGGGTTTGCCCCAGCCATGTCCCGGCATTGGCAAACCCGGTAAGATCATATCCCTCAAACCCATTGTGTCCATGGCCCTTGTAGTTGAACCGTTTCTCAATGACGTTACCGTCGGCATCAAAGATCCATTCAGGTCCCGGATCACCATTACTGGTAACAAAGAGGATTCCACCAACGCTATACTGGATTTGCTTTGACCGGTCGGTAAGGGTGGCATCTAACTGTGGAGATAAACCCATGTCAAAATTTTCTCCAACAATCATGTTCCAGCGTGTGGTGGCGGGGGTATCTTCGCGCAGGATCACATTCACCACCACTGACTGGCCGCGCATGTCAACACCACGCAACTGTCCGCGGATCAATTCAATGCGCTCAACATTGGTAGCGGGGATACGTTTCAACATGGCCGATGGCAGGTCGTCCTTGGTACTGGGACGGCGGCCGTTAATCAGCATGTTACCCGCGGCCGCACCAAAACCCCGCAGTGCTCCACCATCATCCAGCGTGAACCCTGGGACCCGGGAGACCATGTCAAAGGCAGTGACTGGCTGGTAACGTTGGAAGAAGGTTGCAGGATAATTCACACTCTCTGCGTTGCCTTCATTCATCATCTGGGTGGCATCCTGCTCATCGTGTATTTCAAACTGCGCTGATACGGCCGATACCATAAACAGGCAGCCAAAAAAGAGTACGGATCTAAATATTAACCGGTTATGCATGTTGATTTTTCCCTACTAAGAAAGATTCGGTATAGAAGTCATACACCCAAACCGAATTTAATCAAATATTGTGGTCATGTGACCACACTGAATTATGGAAGTCTTAAGGAGATTAATTCTGGACGTGCCCCTACCCCTGCCACTGCAATCACAATATATTGCCTGCCATCCACCATATAGGTCATGGGGACACCGGTCTGGGGTGCAGGCAATTCGATTTCCGTCAGGCGTTCACCTGTGGCTTTATCATAGGCGTAAAGCACTGGACGTCCACCCAATCCTTCACCACCGAAAAGCAGTGATTTAGTGGCCAGTAATCCCACCCGCATTGGCCTGCCTGTACGACCGATATCCTTACCGGCCAGGGCCGGATGGTTTTTGATCTCGTCCGGGGTATCAGCGTTAGGGACCTGCCAGAGGATCTCTCCTGCATTTAGATCAATGGCCGTGATCTCACCATAGGGTGGTTTAATGACAGGTAAACCTTCAATGAACATCTCTTCCGCCGGCATGTTGCGATAGTCCACGGTCATGTTTTCCGTAGGCGGCAACAACCCTTCGATGACTGCGCTGTGCTGGGTACTCACGTAAAGTACACCTGACTCCGGGTCCACCGCTCCACCTTCCCAATTGGCACCACCAGTGGAACGGGGAAACATCACGGTACCGCGGTAACCGTGGTCTGGATCAGATATCTCTATGGGGGTATAGATTGGGCCGTAACGAACACCGGATATTAACTCCCTTGCCTTACGATTCAATTCAGGGGTGAAATTAATAAGTTCACTTTCATTAAATTCCTGGCGGGTAAACGCGGGGGGTCTGGCTGGTACAGGTTGGGTAGCTGAGAGTATCTCTCCTGGGACATTGGTGTCTGTTGGGACCGGTTGTTCTTCGATGGGAAACACCGGTTCCCCTGTGATGCGGTTGAACAGGAACACCCAGCCCTGCTTGGTGATCTGTGCTACGGCTGGGACCGCTTCACCATTCACATTGATATCCACCAGGATGGGGGCGGTTGGAATATCAAAGTCCCAGACGTCATGATGGACGATCTGAAAATGCCAGCGGCGTAAACCGGTGCGGACATCCAGGGCCACCAGGCTGCTGGAAAACAGGTTGTCACCCAGCCTGTGACCGCCATACCAGTCATGGGTACTGGCCTCAGTAGGAAGATAAACGATACCAAGTTCTGGATCGGCCGAGAAGGTGGTCCAGACACCGGCATTACCGGAATAGTGATTGGAATTCTCTTCCCAGGTCTCGGCGCCGTATTCATCATCTTTTGGCACCACATGAAAGGTCCAAAGCAGTTCACCTGTTGTAGCATTAAATCCACGGATGTCCCCTGGGATATTTTCCGGCTGGCGGTGCAGTCTACCGGTGACGTGGGCAGAACCTACGATGACGACATCATTAACAATGACAGGCGGAGAGGAAGACCCGATCATGCCGATGGGATCAACATTGTCATAGATCCGCACGCTATCTAACAGGTCTACCATTCCGTCACCTGCAAACCCGGGTACGGGCACACCCGATTTTGCATCCAGTGCCATCAGTTGATAACCCGGTGTGATGACATAGATACGTGGAGCATCTGTCTCATTACCCGGCCAGTAGGCCACCCCACGACCGGAGTTGAAACGGGGTGAGCGAGAACCACGCCGACCTTCATCCAGTCGATAGACCCACAGGGTCTCACCATTTTTAGCATCAATGGCCACCACCGTACGGCGCACACCGGCAGTGGCATATATCACCCCGTCCACCATTAGCGGCGTGGTGCGGTAATTATTTTCCTGAAAGGGACCAAAGTTCTCCGCCGACCATCGCCAGGCCACTTTAAGCCCTGCGACATTATCGGCATTGATCTGATCTAATGGTGAATAACGGGTACTGGCCAGATCTGCACCGTAGGCAACCCATTCACCATCGGCAGTGGATGGCTGGGCCATCACCGCCATGCTGAACATGGCGCAAATTAGAAAATAAATCATACCGCTACTAATAGAATTTTTGTTGTTAGAACCTATCTCAAAAATAGAGATTTTGGTTTTAGGCGAGACCAGAGCCTTCCGACAAAATTGCCGGGAGCAATTTTGGGCAGCTTTGCTGGCCGAAGGCCGAGGCACAGGATGTGCCGAGTCCAAAGCGGAGTTTACACGCCAGTAAATGAGTATTTGAGGAAGGCGACAACGAAGCATAAAGTCAAAAGATAAATTTTGAGATAGATTCCACGTTTTACTCTGGCATGTGATAACCCGGAGTCGAAAGTGACAGCGCCTTCTCTTCTTCACTCATATCTTCCGGAACGCCCTCAAACAAGGGTGAGCTGAGATAGCGCTCGCCGGTATCCGGTAACATGGCCAGGATGACCGATCCCTTGTCCGCCTTCTCGGCTATCTGCATGGCCACAGCGAAGGTTGAACCACCGGAGACACCGGTGAGTATGCCTTCCTGCTGGGCAAGTTTTTTAGACCAGGCGATCCCGTCAGGCCCGGTAATGGGGATCAATTCATCGTAGAAATGGTTATCTATAGATTCCTGCAATACATGAGGAATAAAGTCCGGTGTCCAGCCCTGTATGGGATGGGGTTCAAAGGCGGAGTGACTGGCTGCCGGTTCATTATTGGCATTGCGTTCCTGCTGAACACCGCTACCCACTAGCTGGGCGTTGGCAGGCTCGCTCAGGATGATTTTGGTGTCCGGCGACTCTTTTCTCAATACCCTGGCGACGCCTGTTACAGTACCCCCTGTACCGTAGCCTGAGACAAAATAATCCAGTTTCTTGTCTTTGAAATCCCCCAGGATCTCCTGGGCAGTGGTGTTCTCATGCACCAGGGCATTATCCGGCGTCTCAAACTGGTGGGCCAGAAACCAGCCATTGGCCTCGGCCAGCTCCACGGCCTTTTGATACATGCCAAAACCCTTCTCTGCCCTGGGTGTCAGCACCACCTTGGCACCAAAAAACCGCATAAGCTTTCTACGTTCTATGGAGAAGGAATCCGCCATGGTCATCACCAGGGGATGCCCCGTTGCCGCGCACACCATGGCCAGGCCGATTCCGGTATTACCGCTGGTGGCCTCCACCACGGTCTGTCCTGGCTTGAGATCACCACGCTTCTCAGCCTCTTCGATAATACTGATGGCAAGCCTGTCTTTCACAGAAGCGGCAGGATTAAAAAATTCTGCCTTCACATAAAGCTCTACATGATTGGGCGCGATATTGTTGATTCGCATACACGGTGTATCACCGATGGTGTCGACGATACTCTGGTATAATTTTCCTCTGCCCTGTGTTGTTCTGGCCATAACTCTCCCCTGGTTAGTTTTTAAACTTAATTTACCGTTATCTCTTTACCGTCAATAAACACCCGGTTTACCTTGATATTACGTATCTGGGCGGACGGGACTTCAAGAATGTTATCTGAAAGTATAACAAAGTCCGCCAACTTGCCAGCCTCTATCGACCCCTTGATGTCTTCATCAAAGGTAAAATAGGCCGGTGCAAAAGTATGCAGGCGTATCGCCTCTTCAATACTCACCGCCTCTTCCGGGCCGTAAACATTCCCGTCAAACCCGGTGCGGGTCACTGCCGTCCAGATGGTGAGTAACGGGCTGTATGGTGCGGTATCTGATCCATGGGAAACCATAATTCCCGCCTCCTGCAGGGACCGGGTAGGGTTCTGGGTACGTTCCCGATCAGACGTTAATGCCTCTTTTGCATAGGCTCCCAGGCCCACAGTAAAGGCCGGTTGGCTGGCCACCATGATGTTGTTCTCTGCCATTAATTCAATGGTCTCCTGGGGCGGCTTCACCGCCACATGGTGCATATAATGTCTATGGTCATCCCGTGGTTGCTCCCCCAGGATACGGCTGATCTGCTCGGCCACCATCTTCACCGCACCGTCCCCCATGGTATGTACACCCAATTGCCACCCCAGTTCATGGGCACGTTTCGCCACCGGGTAAAACACTTCTGCGGGGATCCGGATGGCACCATGGAATCCGGGACGGTCTTTGTATTCTTCCAATGACCAGAACACCGGGGCACTCAGACCACCATCAATACTCATTTTAATCGCGCCCAGCTTCAAGCGGTCATCCCCAAACCCGGTGTGAAAGCCGATCCCTTCCAGGGCCTCAATCTCGTTTCTGATTCCAAACTCAACATCATCATAGGTATCGTGCCCAGGTCTTAATCTCACCTGCATGGTCGCCCTGGGCAGATCTTCCCCGTATCGGTCATACAGATCCTGTACCTGTGCAATCCCATTGGGTGTAATACCTGAGATATTCACGCTGGTGATCCCCAGGGTCATCAGGTCCGTTAACAGTGTACGCATATCACGGATACCCTGTTCATAACTGATCTCGACTTCATCATCAGGCGCCACCGCATCCACCAGCCTTTTCGCCGCTTCCAGTATCCTGCCATTGGGCTCACCGTTCTCATCACGGAAGATCCAGCCCCCTTCAGGGTCCGGTGTGTTTCGATCTATATTGGCTAATTGCAATGCGCTGCTATTGAGTAAATAAGTATGCGGCCCACGAGTCAGAATAACCGGATTAGACGGGCTCATCTCGTCCAGGTCCCAGCGGGTGGGCACCTTATCATTTGGCCAGTCCATACGGGTCAGCCCGCCTTTTATCCATTCACCTTCCGGTGTAACCTCCACCTTGCCGGCAAAGGCATCGCGTAATTGTTCCATATCAGATGCCCCCTGGGTCCATTCCTCAACGGCAGGGATCAGGGCACCCTGCCATTCCTGCAGCCTTCGACCGGGACCAAGGTGAATATGGTTGTCGTTAAACCCGGGCATCACCGTCTGCCCGGCAAGATCAACGACCGTTGCCTTACTGGAAATCTTCTCCAGGACCTCTGCAGTACTTCCAACAGCGACAAACCTGCCGTTATTGACGGCAAAGGCCTGGGCAATGGTGAAATCTCCATCTACCGTAATGACATGCCCATTAATGTAAACCCGAGAAGCGGGTATTCGTTCCTGGACTTCAAACTGAGCAGGTGTGTTGTTATCGCATGCAGATAAAAACACAGAAAAGATCAAAAAAATCGAGATTCCAATCGTCGTTTTTCGTATATGGTCCTTACTCATCATTGTGTCCTCGTGCATTTTCAGAACTTGATTTCTTTATAGAAGCATACCCAGATGTTACCCTTATCAGCACCATGAATCACCTGTCACACATATTTGTCATGTACATTGTTCTCTCGGGTCTTGCACATGGGCAAACCGAAGCAGGGAGTTTTGAAAATAAAGACACGGAGATCGTCACCTATGAACCCCGTTTCTTTAACCAGTATCAACCCCTGACTGCCCTGGACATGGTACGCCAGGTTCCGGGTTTTCAACTGGATGATGGCGAGGACCTTCGAGGATTTGGCAGTGCTGCAGGTAATATCCTCATCAATGGTAATACTCCCAGCGCCAAACAGGATATCGCCTCGGAAATACTGGCCCGCATTCCGGCCGGAAATGTTGCCCGCATTGAACTAATCCGCGGACAGGTTGAAGACATTAACATGCAAGGCCATTCCGTGGTTGCCAATGTAATACTTAGATCAGAAAACCAGTCATCCACCCGCTGGGAGACCTTTGCCACCTATACCAGCCCATCCCCCCTGGGAGTAGGTGGCAACATTTCCATGGCCAGACAATGGGGTAATATTAATTATAATTTTGGAATTGATATTGAACGGGATACTAACGGCATCAATGGCACCGTGGAGCGTTATGATGCCAATGACAATTTAATCCAGTTGCGCAGCGATGACCGTCAGCAGACCGGGATTGGCATCAACGGAATATTCCTCAACGCCTCTACCCTCATTAATGAGACTCAGTACAACCTCAATACCAATTTTGGATTTCGGCAAGGGGATGGCAGGGAGGTATCGCGCCGGTTTCCATTCACCGGCAATAACAGACCCTTTGAGATCATCTTTGAGAACAGTGACAAATCCCCGGAATTTGAAATCGGTCTGGATGCAGAACGAGCATTGAATGACTCACTACAGGGGAAGGCTATATTTGTATTTAACCATAGTGAACTGGATGAAACCGAAACCCAGGAAACACTTGGCAACAATGGGCTAAGGACCAACTTCAAGCAGGTGGATCTTTCCACAAACACCACCGAGGTTATCTCGCGACTGGAGTTTGACTGGTCGGGCTGGAGTAACCATGATGTATCCATTGATCTTGAGGGTGCCTATAACCGCCTGAAAAACGGGCTGGTCCTCACCGAGGATGATGGCTCAGGCGCTGCTGAAGTGTTTGTGCCCAATGGTAATTCCACGGTGGAAGAGGTCCGCGGTGATTTTATCATCAAGGATACCTGGAACCTGGGAAAGCTGGTGTGGGACTATGGGATAGGTGCAGAGATCTCCACTATTTCCCAGACAGGCGATACGGACCAGGAACGCAGTTTCTTCTTTATCAAGCCCACCAGCCTATTGACGTGGTCACCCAACCAGGCGCAGCAAACCCGGTTGCGGTTGGAACGGGAGGTCTCGCAACTGGATTTCAGTGATTTTGTCAGTGCCACGGTGTTTGTGGATGATGACCTGGCATTGGGTAACCCTGATCTGAAACCGCAAACCACCTGGATAGCCGAACTGAGTTATGAACACCGTTTTGGCGAGCTAGGTGTGATCACAGTGACTGCATTTCATCACTGGCTGGAAGATGTGCTTGACCTTCTGCCAATTTCTGATGAGTTTGAAGCACCTGGCAATATTGGCAATGGCCGTACCTGGGGAATAATTTTTGCCACGACCATCCCATTAAACAAAATCAACCTCAGCGGGGCGAGACTGGACATCCAGACACGGCTACAGGACTCAACGGTAACTGACCCAGTGATGGGAGATGCCCGACAAATCTCTGCCTTCTCGGCCTTCCCGGGACCGCCTACCATACGCTTTTACAGCGATAATGATTATGTAGTGGATATCGCCTTTCGCCAGGACCTGGAGGAGGCCAGGTGGGCATGGGGATTCGATACTGCATTCCAGGCAGACCGGGCAGTGTATAAGGTGAATGAACTGGAAAACTTTGAAGAGGGTGTTGAGTTGAATGCCTTCGTAGAGACCACCCGCTGGTTTGGGATCAAGATCAGACTGCAGGGGCGCAATCTGACCAACTACCTGGAAGTCAGGGACCGCCTCTCTTATACGGGAAGACGTGAAATCTCACCAATCCAGCGCAGGGAGTTTCGTCTGCGCAAACCAGACAGAATATTTACCCTGACATTCTCCGGCAGTTTTTAATACTCGATGTAACTCTTTCACCCGCTAGAGATAATATATCGCTATGGAAGAGTTAATGAATAATATGAACGCCCAGTTGGCCGTCCTGCCCGGCTGGGTACAGATGTGGATGAACTGGATGATGTTTATCTTTGTAGCATCGATCTTCTTTGTGTGGAGACATAAAGGCGCAAGATGGACGCTGCTGTCTTTTATCATCAGTATGCCCGTAGGCATGCTGGTATTTCATCTCTCTAATACCGTACACCTGCTGGGGATTGTGCACCTGTTGTTATGGACACCGCTGCTGGCTTATATGCTGTTGAAAGAAGTTAAATCGGACGGATTTAAATTCCAGAGTCCCTACGGTGTCTGGGCAATGTTATTAATGACAACCATCATGATATCCCTGTTATTTGATATCAGGGACATTGTGCTGGTCGGGATAGGCCAGAAATGACTGTATATCAGTCTATTTACTTTACCAGGGCCTTGCCTTCTTCCGCCAGCATATTCACAAACACCTGCTGCCAACCGTCAACCGCCCTACGATATTCTTCAGGATTGATAAACGCCCGGTAACCTTCCTGAGGGATGCGCGGTATCTTGTTACGAAGGTCATACCAGTAACCATGTGCACCGAGATAAACATCCACGGGCAGGTTCTGAAGGTAATAAAATGTCTCCGCCATGTCATCGGCAATATTCGGATAGTCCTTGTTACCCAGCAGTGGCCTTGTCGCAATTCTTAAACCACCTAGTAATATTACGTTGTACTTTTGCCCTTCTTCCTCTGCCACCATGGTAAAGGTCAGGGTTCCAGGAGTATGGCCGGGGGTATCATGGACCTTGATTTCAATCTCTCCCAGGCTGACCACATCGCCGCCATCTATTACCCGGTTGACCTCGGCGGGTGCCCAACTGCCATCACCACCGTTCTCCACCACCCCTTTGTCCTCTTCAGATGACAGAATGTCAGCACCGGTCATCTCCTGCATAAGGGAATGTCCCCCGACGTGGTCACTGTGGGCATGGGTGCCGATAAGCATCTTGACATCCCTGGGATTGAACCCCAGTTTTTCAATATTCTCCAGCATCATGGGAACACGGTCCTCAAAAGTGGTATCGAACAGGATGTGCCCCTGTGAACCGGTAATGAGATAGGATGCTGCCTGGATTGTGGTGCCAATAAAATAAATATTATCGATTATTTTGAAGGGTTCCACCGGTTGAGTGCGGTCCGGATGGTCCTGGCCAACTGACTGTGGAGATTGGGCAAAAACGTTAAGAGAAAAAAGACAAAATACAATAACCTGAGTAGCAGTAAAAAATTTCATACGTCCTCCTGATAAATATATAGTTGTACAATGTAATTTATTTACTACATAAGGATCAGATTTTAACCAACCCATATCGAGATTCCTTAAATTGACAAGCAACAGTTTCTGATTTTACTAACTGCGTTTTCAGTTATCCCAGGGAATCGAAATGTGCCTTCATCCTGATTCGTGTCTGTGCATCAGGAATGCGACCCATACCACCGCCGATATTATCAACCAGATGATGAGTTTTGTTGGTTTCGGTCAATACCGTATTGATGTTTGTCATGCCAAGAATATATTTGAGGTTAAACTGCGCCCAGGTCTGGCAATCTATTTCTGCGGCCCAGTCTGGCAGGTCATGCCCACTGACTTTCCTGAAGAGTTCTCCTCCATTAAAGGGACTGTTGATCATCACGCCAATTCCCAGGTCCCGTGCCAGGGGTAATACTACCTCTTCTGCCTGGGGCTCCAGTAATGAAAAATTCACTTGGATAAAATCCGGTTTTTCCTGTTTCATAAACTCGGCCATGCGTTCATGATCTTCAGTGAAGGAAGAGGTAATGCCGATATAACGTGCCTCACCTTTTTCTTTCAATTCTCTAAGAGTCGGCCAATGGATGTCCATGTCTGTCATGCTTTCAACATAGACCAGGTCTGCCGGGTGTCGATTAAACAAACTGTTGGTCTGTTCAAATTGTTTGATCCCTCCCGCCTTGTCTACTTCTCTCGTTGCCATAAACCGATTCAGACCGACCTTGGTACTGACAAACAGTCTATACTTGAACCTGGGATCAGACAGAATCTTTCCAAATGCCTTATCAACCTCGTATTCCCTTGGTGCGGTATCCACTATACTTGCGCCCATGCTGACCATGGTTTCAATGAGTGATTCAACAACAGAAGGACCATCATTTAAAATCTCTCTCACCGGCGCTGAAGAACCAAAGCCAATAACCGGTAACACCTCACGGGTACCAGGAATAGCACGTTGTATAAGATTATCTGTGCCTTGGGCAAAAACACTATTGGGCATTAGACTGGACAATCCAAATGCCGACAGGGTTTTCATGAGTTGTCGACGCGTAACTTGATTTAACATAAAGACGTTCCTCTTAAAATTACATGGAAATATATTCCTGATTATCAATCAACAGTATATAAATGCGATAGTGGAAAACAAATAGGTCGCTAACTAGTTGAATATAAAAACATTATATATTTATCTAGTCCTGTGCGGGTGCAATTAGTGAAGTATTATCTATACCTGATTATGCTTTTGTTGCCATTAACTGACGGTAAAGTAAGGTCCCGGCCCAAACCAGTGCCAATAACATTATTGTTGTCCCTGTCATGAATGATGCCTTGGCTATGACCTTATCATACTGCAACAAACAACTTTCTGTGAGGATGTATTCCCAGTCGTGAAAGCCATAGGGAGAGGAATGCCCGAAATTTCCACCCAGCAAAGGTAAATCACCGTCTCTTGCATCATTGATATAGGGTGCTATATCGACAAAGTTTTCACCGAACCACCAGAAACATGCTGCCCCACCAAAGGGATTATTCGACCGGAACAAAAAATGATAAGTCAGAATGGCTGGCATTAGTAATTGACCAAGCGTTCCCCCTAATGACGTCATAAACGATCCGAATAACCTGAAGACAACATGGCCTGCCTCGTGGAATGGCAGATTGATGATATGTAGAAAGATTTCGCCGGCGTAGTTACTGGCAATAGTTGACGTCATCAATCTGAAACTGAGATACGCCATACCAAGTAGCAGCAGTGCCCTGCCGGCAATAGAAATGGGATCGTCATCACCAGATACAAATAAAATTTTCTGTTTTGCGCGATCAATTAAACTGATATGTTCTACTGGTTGTGAATCCTGAATGACGGATCCTGGCGAAGTATGCATTTCATCATTATGCGTTTTTAAAGGTGGGTTATATTTATAATATTTTTCAAAGACTATGCCACAACCATTACATATCGTGTTGGCATCATCCTGGGCCAGGTTACATTTAGGACAATTCATGCCGAATCAATCATGGAATAACTGGTTTACTCCACCCCCTCGACAATTCGGATTTCTCTTTCTACCCCGTCCCCAAGGGCCACCAATGCCTCCTGGTAGGCGGGACTATCATGAGCGGCAGTGGCCGCATCCACACTATCAAATTCAATGATCACAGTTCGTTGCATTAAGCCGTTTTCATAGGCCTTAACCGCCTCGCCCCTGGCAATGAAACGACCTCCCGCCGATGCAATGGCCGGACCAGCCAGTTTGGCATAAGCCGCAAGCTTTTCCGGATCGTTTATTTCACTATAAATGGCTACCCAATATGCCCTGGACATATACCCTCCTGATTATTTAATCATTAATTGATTGTTTGAATATGCTCACCAACCGGAAAACCTGTCCCATTGTTCCTGGATATGATTACATTCATCCAGAACACAATAGCTGTCAAATTGCGAGGCTGTGGCACAGGCGTGGTTGGGCAGTATTCTAACCCTGGTACCCACTGGTAACTCAGGCGTGGATGCCCGGCTACCCGAACGCAGGGCCAAAATACCATGTTCCTGATTCGCGTCTATCATAATTAGGTCGTCATACGCTTCCCCTGTCTCATTGCAAACCAGGCCATATCCCTGGTCGACTTGCTGAATGGCTGTACCCCGGTCCCGGGACATGGCCATCCAGCCGGCGTCCACCAGGATCCAGCCTTTTTCATGTTGATGACCGATAACCGTTGCCAGGACACTGATGGCGATCTCGTCAACCTCACATACCCCAAGACCAGCAATTATCAGGTCGTTGAAAACATATACCCCTGCCCGAACTTCAGTGACACCGGAGAGGTCTTCAACAAATGTGGCTGTGGGAGTTGAGCCCACACTGACGACTGGGCAAGGCAGTCCACTACCGCGCAGCCGTTCTGCTGCAGAAACGACCGCCAGCCGCTCCTGTTCAGCCATGGCTCTAAGTGCTACCTGTCCAGGATGTTGATAAGCACTGCCGGCATGGGTCATCACGCCTCGAAGTTCTGTGCCACCTTCATGCAACACCTTACCAAGCTCAATTAAGAATGGGTCATCATCCTTAATACCTGCCCTGTGTCCATCAGAGTCGATCTCAATCAGGACCGGGACCCGGTGATTGTATTTTTGGCTGATTCTGGCGACGGCGTGTGCGGATTCAATATTGTCCAGGATGACACTTAGATCCACACCTGTACGCCCAAGAGAAACAATTCGTTCCATTTTGTCAGGCGCGATACCTACTGCATACAGTATGTCCCTGTAGCCGGCCTTGATAAATTGCTCGGCCTCCTGAAGAGTGGATACCGTGACAGGTCCGGGTGGTGAATCAAACATACAATTAACGATTTCAGGGCATTTGGCGGTTTTTACATGAGGACGAAGGGTAATTTCAAAGGCCTTCAAGTGGTCCTGCAATTTTCTGATGTTCGCCAACATCCTGGTTTTGTCCAGCAATAAACAGGGGGTCTGTAGATCCACGAGGTTCATAGTGAGGATTATCGCTAACCAGGACTTAATTCTTACTCTTTTGCCTTGCCAATAATAAACAGTACTGCATAATCCTGTTTGTTGCATCCAGGTACGGACGGCATGGTCGCACCCGGTGAGACGGGAAACTCAGCCTGATTTGCCATTGCGGGCGTACACGCGGTACTGGCAGCTTCCGGCGTATACCTGGCAGAGCGGCAGGCAAGATATGTGACGTCATAAAGTGTCGCACCATCATCCAGCTCCCAATGCATGTTGCCTTCTTCATCCGCGGGCATGACCGTCAGCACAGTGACCACTTCCCTGTCGCCGGTCACCACATATTTCCCTGCAGGGAGTGAAAACACCGGTGATTCCATGATGAGGCCGTGTTCTTCCAACCACCAGTCATTGCTGTTAAATTGCCAGTTTGCTGGTGCCTTTCCATTAGCTGTCATCAGACGATCAAATTGATTAAGACGTACACCCCTTGGGCCAGGATCTATCTCCCATAACCCCCATAACTGGGCGTTGTTACCCCTGTTTGCATTTGGATCCCCCAGCGCAGCAATAAACTGGGTGGACACACGCATAAATTTCACCGTCTTGTGATCTTCCGCCATGACTGGCAAGCTGGCAAAACCAAAGACAAAATATATCAACAGGGATGTAGCTAATTTACTCATGACGCAGCCACCTGGATGAAATAGAAATGAATTCATATCTTATCAGACTATCCATGAAATGTTAGTCTGGTAAAAATTTACAGTTAACAGGATACCTATGAACAAAACAGTCCTCATCACCGGGGCCAATCGCGGGATTGGCCTGGCCCTCACAAAAATATACCTCAACCGTGGCGATACAGTTTATGCCGCCTGTCGACATAGCAGTGAAGAACTCAATGATAGCGGTGCAAACGTAGTTGACGGTATTGATGTCAACGATCCCACTTCAATAAAAAAGTTAATACAGGAAATGCAGGGTGTACAAATTGATATCCTCATCAACAATGCCGGTATTTTCAGGAATGAAACCCTGGATGATATGAACTATGACAATATCCAGGAGCAATTAAATATCAACGCCATTGCACCACTACGGGTGACACATTCACTTCTGACTAACCTAACTAATGGCAGCAAGGTGGGTTTGATCACCAGCCGTATGGGATCCATTCAGGATAATGGCTCGGGTTCGTATTATGGTTACCGTATGTCCAAGGCCGCCCTGAATGCGGCAGGGAAAAGCCTGGCAAATGATCTAAAGGCGCAGGGCATCAGTGTTGCCATCTTACATCCCGGGTTTGTCTCAACGCGCATGGTAAACTTTGGCGGCGATGTCTCACCGGAGGAGTCGGCACAAGGACTGGTTACCCGACTGGATGAACTGTCTATGGCCAATACCGGGACCTTCTGGCATGCCAATGGGGAAGTCCTCCCCTGGTAGTAATCTAATAGTGGAGTCCGCACTCCGTCTTTGGCTTGCCGGCCCAACGCCCACTCCTGCCTTCACCGGGGACGGTGCAATGGGTACATCCTATGGAAGAAAATCCTTCTGCCACCATGGGATGAAAAGGCAGATTATGCTCAGCGATATAGGCGTCCCTTTCTTCCCTGGTGACATCCACCATGGGATTAAATTTGATAATGCCGCGGCGCTCTTCAAAGATCTCTAATTGAGAACGATGGTCGGTCTGCCAGCGCATCAGACTGGAGACCCAGACGTGATAGTTAAGCTTGATGGACTCCAGAGGTTGTACCTTGTTAATGGAACAACAAAAGTCCGGATCAGATTCATATAGTTTATTTTTCACACTCCATTCATGCTGGTATTCGTCACCGCGAAGATCCTGTACCTTGAGGTTAAACCGCCTGATCAACTCATCTCTATAGGCAAGGGTCTGTGGGAAGTGAAACCCGGTATCGACAAAGCTAATGGCCTGGTCAGGACGGATAGTTGAAATGATATGCAGAAAATAAGCCGAGGTGGCAGCGAAAGAAGACGTGACCAGGACTTTATCTGCGACAAAGTCCGAGTATAGTCGACGGATACGCTCATCAAACTTCAGGGGGGCATAACTTGCATTCAATGCAGCAATCTCATCCGAGTTGAGTCCGGCGCTATTTTCGCTGGGAATGATTTCAGCGGTATTTGTCGACATCTATAAAAATCCAAATATATACGGGGTGAGAATCTTAATCTATACACTTATTTACTCAAAAGAATAAAAAATAACTAGTTTATTCTATTTGGTTATATATAAAAAACAAAAATTATTAATAATTACAATACAATAGAGAGATTTCTATTAAATTAGAAACGCCTCAGAACATGCTGTTCTTCAATCGCACGGACGGATTCATTGAATTTCCTGTCGTGATGAAAAATACCAGTGTCCACTTTATGGGAATCGACACAAAAGGCAGGGCATGCTGTGGCGGCCATTAGGGTGATCAGGTTGGGATGATAGACCCGGGTGAAGTGGGCTGAATGATAAATAACACATGCTGGTTTTCTGTGCCAACCAGGCTGTCTGCCTCGCCGCCACTGGTTAGCATAATGACTCCGAACACCCCGTCCATCTCTGGTTATCTTTAATTTTTTCTATGGTTTGCCAACAATCGAGATCACAAGATTTCGAAGAAAAATCCCTTGCGATATAATCAGTTACCTGGATATATCTAATATTCTTACAATTTTGATATAACTGTGGTTAGATTATCACCCAAATATAAAATTTGACCTGACTAGGGGGAAATGTGAAAAATCTTGTTTTTATCCTGTTATTGTTGACGCTGCCTTCACTCATAAGTGCACAGGAGAAACCGGGCTGGGCGTTCCCAAGATCGGCAACAGATGAAATGGCTGAATTCCCCGAGACGGATGCCAATAAGGTTTGGACTGCGCCGGGCAGTAAGCTTGCTGTCACCCGCGATCAGATCAACGATAGATATAACATGCCTAACTGGTTTCCGGATATGTATCCGCCGTTGCCAAAGATTGTTCAGTATGGCAATGAAGCTACAGAGGTACGCGCCTGTGGTCTGTGTCATTTACCCACCGGTACCGGCCATGATGAATCCGCCTACATCGCTGGACTGCCTGTTAATTACTTCATTCGGCAGATGGAAGATTATAAAAATGGCAACCGGGGGGGCTCCGGTACCATGGTCAGGATTGCCAATAACATTTCCGCAGAAGAACTACAGGCAGCAGCAGAATACTACGCCTCTGTTGAACCCCGGTACTGGGTGCGGGTGGTGGAAACAGATACTGTTCCAAAGACATATATCAGGGGCGGTAACAAGCGCCTGCTGCACCCGGACGGCGGCACCGAACCAATTGGAAACCGCATAATCTCTGTGCCCGAAGATGAAGAGATCGTACTCAACCGTGATCCCCGTCTTGGTTTTGTTGCCATG
>JAURPG010000051.1 GCA_030835405.1 Gammaproteobacteria bacterium | reverse complement strand
CAGCAATCTGGCCTGGTTCCACATGCCTATACCAACTATATTGAAGACAACTTCAACTACCAAAGAGTCATGCAGAAAATGCATGAAGTACCTTTTGTGTGTGCGCCGGGGACCTGTTACAGCTATCAGAACGTCATCTACAGTGTAGTGGGTGAGGTGGTTCAGGCCGTGGCAAATGAATCATATGATAATTTTGTAACAGAAAAACTGTTTCGTCCTTTAAATATGCACACCGCATCTTATGGGCTGGATAAATTTATTAATAATAAAAATCATGCTACCCCACATGTCAGGTATAGAAAAAACAAGCCATGGAAGCCGGTGAAGGTAAAGGAAAACTATTATAAATTTTCGCCAGCTGCCGGTGCCAATGCCAGCATTACCGATATGAATAAATGGTTGCTGGCACAAATGGGCAAATCTGAGAGTGTATTAAATGCAGATACCCTGGCGATGATGCATTCCAAACATGCTAAAACTACCCGCAGCCAATCCCATTACCATGGCGATGACTGGCGGAATATTGAAGGGACTTTTTACGGACTGGGTTGGCGGGTGTTTGATTATGCCAACCAGGAAGATTTCGTTCACCATGGTGGATGGGTACAAGGCATGCGTGCGGAAATGATTTTTAATACACAGTTGCAGTCAGGAATGGTGTTTCTGACCAATTCAGAAACACGACTGGCTGGTGATGTGGTGCCAATGTATCTGCAATTATTATCAAAATTTATCTTAAAGACAGACAGTTAAATAGTTAAAAATAATCATTCTCAATCCGATTATCATTTAATTTGTCCTATAGTAATTTTCTATTGATTTAATTAATAATTAAAATTATCTCTATATATTAATCAGCCTAGAATTAAGGGTGAACAGTAACACCTGGCATTTTTGCCATTTAATTTTCAATTGAGGAGATAACTATATGACAAAGTTAAAGACGCTACGTTTTACCATATTCGCGGTTGTCATGACTTTGCTTGTCCCGACACTTACTTTTGCGCAGGGGGCAGCAAAACCCAATCATTTTTGGTGGCCGGACCAACTGAACCTGCAACCACTACGTGCACATGATATGAAGTCAAACCCCATGGGCGAAGACTTTAACTATGCAGAGGAATTTGCCAGCGTTGACTATGATGCCCTGAAACAGGACATTGTGGACCTGATGACAGATTCCCAGGACTGGTGGCCGGCTGATTATGGCCATTATGGTCCCTTCTTTGTACGTATGGCCTGGCATGCAGCAGGGACATACCGTTCCGGCGATGGCCGGGGTGGTGCCGATGGTGGTCAGCAACGCTTTGAACCTACCAATAGCTGGCCTGACAATGCCAACCTGGACAAGGCACGGCGTCTGTTATGGCCGGTGAAGAAAAAGTATGGCAGCTCGGTATCATGGGCCGATCTCATTGTCCTTGCAGGAAATGTGGCCATGGAATCCATGGGCTTTAAGACCTTTGGATTCGCCGGTGGTCGTGAAGATGACTGGGAGGCCGATATGGTTTACTGGGGCCCGGAGCAGGCCTGGTTGGCTGATGAGCGTTACAGTGGAGATCGAGATCTGGAAAGTCCCCTGGCTGCCGTGCAGATGGGACTCATCTACGTTAATCCGGAAGGTCCCAATGGAAACCCGGATCCCATTGCAGCAGCCCACGATATACGTGAGACATTTGCACGTATGGGTATGAATGATGAAGAGACCGTCGCTTTGATCGCTGGTGGTCATACCTTTGGTAAGACTCACGGTGCCCGTTCTCCCGCAGACTGTGTAGGCCCGGAACCAGCAGCTGCTGATATCGAAGAACAGGGTTTTGGATGGACCAATAAGTGTGGCAGCGGCAAGGGTGCCGATACCATTACTAGTGGCCTGGAAGGTGCATGGACAGTCAACCCGGCTGCCTGGACTCATAGTTTCCTGACCAATTTATACACTTACGAATGGGAGCAGACCAAGAGCCCGGCCGGGGCAATCCAGTGGATTCCGGCCCGTGGTGCGGCCTCCACACTGGTGCCCGATGCCCATGATCCAAATAAGCGGCACGCCCCGATCATGTTAACAACTGACCTTGCCTTGAAATTTGATCCGGAATATAGACGCATCACTTCGCGCTGGCTGGACAATCCGGAAGAGTTTGAAGACGCCTTTGCCAGGGCCTGGTTCAAGCTGATCCACAGAGACATGGGACCCACTGCACGGTATGTCGGCCCAGAGGTTCCCGATGAAACCCTGATATGGACGGATCCCATTCCAGAGGTCGACCATGACCTGGTAAGCAATCGCGACATCAGGCGATTGAAATCACAGATCCTTGATTCTGGACTGACTGTATCAGAACTGGTGAGGACTGCCTGGGCATCCGCCTCGACCTTCCGTGGCAGTGACATGCGCGGTGGTGCCAATGGCGCCCGTGTACGGTTTGCCCCTCAGCGTAACTGGGAAGTCAATAACACGGAGGAGCTGTCAAAGGTATTGAATGTGTTAGAGGGTATTCAGGAAGACTTCAATGATCGTAACCGCAGAAAGAAAATTTCCCTGGCAGACCTTATAGTGCTGGGCGGTGCCGCAGCCATTGAGCAGGCGGCGGATAGCGCAGGTTACGACATCGAAGTACCATTTGAGCCAGGACGCATGGATGCATCGCAGGATCAAACGGATGCTAGGTCATTCGAATATTTAAGGCCTAATGCAGATGGCTTCAGGAATTACTATAGAGAGGGCAACCGCCTGCCGCCAACGGTCATGCTGGTGGACAAGGCTAATCTGTTAACTCTGACTGTGCCGGAAATGACGGTGCTGGTTGGTGGTATGCGGGCCTTGAATGCCAATTATAAGCAGTCCCAGCATGGTGTTCTGACTGACCGAGCGGGTGCCTTGAGCAACGATTTCTTCGTCAACCTGCTCGATATGTCTACTGAATGGTCAAAATCATCATCCGATGGCGTCTATGAAGGACATGACCGTGACAACGGTCAACTAAAATGGACTGCGACTTCGGTGGACCTGATCTTTGGTTCTAACTCCGAATTACGGGCAGTCGCAGAATTTTATGCTACTGATGATGCGGATGAGAAATTCGTTCAGGACTTTGTTGATGCCTGGACCAAGGTCATGAACCTGGACAGGTTTGACATATAAGTTAGCAGTTACAATTATCTACGGTGGTGTGTCATCACGCCACCGTAGATACTAATAAATAAATTTAGTCCTTCCTTTCAGATAAAATATCTCTAACAGCAGGGTAAAACTGGGAAAAGGTCCCATCAAAATCACCTTCAGCCATATGGCATTGAACACAACGGTTTTCTTGAGGCTCGATCTTTGCTGTTAAATCCTCATCACCTCTGTATACAAAAAACGCCCTGTCGTCTGGATATTTTTCCTTGTGGAGTAAATGGATTTCAAAAGTAGCCAGTTCCCCCTGGGCCAGTCCATCAATCTCAGGCTCCGGGTCTTCCAGGGTTTCATAAAAAGCCAGGGAAATCATGGTACCGTTGGCATAGTATTTATTTTCCTTGAAAAAATTATAGGCACCGGGTTCCATCTGAATAACCTGCATTTTTCCAGGATTATCCAGTGTAAACCCGGCTTCTTCCCCTTCTTTAGGATAACCATGACCCACCGAAACACCCAGCAGCACCCATTCATCAACATTGTCCGGCCTGATTAACCTGTTTTCATCATCAAACGTTGCAACTCGAATTTCTCCAGTTAGATGATCTGTGTTTGTTTGCATGTCCTGGGCATACAAATGCAGAGAGAGTAGGGGCAAGATTAAAATTATAAGGATTTTGGTATTCATTTCTTCAGCCTTAATAAGGGATTAGTTTAAGCTGTTCAGGGGGATGTCCAATATTCAATCGACCTATCAGGACGCTATTAAAAGTAATGAAGTTTTTATTATTAATCAATTAACGGCCAGTCATTATATGGCCGTTGTTCATAGCGCCTGGCTTGGGTAAGACATTTCTAATACAACACACCCCGTTTCGGTTTTAAATGGACTGTGCACCTCACCTGGAGGTCTACTGGCATAGTCGCCGATATTAAGCCAGATATCAAAGGCAGCATCATAAAGCTGGCCTTCAATAATGATGATTTCTTCCGGGTAGTCATGGCTCTTAGGACCGAAGGCAGTGGTATCAGCCCCGGGTTTGAAGCGTGTTAATTTCGTATAATCGCCAGTTATCTCATCAGTTGCCAGGGTAACTTCTTCAGCAAAATCTTCCATCCCCTCTACAGGTTGCCAACGGTGTGTATTTGCAGATACTAATGGGTTCCAGTAGGTTTCTGTGGTTTTTGGCATTTAAATATTACTCGTCCGTTACACAACCTTCCGATGCGGATTTTACATTTTTGATATATTTATAGAGTGTCCCGCGGGTGGCGCGATAGGCTGGCATCTTCCAGTCGGCCTTGCGTTTTTGTAATTCGTCATCAGTTAAATCAACATTGATGGAATTGTTTTCGGCATCAATGATGATCTTGTCCCCGGTTTTGATCAGGGCAATGGGGCCGCCTTCCTGGGCCTCGGGGACGATATGGCCGATGATGAATCCATGGGAACCGCCGGAAAATCTTCCGTCTGTGATCATGGCCACATCATTACCCAGTCCCGCACCCATGATGGCAGAGGTAGGGGTCAGCATCTCCGGCATGCCGGGGCCACCCTTGGGGCCCTCGTAGCGGATCACCACCACATCTCCTTTTTCGATCTGGTTGTCCTCCAGGGCCTTTAACATGTCTTCTTCCGAGTCATATACCTTGGCCGTACCAGAGAAGACTTCACCCTCCTTGCCGGTGATCTTGGCCACCGATCCACCGGGTGCCAGGTTACCTTTCATAATCCTTATATGGCCGGATTTTTTAATCGGTTTGTCCAATGGATATATGATGTCCTGCTTATCTGCAAGTTCCGGGACTGCCTCCAGGTTTTCCCTGATGGTCTTGCCGGTAACGGTCATGCAGTCGCCATTGATCAGATCATTTTTCAGCAGGTATTTCATGACTGCGGGTATGCCGCCAATCAGGTGCAGATCTTCCATGACATATTTCCCGCTGGGTTTAAGGTCGGCAAGAAAAGGGACGCGGTCAGAGACTGACTGGAAATCATCAATACTCAATTCAATATCTGCCGCCCTGGCCATGGCAAGCAGGTGTAATACCGCGTTGGTGGAACCGCCCAGAATGGTGATAATGACCATGGCATTTTCGAAGGATTCCCGGGTGAGGATATCTTTGGGTTTGAGATCCAGTTCCAGCAGGTTTTTAATGGCCGCACCGGCATTGAAACATTCATCCAGTTTGCCTGGATCTACCGCCGGGGTGGAGGAACTATAGGGCAAGGACAATCCCAGCACTTCAATGGCAGAGGCCATGGTATTGGCGGTATACATACCGCCACACGCACCGGCACCGGGGCAGGCCTTCTTGACGATATCCTGACGGGTTTCATCATTTATATTTCCAGTAATGTATTCACCGTAACTCTGGAATGCAGAGATGATATCAATCTTCTGCCCATCGCGGATCCCGGGCTTGATGGTACCACCATAGATCATCAATGCTGGCCGGTTGACCCTGGCCATAGCCATCACACAGCCTGGCATGTTTTTGTCACAGCCGGGGATGGAAATATTGGCGTCATACCACTGGGCACCCATCACTGTCTCAATGGAATCGGCAATGAGGTCGCGGGATTGCAGGGAGTAGCTCATACCATCGGTACCCATGGACATGCCGTCACTCACACCGATGGTATTAAAGCGCATGCCGATTAAACCTGCGGCATTAACCCCTTCCTTTACCTTTTCGGCAAGTTTAAGCAGGTGCATATTACAGGTATTGCCTTCATACCAGATACTGGAAATACCCACCTGGGCCTTGGACATGTCTTTATCGGTGAGGCCGGTGCCGTAGAGCATGGCCTGTGCGGCCCCGTGGGAACGGTGTTCTGTGATGGTTGAGCTGAACGAATTTATTTTTTTAGCCATTTATATTCCAAAATAGGGTTTCATTTACAGGTGCGATAGAATACAACAAACCCATAGTATCTGTCAGTGGCATAAAAGATAAAATGATCATGAATAAGCGGATTCCAGGACTCATCGAACAATTAAATACCTTGATCGCGTTGCCCAGTGTGAGTTGTATTCAACCGGAACTGGACATGAGTAACCGTGCTGTGGTGGATCAATTGGGGGAATGGCTGGAGGAGTTGGGTTTCAGTATGGAGATCATGCCAGTTGAAGAAGCAACCGGTAAATATAATCTGATTGCCGTGGCCGGTAAGGGAGAGGGGGGGCTGGTCTTGTCCGGGCATACGGACACCGTGCCTTACGATGAAACCGGATGGGATTTTGACCCGTTTAAACTCACGGAACGGGACAATCGGCTCTATGGTCTTGGGACATCAGACATGAAGGGATTTTTTCCCATCGTGCTGGATGTACTTCGGGATTTTTCCATTAAGGAGATATCAAAACCGCTATATATACTTGCAACCTGTGATGAAGAAAGTACCATGGCGGGCGCCAAGGCCCTGGTGAGTGCAGAACGGGCGTTGGGAGACATGGCCATTATTGGTGAGCCCACCTGTCTGAAGCCGGTGAATATGCACAAGGGGATCTTGTATGAAACCATCAGGCTGAATGGTAAGGCGGGCCACTCCAGTGACCCCGGTCTTGGTATAAATGCCCTGGAAGGCATGAATGATGTGATTAACCGGTTGAAAGACTGGCGAGTCTCTCTTCAACAACGGGCACAGAATGATAAATTCAAGGTACCTTTTGCCACCATGAATTTTGGTACCATAAATGGCGGTGATAGCCCGAACCGGATCTGTGGGCATTGTGACCTTCGAATAGATGTCAGGTTTCTGCCGGGTATGGAGATTGAACCATTGCGGGCAGAGATCAGAAGGGAAGTCATGGAACTGATTGATGGCACCGGATTGAGTGTTGAGTTCGATCGAATCTTTCCGGGGGTCCCTGCATTGGAGACCCCGGTCGAGGCAAATATTGTAAAATTTGCGGAAAAACTGGCGGGTGAGCCGGCATCCAGCGTTGCATTTGGTACCGAGGGACCTTATTTTACGTCCCTGGGGATGGACACGATAGTATTAGGTCCGGGGAATATTGATGTGGCACACCAGGTGAATGAATACCTGGAACTCTCCTCAATTGAACCCATGAAAAAAATAATACGGGAAATGATAAAACAATACTGTACGAACAATGAGTAACAACGATATAAAATTTATTCACTGGTTCCGGTCTGCCTCACCCTATATACGGGTGCATAAAGGCAAGACCTTTGTGATTCATATGGATGACAGTGTCATTGGATCCGATAATTTTACCGGCCTGGTGCACGACCTTGCGTTGTTGAACAGCCTGGAAATTCGGCTGGTACTGGTCTTCAGTACCCGTCATTCCATTGAGTCACGCTTGAATGACCATGCCGATGTCTCACATTATCATAATGGTATACGCATCACGGACAGTGAGACCATGGAAGTTATAAAAGACGCGGCAGGAAAACTCAGGGTGGAGATCGAGGCGGCGTTGTCGGTTGGCCTGGGCAACACGCCTATGTTAAATGCCAAGGTCATTATTTCATCGGGTAATTATGTCCGTGCCAAGCCCATGGGCGTAGTCGATGGTGTGGATTATTTATATACCGGTACGGTAAGGTCTATAGAAACTGAAACCATCAACAAACAACTGGATGCCAATGAGATTGTCCTGATACCACCCCTGGGATATTCGATAACGGGTGATGTCTTCAACCTTCAGGCAACGGCCCTGACCAGAGATGTGGCCACAAAACTGGGGGCAGATAAGATCATATACCTGTCCAGTGTGGATGGAATTTCAGATCAGTCAGGCAAGCTCATCAAAGAAATGATCGTGACGGAGGCAGAAAAATATCTACTGGAAAATAAAATACCCGATGCTGCGGAACAACAACTTCTGTCCCATGCCGTATATGCTTGCAAGAAGGGTATAGACCGTGTGCATGTAATTAATTCTTCACTGGATGGTGGACTAATTCAGGAACTGTTTTCACGTGATGGAGTCGGTACGATGATTAGCAGCACCTCGTTTGATGAATTACGTCAGGCCACGGTGGATGATATATCCGGTATATTGGAGCTGATTGTTCCGCTTGAAAAGTCAGGCGTACTGGTGGAACGTTCCCGGGAAAAACTGGAACTGGAGATTGAAAATTTTACCGTGATGTTGAGGGACGATGTCATTATTGGTTGCGGTGCACTGTATCTGTACGAAAAAGAGATGACAGCAGAAGTGGCCTGCCTGGTGATTCACGGTGACTACAAAAATTCAGGCAGGGGCGAGCAAATATATTCTGTCCTCGAACAAAGGGCCAGGGAAAATAGTATCGATTCTATTTTTGTCCTGACCACACAGGCAGAACACTGGTTCAGGGAATTGGGTTTTGATGAGATATCGGTAGATGAATTGCCGGTAGAGAAAAAAGAACTATATAATTTCAAGCGTAATTCAAAGATCTTTATAAAGAAGCTAAACTAAAGCCTGACCAATAAGACAACCTGATTATCTATGCCCTTCATTGAAAACCTTGATGTTGAAAAAATCGAGCTTCAGTGATTTTTCCGGAGTATTGCTGAACTGAAATGGTTGCTGTTAGTCCTGTCCATGCTTTATTCCGTCTCGCCGGGTGCAGTTATTGCAAATTCATGGAACCTTGTTAGCGCCATGGTCCTTTTTTGCTCTCTTGTATTTGCTTTTCATTATTATCAAATAAACTTGGCTGGAGTTGTCAGATTGTGGAACTTTCAAGTTCCTTGTTCAGGATCTCAATGGAAAGCTTATCATCCTTCTCTGTGATGACAATATGGCCACCATGTTCCAGCTTGCCAAATAATAGTTCCTCGGCCAATGGTTTCTTAATCTTGTCCTGTATTATCCTTGCCATGGGTCTGGCCCCCATGACCTTGTCATAACCATTGGTCCCTAGCCATACCCGGGCTGATTCGTCCACATCAATGGTGACTTTCTTGTCATCCAGCTGGGCCTGTAATTCCACCAGAAATTTGTCTACTACATTCTGAATGGTAACCGGATCCAGTGGATTGAATTCAATAATGCCATCCAGGCGGTTTCGAAACTCTGGACTGAATACCTTTTTAATGACTTCCATGGCGTCAGACTTGTGGTCCTGGTGAGTAAATCCCATTGAAGGCCTGCTGATGCGGTCCGCACCTGCATTGGTGGTCATAACGATAATGACATTTCTAAAGTCTGTTTTCCGGCCATTGGTGTCTGTCAGGGTACCGTGATCCATGACCTGTAATAACAGGTTAAAGACGTCAGGGTGGGCCTTTTCCATCTCATCCAGTAATAGAACCGAATGGGGGTGTTTATTAATGGAGTCTGTCAACAGGCCTCCCTGGTCAAACCCTACGTAACCGGGAGGGGCACCGATTAACCTGGAAACGGTATGTCGTTCCATATATTCAGACATATCAAACCGGAGTAATTCAATGCCCATGATCTTGGCCAGTTGTCTTGTGACCTCGGTCTTGCCTACACCTGTGGGGCCGGCAAACAGGAATGCCCCAATGGGGGTCTGTGGGTTGCCCAGCCCGGTACGAGCCATCTTGATGGCAGAAGACAGGGTTTCAATGGCATTGTCCTGACCAAACACCACCATTTTCAAATTCCTTTCAAGGTTTTTCATCACATCCTTGTCAGTACTATTGACTGTCTTGGGCGGTATACGGGCGACCTTGGCCACAATGTTTTCGATATCGTTTACACCGACGGTCTTTTTTCGTTTTGATGGGGCAAGCAGACGCTGTGAAGCACCTGCTTCATCGATGATATCAATGGCCTTATCCGGCAGGTGACGGTCGGTAATGTATCTGTCTGTCAGGATTACCGCTGAGCGTAAGGCCTGGTTGGTATATTTAATTTCGTGATGTTCCTCAAACCGTTGTTTTAGCCCCTGCAGGATCTTGATGGTCTCATCAATTGATGGTTCTGTGACATCTATCTTCTGAAAACGCCTGGACAGTGCACGGTCTTTTTCAAATATGCCACGGTATTCCTGGTAAGTAGTTGAGCCGATACACTTCATATCTCCGGATGCCAGTACCGGTTTGATAATATTAGACGCATCCATCACCCCACCAGATGCCGCACCGGCACCGATGATCATGTGGATCTCATCAATAAAAAGAATGGACCCTTCCTGCTTCTTTAGTTGATTGATGACGCCCTTCAGGCGTTTTTCAAAGTCGCCCCGGTACTTGGTCCCGGCCAGCAGTGCACCAAGATCCAGCGCATAGATAGTCGAGTCCAACAGGACTTCCGGTACTTCCTTATCAACGATTTTTTTGGCCAGTCCCTCGGCAATGGCGGTTTTCCCAACTCCGGCCTCGCCAACATACAGGGGGTTGTTTTTTCTTCTGCGGCACAGGATCTGAATTGTTCTTTCAACTTCCAGGTCGCGTCCGATCAGGGGATCGATCTTGCCGGCCATTGCCTGTTCATTTAAATTGGTTGCATAGGCATCCAATGGGCTATTGGCGTTTTCTTCTTCCTGTGCTTCATCGTCAATAGAGATATCGTCCAGATTTTCAGATTCATTGTCTGTGATTTTGGTTATCCCGTGGGAGATGTAATTTACTATGTCCAGGCGGGCGATATTCTGCCGGCTCAGAAAATAGACTGCATGGGATTCGCGTTCGCCGAAAATGGCAACCAGGACATTGGCACCGGTAACTTCCTTTCGCCCGGAAGACTGGACGTGGAAAACGGCCCGTTGCAGTACCCGTTGGAACCCCAGGGTAGGCTGGGTCTCCCGTTCATCATCCTCATCCAGTACAGGTGAATTTTCACTAATAAAGATTGAAAGTTCATTATGCAGGGAGTTCAGGTTTGCACCACAGGCTTTGAGCACATTAACGGCGGACTGATTATCCAGTAGTGCAAGCAACAGGTGTTCAACTGTCATGAATTCATGGCGTTGTTCCCGTGCCTGTTGGAAGGCATCGTTTAGGGTATGTTCTAACTCTTTATCTAACATAATCAGGCCTTTTCCATTGTACACAATAACGGATGATTGTTTTCACGTGAATAATTGTTTACCTGTTCTACTTTTGTTTCAGCAATTTCATGGGTAAAAACGCCACAAACCCCACGGCCTCGGGTATGGACTTCCAGCATGATTCGTGTGGAAGTTTCTCTGTCCAGGCTGAAAAAGCTTTCCAGGATATGTACCACGAATTCCATGGGGGTATAGTCATCATTGATTAGGATAACTTTATACAAAGGAGGGCGTTTGAGTTTTGGTTTGGCTTCCTGTAGTGCCAGCCCTTCGTCCTGGTCTTGTTGGTTGTCAGACATCTACCTTTTCCCTGAAAATCTCGTTTATTAGATGATTAGATTATACAAATTCCAAAAAATTTCAAAGTCAGGGAAATTTAATTATTTTTTCAAAAAATTAATGATAATGACTTGATTACTATCTTAATATAGGCATATGAATTTCACTGAAAAAGTCTATGACCGTTTAAAATTATTATATACCAGGGAACCGCAGCTATTTCCTTCTGAACAATTACCCGCCAAATACCGTACCGCCGCTGTGCTAATACCGTTATGGCCTGGCGTAAATGGTGGTGTCAATATTACCTTTACCCAACGGACCACTTCCCTGCCTTCCCATCAGGGTCAGGTATCATTCCCCGGAGGTGGCGCCAACCCTGATGACCATAGCACAGAGATGACAGCATTGCGTGAATTTAATGAGGAGCTGGGTGTTCATCATGACCATATCAAAATTATGGGGCGACTGGATGATGCCTGGAGTCGGTTTGGGTTTCATATTACGCCCTACGTGGGGTGGATTGACGGGGAACCGAATTTTAATCCTGATGCTAATGAAGTCGATAAAATCATTACTGCAGATATACAAAGCCTCATGCAGCTAGGTGTTTCGTGTACCCATGATTTTATCGTGAATGGCATACCAAGAAAGTCCCAGGCATTTGACTGGGAAGGCGGTTACGTCTGGGGCGTCACCGCAGACTTGTTACTGGAATTATTATTGTGGATCAGAGAGGAGCCGTCTAATCGAGGTGAGTTCAGGTTATCTGCTATGAAGCAGTATATGGAGTGGGAGAGGAGTGAGGAGTAAAGAAAATTAATGGACAGGATTAACAGGATTTATGAAGATAAACAGGAAATATTTATATAAATTTAAAACTCATAACAAGAATCATGAGTTCCGATAAAAGCATTTTATTACATCTTGTTAATCCTGTTTTATCCTGTAAATCCTGTCTATTTAGATAGTAAAGTTTCCATGATCCGCAAATAGATCTCCGCCAGTGTCTCCAGGTCTTCCACTCTCACACATTCATTCACTTTATGGATAGTCTCGTTAACGGGCCCGATTTCAACCACCTCGGCACCCGTCGGGGCGACAAACCGGCCATCTGAAGTCCCACCTGTTGTGGACAATTGCGTATCACGCCCTGTGACGGTCTTGATGGCGTGTGTGACAGCAGACACCAGGTTACCTGATCGTGTTAAAAACGGCTTGCTGGAAGGCAACCAGCTAAGCTCATAATTTAGATCATAGCTTCCCAGAATCTTTTCAATGATTGTTTTGATAGTAGATTCCGTGGTTTCGGTGCAATACCTGATATTGAACCGGATCTGGACTTCTCCGGGAATCACATTGTCAGCACCAGTTCCAGCATTAAAATTGGAAACTTGCAGACTGGATGGATCATAAAACTCATTACCGTTGTCCCAGTTAAAGTGACATATCTCATTTAGTGCGGGTATGATCTCATGTATCGGATTTCTTGCCCGATCTGGATAGGCGACATGACCCTGAATGCCTGCCACTTTAAGTATCCCCGTAAGTGAACCCCTCCGCCCCACCTTGGTGATGTCTCCCAGTCGAACTTTACTTGTGGGTTCCCCGACTACACACCAATTGATTTTTTTCCCTTCAGAATTTAATTGTTCAATTACCCTGGTAGTACCATTTATCGCGATCCCTTCTTCATCTGACGTCAGTAACAGGGCAAGCTGTCCTGGATGTTCCGGGTAGGCGGCCACAAATCGTTGTAACGCAATGACCATGGCGGCAATGCTGCCTTTCATATCCGCGGCACCGCGACCATATAAATATTCACCTTTCACTTCAGGTGTGAAAGGTGAAGTATTCCATTCTGACTCCGGACCAGGTGGGACTACATCTGTATGCCCCAGAAAACACAGTATTGGTTCTTCATGACCATGGGTCATCCACAAATTGCTGACATCTTCAAAATTCAGACGGGTGGAGGTGAAACCGCAGGGTTCAAGTTGCTGACAGATGAGTTCCATACACCCTTTATCTTCTGGTGTAACAGACGGCAGCGAAATCAGGTTTTTGGCAAGTTCGAGGACCATGTTCTTAACTTAAAAAATTTTTTGATGAATCTACAGAGATAGTAACAAAAGTCAATTTAATATGGCGTTGATCAATATTACATGGGGGTGATTATTGGCTGGTAATCGGGCGGTTATAAATCCGGTTAACTTTAATGGGTTCGGCAAAGGATGAGGGATTCAGTTCCAGGGTCACTGTAAGGGTATCTTCAGTAGCCTCCATGATTTCATATATCCAGCCACCATCCCGGGCCCTGGTCTCGATGATCAGGCGTTCTCCGTCCCAGGACGCAAATGAGAAATCCAGATTGTCACCAGCAATCGTGCCACTGGCACTGACCACGCGTTTACGGTTGTCCGAATGAAAAACTCTTTCGAATCCATCATCGTAAATCAGTTGAAATTCAGGGGGGTGATATTGAAAATGCAGGGAATCGTCATAGGATATATGGTCATAAATGGCATGTTCTTTTGGTCCACCCCGGTAGCGACCTTTACCTTTTTTATCTGTCCTCGGTATTCGTCCACCGGCAGCTTTTATGGCAATCTCAACCTGTCTGTCAGTATCATCACTAAGTTCTTCATTTACCGTCCAGTCACCCAGAAATGAAGAGTAATCCGGGATTTCGTCCTGGCCCGCTACAGGTAGGGAAAAAGTAAGAATGAATAAAAAATTAAAAATATTTTTTTGTAATGTTACCGGCATGGTAGTGTGAAATTGAAAATGAGAATTAATCTTAAATTAGATGCAGTCGCTATAGCAAATAAATTTTTAAAATAAAATAGTCAGAAAATTACGGTCTATCAGCGCTTTATACTAGGGCTAATCGCCAGATTGTTGCAAAAAACATTACATTCATTGATGTGGATTCATAGCTGTAATATTGAATTTAATTTATAATCCAAATTGATAATAATCATGTCATGGTCAAGATATTTTGATTAATTCATAGACATGCGTTAAAGGTCAAAATTAGAACAACATAAAAAATATCCGTCGATATTAATATAAGGAAATAATATGGCTGACAATGCAAAACTTACTCTTCAAGGAAATGAATATGAGATTCCGGTTGTAGAGGGAAGCGAAAATGAAAAGGCCCTGGATATAGCGAAGCTAAGGGCACAAACAGGACATATTACTCTGGATTCGGGATTTGTGAATACCGGGTCCACCACCAGTGCCATCACCTATCTTGACGGTGAACAGGGGATTTTGCGATATCGAGGTATACCCATTGAGCAACTGGCCCAAAAATCTACCTTTGTGGAAACCAGTTATTTATTGATATACGGCCATTTGCCCACAAAAGATCAACTCGCAAAATTCAGCTATCTGCTCACCATGCATAGTATGATCCATGAAGACATGAAGCATTTTTTTGATGGTTACCCGGCAACGGCCCATCCCATGGCCATCCTGTCGTCCATGGTCTGTTCATTGTCCGCATATTACCCTGAGTCTTTAAATGTATTTGAGTCTTTTGACAGTCAGGCACCGAGGCTGTTGTCAAAATTGCGGACCATTGCTGCATTCAGTTATAAAAAGAGTATTGGTCATCCCATGATGTATCCGCAGAACCATCTGAGTTACTGTGCAAATTTCCTGCAAATGATGTTTTCCGTACCGGCAGAGCCCTATGAGGCAGATGAAGATGTGGTAAAAGCATTAAACATTTTATTAATACTACATGCCGACCATGAGCAGAACTGTTCTACTTCAACTGTGAGACTGGTAGGGTCAAGCCAGGCGAATATGTATGCCTCCGTTAGTGCCGGCATACTCGCCTTAT
>JAURPG010000050.1 GCA_030835405.1 Gammaproteobacteria bacterium | reverse complement strand
TCGAGCCAGAGGTCGCGTAGAATTTCGTTTACCTCGGCTACCGACTTCGATTGGGTTTCTTCGGCCCTGGCTGTATTAATGGTCTTGAGCAACTCGCTTTCAATATAGCTGAACCATTCCTCCCTTACTTCGGTAAGTGTACCTGTAAAGCCGCTGGCCCAGGGTTCTTCTGTAAACAGCGTGACCTCGAAGCTGCCTGCTTCAAATTCGGAGGTCTTCGTTGAAGATGAATATTCTCCAATCGAAAGTTCAAGTGTTACCGGGGCAATTGTCCAGGTATTCGAGGAATCATCGGGTAATGTCTGGTTCGCGGCCACCAGTTCAGGGAGCAATGGTCGGACAGATAACTGTTTGGACGCCGTTGCCCAGTCACCGTCATCTTTTTTATATGACAGTAACTGTCCCTGTTCTTTTGCATTAAGATATACATTGTTAATGGCCAGGTTTACTTCAAGGTCTTGATAATTCTCCGCCTGCTGAACAGCATCCTCTTTTAATCTGGTATTCAGGTCACTTACACTGATTCCAGACGCGGAAATCGACTTACGTTCAGAGCCAAGCCCCATCGAAAATGTAAGGCTGGCATTATTGATGGCAGTAACATTGCCATTGTTTAAAGTTGCAGTTGGCAGCGCGACCAGTCCAAGGCTTACTTTGTTTTCGTCCTGATTGAAGCTGGCCCCGACGGGGATAGTACTGGCTATCTCATGGGTTGCAGTAATGGTTATCTTGCCATCGACGCCAAGAACAAACGCCAATGGTGCTTTAATTTTGCTGAAATCCAGTGCATTACCAATATTGACCTCACTGATGGTCTCGACACCCCAGTTCACTTCCTCGTAGACATAAGTATCGGCACCCGGGCCAGCGGCCAGGATGTCGTTACCGGGACCACCGTGAATCCTGTCCTCCCCTTCCCCGCCAACAAGGGTATCACTCCCCTCACCACCAACCAGTGTATCTTTGCCACCGCCACCGTATATGACATCATCAGCGCCATTGCCTAAAATGGTGTCACTGTCATCATCGCCATAGAAATTGTCAATGGCGTCGCCACCGGTAATGAAATCGTCGCCCTTGCCTCCATGGAATTCGACGCTGCTGGAATCATTGGCCCGAAAAACATCTGTATCATTTGTAGCAGTGACGATATTGAGGTTGTTTTTAAGGTTGCTGTCAAATTTTGCTATGCGTCCACTGAACTGCCATTGAGTAGTGGAGAGATTAATATTTTTCATCTCCGAACCTTCAAAACGCAAATTCAGTTTGCCGGTCCAGCTTGACCCACCACGCTTGAGTTCACCACTTAATATCGCGCCCTTTTCCAGTATCAGTAATACATTGTTACTGCCATTACCAATGATCAGGTCGGCAATTTTGGTGGCGACCTGTGCATCGTGTCTAAGTGTCAGCTGCCCCCCTACCCCATTTTCACTGGCATCCATTTTCTGGATATTGATGCTGCCGCTTTTCAGCAAAGTAATTTTTAGTGGCTCATTTATTCCAGTCAAATCTACGGCTTCAGTGAGATTACCCAATGTAAGAATATTAGTAGCTGACAGGTCGGCAGGCTGGACTGCCTGTGTTTGAGTACCATTGACATCAACCGGGCCACCCAGGAGCAAGCCACCATAATCAGGTTGATATCCTATGAAAAACTGAGATGTTTCAACAACACCTGTCAATGCTTCCAGGGCCCAGTCGCCTCCCAGGTAGGGATTGCCGGTCAAATCGTCTGAGGCGGCAATGTCCGCGTCCGTTATTGCGGCAAGTTCTTCTATGAACTCCAGGCCCAGCTCACCCTCGGCGACGTTACAACCGTATAACAGCAGGTCACCAGTTGCGGACAACGCCTTGCCCCAGCGTTTGAGCTGTTGCTGACTGTTTTTAAGCTGCGATGTATTAAGCTGGTTGTTACCGAGGAACAGCGCACCGGCAGAACCATGGCTGATCAAATGGACTGCGTCGAGATTTTCAAAATAATCAAGAATACTTGAGACCTGGTCAAGACCGTCCTGCCTGCTATCCAGCACGAAAATCTTGATATCCCGGTCCGCGTTAGACTGCAATTGTTGCGTAATAGTGCCGAAACTAAAATTATCACTTGATGCCAGCCCCGACCGTCCGGAAGTGACTGGAACGACTGCTTCAGGCGGTTCAGGTGACTCCTGGATCCTCACCGAATTGATTATGGAATCAAAATTAACTGTCTCTGCCGTTTCAATTTCATCTATCAGTGTTGCAAAATCAGGGATCGCCGAGTCGATAATAATTATCTCTGATGCCAGTATCCGCTCGGCAAGATAAACCGCTTCAGGGTTCAGAACCGGTTGTGATTCAGATGCGGGCTCTTCAGGTGGTTTAGCTGATTCATCCCCGGTCTCTGCTGATTCAGCGACCTGTTCGGGCTGTTCATTTTCGGTGTTGTCCTGATTGGCGGGATCTGACACCAATTCAAGGTTTGCGACCAGTCTCGTTAAGGAGTCATCAACCGAAATGGTCTCGGGTTCAAATTCACTTCTGTCGAAACCTTCAAGTTGTAATTCTGATTCAACTACCTGTGAGTCTTCTAAACCTGAATGGTCTTCCAGGTCAGCAGGTGGAATACCAAAATCAGCAGATAATAGAATCCTGGTTTCCAGCGCCTCAAAATAGAGTTTATCTTTTCTCCTTGCTGCTTTTCGAGTCTTCTGATTTCGCGTTGATAGGGTTAACATTATCTGTATTTTTTCTGAATATCAGTACACCAGCAATTTGCCAATCGTGAACACCCGAACCACAACCATCAAGGGCCGATAACTATAGCTATTAACTACCATCTAATATCAAATGTCCATAAGTTATGGTTGCCCATATAAAATTAATGTGTGCTAATTCTCGTATCCAGGTAGCCGTAATTATTTTTCCCTGTTTTGTGAACCAGTTAAAAGATTAAACAATACGGTTATATGTATATTAGTGGGTTTTATGCGTTAAATTGGTCATCTTTCAAGCATCTGGTTGACCTGTTGCAGATCATCCATAGTCAGTATACCCACCAGCGCTTTGAGCCTGAGCCCATTGAGTAAATAATCATACTTTGCTCCAGCCAGGTCGCGTTTAACCGCATAAAGGTCCCTTTCCGCATCAAGAACACTGATAGCAGTCTGCAACTGTGCTTCATAAGCTGCACGCCTCAAGTCCAGGGTCGCCTGTTGGGCCGAGAGGGCCTGATTCAAGGCATCGATCCTTCGAATTGCAGTCACGACTCCCCAGTACGAATCCCTGGATTGGCGGCGTGATTCGCGCATAATCCTGGTCAGCTCCTGCATGGCACTGCTATGGCGAGCTATGGCTTCGCGCTTCTTCGAACTAACTGCTCCTCCAGAATATAGCGGCATGGTAAAGCGTAATAAAATCTCCTGGGTAGCGACTTCGCTACCACCACCAAACAAGGTTCCCTTGGTATCCTGGTTGTTATAGCGTGCAACCGCATCAAGCGTTGGGAAATGGCCAGCATTCTGCCTTGCAATCTCGGTGCGTGCGACCTCCACAGCATGCTGCTGCGCTACCAGGGCAGGGTTTTGCCGCATCGCAGCATCAACCCAGTATTCTTCATCAGCGGGTTCCGGACTTTTGAGATCGATTTCTTCCTGTAATGAGTTGAGTGAATTTGTGTCCCGGCCGACTATTTCAAAAATTGCCTCATGAGCATCCCGTAGTACTATTCGCGCAGCTTCATAATCCGCCTCAACTGAGGCCATTCTCGCCAGTGCATCAAAGGTGTCTACGGATCGACCTACTTCGGCCTGTTCTCTTCCCCTCGCCAGTTCCAGTTGTTGTTCAACCGCAATTCGTTCCGCCTCCAAAAAGCTTAGTTCATCTTCAGCGGCAAGTGCAGACAGGTAGACTTCCGAAACCCTTAATATCAGGTCCTGTTGTGCCTGTATCAACATTACATCAGCCTGCTTCAATTCTTCCTTGGCTTGCCCGATACGCTTGTAGTTGGCATACCGGAATATTGGCTGACTCACAGACAGGGTCCACGTTGTGGTTGGAAAGCTGGTCTTACCCTGATCAAAAACAGCATTATCACTTCGTTTGATTTCCTGGGTTGTTTCAATCCTGTCAACTTCGAATGTCGCAGTAGGTCGATAACCAGCCCATGCCTGGGGTACGAGTTCCTGGGATGCTTCATGGTTAAAAACTGCCGCATTTAATTTTGGATCGGCGGCCAGGGCTTCCTGGTAAAGTTGCAGCAGATCGTCCGCATAACCATCAGGAATTAAAAAAAATATTAAAAATAAGCAAATGCACTTCTTTGATGTAAGGCATTTAAGCATTTGGTTCCCCCGTAATGAAATCGAAGAGGTTATTAAATTTCAATATATTGAAAATATCCATATTTATAGCTTATATCATATCCACTGGTTATTCCTGAATTTATGTTTGCAATAAGGTTTCTACTTATGACAAAATCATTTCAGTAAAATAAAATGGTGGCGCTGAGACCAATCAATCAAATTTATAATTAACCCGGGTCGTGAGGGATTATAGATACGCTGATGGGTGCCCTCCCCATCTTTTTGCATGTTAAAAATATTCAAAGCAGATTTTATATGTTTTCAATCATTATTACTATTTCAGACCATAGTATGAAAAGCCTGGCACTTACTTCCCCCCACTACCCGATTACATATAGGGATAATTTATTAACCATAATTTTAAGCTAAAAATTAACAATTTATTTTGACTAATCCTGAACAGTCAGGTCATTTATGCAATTCAGGTTATAACCTGCTGTTTATAAGAAGAAAAGTAGTCTGGTTCGTCAGGGATAATGAATAGATGACAAATTTCAATGGTTCAAATTCGTGAAAATATTGAAATGACAGGTACATTTCGAGCAGGCTTGAACAGAAAACCCCTTCTTGATTCAGCATTCTTGTATTGTGCTTTGCTGATTATTTTCTGGTAACTGGCAGCCATCTTTAATTAAAAAAGATTTTTCGGGCTACCAACTAAACTATCCCAAAAAAATATAATTGATTATGGCGTAGCAAATGGCGAGGATTTTCGCGCATCAATAAGCGATTATTCCCATTATCATTAATTTTTCTTTTTCTTCTTTTTTGCTGCTTTCTTTGTTTTTTTCTTTACTGCCTTTTTTCCTGTAGCTTTCTTTGCAGATTTTTTGGTAACTTTCTTGCCGGTTTTTTTCATAGTTGATTTTTTAGCAGCCTTGCTGGCAGCCATTTTACCTGTCTGTGAACTATCAGTCTTTTTCTTTTTACTTTTCTTTTTACTTGAAGTTGACCGATCACCTGGGTTCAGGACATTCCTGATATTTACCAAAGAATTTAAATGCATATAAATCAGAGCAAGATCGTCTGAAACTATCAATTGTTTTAATTTGTTTTCAGGCAGGTTTTTCAACGTGTCCAGATTAACCAGCATAAAGCCATCAATATTGGCAGTCTTGCCATTAGAAAATTTTAATTCTGCACTCATAGGTGTAAACAAACCAAGAGAATCCAGCCTCGCGGTAAACTTCTCTGTCATATAAAATTGTGACTGAAATTCTTTAACTAACTGCAGAATATCGTTCATGTACTTAGTATTTTTACCCTTGGTAAACAAGCGTTCACCTTTCCCCTGACGATTACAACCCGCATACTCAATATCAACACAGAGGGACATAATATTTTTATCGATTGTTTTTGAGAGAATAAACGGATAACGCCTTAGATAAGCTGGAACGTAAGGTGCTGACCAGGAATCGTCCTTATTAAGATAAATATTGCTGCTGCTCCCATAACCAAGAACAACGACTGGAAGAATATTATCTGTCGTTCTAATAAATACAATTCCGTAATATCTTGAGGCCACTGAAAATTCGGACGCGAGTATTGGCGAGGAATCCAGTGATTTGGCAAAGGCATATTAATTATCTTTTTGTATAGATAAATCTGCATGCTTTGTATTTTGTATCGGGAGTATTTTCTTATACATATTACGATTCTCTTAAACATTCTTACCCGGCTTGTTGCATATTTGCCTTAACAGGATTTAGTTTGTAACTAATATATATGTCCGATAGTATCCCTGCCAATTATCATAATTCTGAATAAGGCGAAATCCTGCTTGCAGTTTTATATCGAATGTAGCTGAATCTGGAAGTAATATCGTCAAAAATAATATATATCAAAACTTTACCAGAAATTTATATCAAAGTAAGATGTCATTAATATGGCAACTAATAAGGTAATCAGGACCTCCTCTGCTCGAATCCCAACTGTGTATGGTGATTTTCAATTGTGCTATTACACCAATTCTGAGGATGACAAGGCACACCTGGCATTTTTTATGGGAGATATCAGTCAATGCGAACCAGTATTGGTCCGTGTCCATTCGGAGTGTTTTACTGGTGATGTACTGGGTTCACAACGATGTGACTGTGGTGAACAATTAAATAACGCTTTACAAAAAATTGCTGAAGATGGCTGTGGTGTCCTTGTTTATATGCGACAGGAGGGCCGCGGTATTGGACTGTTGAAAAAAATTGAAGCCTACAATCTCCAGGATGCAGGCCATGACACAGTGGATGCAAACCTGATGTTAGGCCACCTGGCGGATGAACGTGATTACACACTGGCCGCCAGAATACTTGATGATCTGGGTGTTAACACGATAAGGCTGATGACAAACAACCCAACAAAAATTGATGCCCTGGAAAAAGAAGGTATCAATATCGTTGAACGGGTACAGCTAGAACCCACTGTTACTTCAGAAAATGAACGTTATCTTCTTACCAAAGTAGAAAGAATGAACCACATATTATCCGTGCAACCATCACAAGCCAAAACCGGTAAAAAGAACCAGCATGAACCTCAACCAACAGATTGAATGCTGGTTAACTTCATGTAAACACGATCTTAAAAAGAAGGACAGACCTTTCATAACCCTTGCCTACGCCCAGGGGCTGGATGGCAGCATCACAACTCGCCAGGGCAATTCATTAGGACTGAGTGGTAAGCACTCTATTCAATTAACCCATCAGTTACGCAGTCTACATGATGGTATTCTTGTTGGTATTGAAACCATTTTGGCAGACGATCCTCAGTTAACTGTCAGAGAATGGCAGGGCAATAATCCGCAACCCATCGTATTAGACAGCCAATTAAGACTTCCACCTACCGCTAAAATCTGTAAGCACCCTGATAAGACTTGCTGGATATTATCGTTGTCTGAAGACAAAGAAAATATCCATGACATTGCAAAAATATTGGCATTTGAAAGTGAAAATCAAAAACTTGTTCCACTGGATAAGGCCATGAAAAAAATTAATGAAATGGGAATAAATAGCCTAATGGTGGAAGGTGGCGCAACTGTGATAACAGCATTCCTCAATGCAAAGATTGTAGATGCAGTGGTTATTACAATTACGCCATGGTTGATAGGGGGGTATAAGGCAGTCTCCAATCTTGATGAAACCAGTCTCTCTCAGCTTCCATCCTTGAATAGTCTTCGCTATGGAACACTGGAGGAAGATTTAATTATTTATGGAAGACTAAAATACGGAGAAGTTTTAGCGTGTTGAGCAGGCAACTCTGGTTTACCGCACCTGGGCAAGTAGAGGTTCGAGAACATTCCCTGCCTGCCCCTCAGGCAAATCAGGTCCTGATTGAATCTTTGTGCTCTGCTATTAGTACAGGTACAGAATTACTGGTCTTTAGGAACCAGCTTCCAGAGGGGATGCCTTTAGATACCTCAATCGAAAACTTGAAATCCCAGTCAATAACGTATCCACTCCAGTATGGATACGCAACAGTCGGCATCATTCAAAATACAGGTGCAGCTGTGGACACGTCATTGATTGGAAAAACTGTATTTGCTTTTGCACCACATGCCAGTCACTCCATCGTATCCTTAGACAATATAGTTATCCTGCCGGACGATATGAAAAATGAAGATGCTGCGTTTCTTGCCAACATGGAAACTGCGGTAAACATTGTCCAGGATGGGTCCCCATTATTAGGTGAGAGCGTTGCCGTCATTGGTATTGGAACTGTTGGCCTGTTGACCTGCGCTGTGTTGGAAACCTTTCCTCTGTCAGGACTCTATGCCCTGGACAATCTGGAATCCCGTAGAAAATTATTAACTGATAATGTTAGCTGCTCTGCCTTCTCTTCTGATGATGCAACCAGAAATATCAAAATGTCATGCCCACAGACGGGTCCTGAACCCGGTGTCGACCTCTGTATTGAGGTTACTGGAAACCCGGATGCACTGAATCTCGCAATTGAACTTTGTGCCTATGATGGCAGGATAGTCGTCGGCAGTTGGTATGGGAGTAAATCTTCTGCTGTTAATTTAGGTGGGAAATTTCACCGTAATCGACTAAATATTATCAGTAGCCAGGTAAGTACCATCTCGTCAAATCTACTGGGCAGATGGAACAAAAAAAGACGGCTGGATTTCACCTGCCAGATGATAAACAAGATACAACCTGGTAAATTTATTAATAAAAAAATCAATCTTGAACAGGCACAGCAGGCCTATGAATTACTGGACAATTCACCGGAAGAAATCACCCAGGTACTGCTGGAATATTGATTAACAGTTGTTGGAGATGACTATGTACAGTATCGCGGTTAAAAAAGATTTTATTGCCAATCATTTTCTCATTGGCGGAGACTGGGGACGTGAAAATGAGCCCCATGCACATCATTATGTACTGGAAATTCAAATAGAGCATAACCAACTAGATGAACATGGATACCTTGTCGATATTGTAAAAATTGAAACCGAACTCAATCAAATCGTTGAAAGGTTTCGGGACAAATTATTAAATGATTTTCCGGAATTTGACGGTATCAATACCAGCATTGAACACTTTAGTCGAATTTTATGGGACAAATTATATGCTGTAATCCAACCTCCGGCACCCGGAGTCCTCACAATTAAACTCTGGGAAAATGATGATTGCTGGACGTCATATAAAAAAGAATATTAATTGACCGAATGCGCATTGGCTTTTTGATTTATGGTGATATCAATACCATAAGTGGTGGTTATCTTTATGATCGTAAAGTAATCGAACACCTCAGAAATGCAGGCGATGATATCACGATAATCAGCCTGGATAGAAAAAAGTATTTTCACTCCATTGTATCCAACCCACCGGTGGACTTCATCAAAGAGCATGAACTTGATGTCATTATCGAAGATGAATTGACTTATCCATCACTGTACCGGACCAATGAAAAATTAAAAAAACAAATACCAATCATTGCGCTGGTTCATTTGTTTCATAGCTATTCAATGCAACCAGGGCACATCAACTGGCTTTATAAAATAATTGAAAGACGATATCTTAATTCCATCGATGGACTCATACTGAACAGTAAAAGCACGCTTGAACAGGCGGAATCATTAATGGGCAAAAAACTGGCCAGGCATATCGTAGCTTATCCGGCAGGTGATAATTTTAATCAGCATCAGAACATGGTTGATCAGCCAATAGCATACAATTTCAATGATCCGCTGAAAATCTTATTTATTGGCAATGTGATTAGACAGAAGAGCCTGCATAATTTATTACATGCCCTTTCCATGCTCACTAAACAGAGTTTTCGATTAACCATTACTGGCAATACTGATATGGAGCCGGAATATGTACAATCAATCCGAGACTTAATTAAGCAATATAAAATATCTGACCGAGTTGAGTTTACCGGGCCATTACCGATGGATGCTCTACCGGATATTTACAGGCAACATCACGTTTTGGCACTGCCATCTGTAAATGAGGCATTTGGCATTGTATATCTTGAGGCGATGCAGTTTGGCTTGCCGGTTATCGGCACCACCGCTGGCGGGGCAAAGGAGATCATCCAGCATGGCATAAATGGCTTTCTTGTAGATGCTGGTAACGCCGGTATGATCGCAAAATATATTAAACACTGGATCGAAACCCCCGATGAAATCTATACCATGGGTAAAAATGCTATACAACGCTACCGACAACATCCGACCTGGGACATGGCAGGCAATAATATCCGGGAATTTTTAATGAGTTATGTTTAATACTGGAAAAAAATATGGTCAATGAATTATTTGACTATCCTGCTTACCTGTCAGCCAAAAAATCTATTGATGATAGAAGTCTTAACAGGCAGGTATGGTCAACCATGTGTCATTGGCTGGAATATAGACAAACACAAAAACCCGGGATAAAACTCTTGGAAATTGGCGCTGGAATTGGCACTATGATCGAGCGCATCGCTGATGAGGCTATTGTTAAAGATTTTCATTATACCGCCATAGAACAGGAGCCTGGGTTTAGGGACTATGCTTTACAGCGTCTCTCTGAAAGCCAGGAGTATACCTTGATAAGTAAGGACCAGCTTTGGCAATTAACCACTCCAAATACAACTATTACAATTGACTGGTTAAGCGGTGATGCGCTGGACATTAATCAAATAGTAAAAGAAACAGACTTTGATCTAGTACTCAGCCATGCAGTTATCGATCTGCTACCGGTCCCCCTATTCCTGCCAGACTTATTTAAACAACTTGAGCCTGATTGCGGGTATTACTTCAGTCTGAATTTTTCTGGCAAGACTGAATTTAGGCCTGTGCATCCAGATGACGAAACTATCTACGATGCCTATCATAAAGACATGGATGACCGGTTTAATAATATTGACTGGCTGCCCAGCCGAACTGGAGAAATATTGGGCGAATGGTTAATTGAACAAGGTCATACTGTCCTGGCAACAGGCCCTTCCGACTGGAGGCTGGCCAGTCGTGACAATGAAGACGATATACTGTTCCTTGAAAACATGCTGCAAACCATTGAAAAGGCATTGCAAGGGTTACCTTGCCTGGAATCATGGTTAATCGAAAGACGAAGGCAGTTAGCGTCAAAAGAACTCAGTTTTACAGCTTCGAATATCGATTATTTTGGATTGATTTGATCTGGCTTTTCTTGCAAGATTGTATTTCTCATTAAAAACTGAAATGCAATCATCCCGGCGCTGACAATGGCCAGGTCTCTAACGCGAATGAATGCAATCATCCCCACCACGTCAAATGTATTCAGTCCGAGACTGGTAAAAACCCAGAATATTGTGGCTTCGATTGTCCCTACCCCACCAGGCACCGGTAATAATAATGCAAGCCGCATGGCAATGACCAAAAACACAAAATCTATTATGGATAGTTTTATCTTTAAAAATTCCAGGACTAACCAGATTTCCGCGAGCATCCCCATCCAGCCAATAATTGAAACTAAAACAGTAGAATAAAATACCCCTGGTTTTCTAATGAAAAAACTATGTGCGTCTTTGGAAACATTCTCCATATGTAATGTTAAAGACTTTAGCCTTGGACTATGTTGCCAATAACCTATAGCTTTCTTGAGCCTGCTTATGATTACACTGTCATGTGAAATCAGTAACCTTCCGAAGAGGAAAATACCTATAACCATAACGACACATATTATCAATGAGTAATACCAGACAGTAATATCGGTATTTGAAAACAACATCAAAATGATAATGCCGCAACACAATACGGAAAAATTTATCCATAACTCAAAAATCCTGTCCAGGGCGACAGACAAAAATGCTTTGTGTCCCAGGTAGTTATCAGTTTTCCAGAGCCAGTATATCTGTAATGGTTCACCGCCAAACTGCGGTCCGGGTGTAATATAACTGAAAGATTGCCCAGCTTGCCTGACTAACAAAAGTTTTAAAAAATTGGTTTTAAAATCTATTCCATTATTAATGAGCAACCAGCGGTATACATAAATCAAAATGATTATGGAATTTATACCCCCCCAGATAACCCATTGATAATATTCCAGGCCATTAATCCAGGTCATGGCTGATTCAATGGGCAACTGCTTAAGCATTAATATCAGCAACAATAAAGCACTGATCCATAACAAAAGTAGTGTTATGTTAATGTCTTTTTTCATTTCCCGTCATACCGGTTGACCCAATCCTCGTCCCTTTTATACAGGCTGAATCTACCGATACCTAACATCATGATCCAGATAATGATGAATAACAGAGTGGTAACTATTAAAGAGGGCTCCTGGTCCTGATATAACATTCCCATCAGTATTGCCAACATAGCTGCGCCTGTCCTCCCGGCAAAACCGCAGACCATCATGAAGGTTGCGATTAATATGATAATCAATGTATTGAATGATGCTTGAATTACATTTTCATTGAACAGGCAAATGACCAGAACCAATGCTATCAATCTAAGACCAGGTAATAAGACATTTTTCCCGATTGACTTTAGGTACTCCAGGTTGAGTGCTATACCCGTACCTTGAACCAGACTGCCCCTGACAATGCACCAGTCAATCAAAAATCCAAACAGTAATGGCAACATAAACGCTATTCCTGCCAATTGGGTAATGGGCGGCCTGAATATTGGCAGTAGAATTACAGCGACAAATCCCATTTGAAATCCTGCGATGGTCCTTCGTGAAATATTGGCCGATAACTTATTAACCTTCAGTCCGCGGAATTTCCTCATATAAATCCCAAGGACGAAGAGATAATAGGCCATACTGACCAAAAGATAACTCCAGTGTAACTGACCATAGCTTACAGCCAATAAGGGCGCAATTAATAAACCAATGGCATCATAAACCGTATCCAACTCGGTCCCCAGTTGACTTTGCATTTGTGTGATCCGCGCCAGATATCCGTCTAGTCTGTCAATGATTGAAGCAACAAAATAAATACTACCAGGCAGCCAGATCAGGAGGCCCTCCGGCCAGGGTTTAAACAAAAATCCGGCCAGTACTGCTATTAATACGCCACGAAAAATCGTGGCCCGGTTACCCCAGCCCAAAATTTTATAAGGCGGTGATTTTTCATCAAGGCGATTTAATCCAAGTCTACTTATTGTTTGTGTGATGACTATTATTAGTGTAACTACGGACAAGATGAGCCAATGATTTGCAAACTCACTCCCCTCAATATTAAACACGACTATATATATAGTGAGCAAGAAAATAACTGCTAATGAATATATCAGTAAGATTTCTTTTTTGTAGAGGGCAAGCATTCAGAAATACTTATTCATCAATAACTTGCGTCATGCATTTGTTATATCACCAGCTACAGGCAAGGTCTTAAAACACAATAACGACAATACCGCCAGGTACTGTGTAGACAGCCACCAACTGTGCCAGGCATTGAAGCTGACCATGGCAAAGCTTAAATAAATGACCAAAGATGCAACACATGCCCCAGCGTATGCCCGGTCTGTTTGCTTGAAGGCATATCGCCAGAACATTCCGATTAAGCAGCAGAATAATATTAAGCCTGGCAATCCCGCTTCCAACCGAATTTGTAATGGAATATTATGAGGATGGACCTGAATAATACTTGATGCACCTGGTACTATTAGTTCTTCTACTCTACTTGAGGTACCCAGCCCCCAACCGAGCATGGGCCTTTCATTAATTAACTCTACTGTCTTCATCCATATATCAAGCCGTTCATGCCAGGATGCAGGTATTGATGATATGGCCTGAAAATAATCAAGATTAAGGAGGTAAGACATTAATTGTGGAATAAATAGAATTATTGAGATTGAAATAACCGCAAGTAAAATCACCCCCTTACGCTTTAGTGCCAGGGTTATACATGCTGAAATAATTGCAAGACAGACCGCAAGTATTGCAGCAAACATTGGATGGAATATGAGAACCAGTAATGACGAAAAAGATAATGTCATTAAATATTTTTTTTCATTTCGAAAATGATAAAAACAAAATGGTAATAACAGTGTATATAGGGCGGTGGCATGGTCCATGGGCTGGCCATAATTGTAAATTTCAAACCCTAACAGTTTCCGAAAAAACAGGGCCAGCTCATATCCACTAATGTGTTCAGAGATGAGTATCCCTGATATCAAAATAATCAAAGCCAACAATACGTAATTATTAATCCCACTGAAAAAAGTTTCACGCCAAAAACTTATGTAATATATGGCCATAACTCCCAACAGGCTCAAAAGCCAGAGCTTTATCAAGATTTCCAGGCTTGTGATAGAAGATATAGACCAGAAAACACTTAATGATAGCCATATTAAGAAGCCGATTAGTACAATGTTGGTTGGCCTGTATAATAACCCAGTTAATTGACGGCCTCGTAACCTCCAGATTATTAATAAACAAGATGTAATATAGACAGGAATTATCATCCCGCCGGCAAACAGTGTAACTATAAAACTGCCATATACCAGATAGATGATTTGCAGAGGAAGTGATATTAACTTGGAAGACAAATAAAGTTTTTCCCGTAATATAATGGATCAATTGAATTCATTTTTTTTAATTCATTATCTGTATATATATAAACTTCGTACCTGTAGTCCCTTAATAAAGCTAATGTTCTGTTTTTACGCTTTTCTTCAGGATTCCCGAGGATCTCAACCTGGATGAGAGGTCTTTGTGATCTAATTAACTTTTCAGCCCCTTGCAAGACACTATACTCATGGCCTTCCACATCTATCTTTATGAATCCCACATTTTCAAACCCCATTAAATCAAGAGTCACCGTATCAACCAATTGCGTCAGATATGACATATCTGGATTGGTTGGTTTATCAAAAGATGCAATGTTCATTTGTTTTTGACCGTATTTTACCGGGATATAAAAAGGAAGTTGTGAAATTGTATTGGATATACCTTTGTTAATAACGACAACATTATCTGCAACTGCTTTCATTAGAAAATCAGCAAATAATTCATGTGGTTCAAAGGCAATTACATCCCTGGCGTACTTGGCCAGGAAATAGGTGTATAACCCGGTATTAGCCCCAATATCAATGGCCGTTTTATCTCTATCTACGATCTCCGGCAAGATCTTCAATTCTGTTTCCTGAGATCTTTCTGCCCTTCGATACTTGTTCTGCGCACTGAGTCCAAGATAAATCTTTTTCGGCAGAAGATGAAATTTCAAGAATTCCTTAAATTTGGTCATGATGAATATTTCAACTCTGCCATAATTGGGAGATGATCGGATGCCCAACAGGTAGAAGTAACAGTCCTCATATCTAATATCTGAAATTCTTTTGAGCACAGAATTCGATCAAGTGAAAGTACAGGAAGAAAAGAAGGAAAACTGCAAGGTCTATTATCTACTCCAAACCTGCCAGCAAATAACCCATCCACCTGTTCCGGCCACCATTCATTAAAATCACCCATAATAATGGTAGGAATTATATCCGAATTGCCTATGATGTCCTGCAATTTGGTTAACTGTCTGGCTTTATCACCAATACCCAGGCCCAGATGTATGGCAAGTATTCTGACCTTTGTCATAGCCAACTGTATGATTGTCTCAATAACGGCCCTGGGTTCTCGCTGATGTATAGAAACATCATATATCAATTGATCTTTCAATGGGTATTTACTAAACAAGGTATGACCATACTCACCCCGTTTATCCTTGATGGTCCATGCATGACAACAATAGTCTCCTGCCTGTTGCGTCAATATTTACAGTAAATCAATGGATTGATCGCTCTTGGTCCTTAAATCCACCTCTTGTATGGCGACAATATCTGCATCTATTTGACCAATAACATCACCAATACGGTGAATATCATGACAAAAATCTATACCAACCCCACGATGAATATTCCATGTCAAAACCCGCAATTTATGTTCTGTTTCAGTCATATTATTTAAACTTTAACGGATTGAGGGATCAGTCGCATAGTAATTATTATTGCTTCTATATGTGCAAGATAAAAACCCTGACTTATATTTATTTTACTTCTCACTAATTGAAACAATATCCATATTGTTGATGACGTCCATTCAAACTGACTATTATGATATCAATTCGATCTATTACGCTTTTATAACTATATTTTGATATAGTTTAGTATACATAAAATTATTCTGGAACCGGGTATATGACAATCATTCTTTCAAATGAAGATGTAAATGAACTCCTTTCCATGTCGGAGTGTATTGATGCCCTTGAGGAGGCCTATAAATAACTGGCGCTTGGAATTGGTGTAAATCGTAGAAGGTCTGATTCTGTTGTACAAGGTATAAACCCGGATACATTCTATAGTCTTAAATCCATGGACGGGATTGTATCGGGATTAGGCGTTGGTGCCGTTCGAATTAATTCAGACATAGTCTCATGGCCCGTGCGAGACGGCACCGTCAGGCGGGAAAAAATCCCTGCCGCACCAGGTGAGCGATGGGTCGGTCTGGTGTTATTGTTCAGCATGGAGACAGGGGAACCACTGGCCATTTTCCCAGACGGGTATTTACAGCGTTTACGGGTCGGTGCGGCTAATGGACTCGGAATAAATACCTGGCCCGGAAAGATGCCAAAACCATTGCCCTGTTTGGAAGCGGCTGGCAGGCCAGTGGCCAGGCAATGGCAGTTACAGCAGTGAGAGATGTCCAGCAAATACGGTGTTACAGTCCTAACAAATCAAACAGAACACGTTTCGCAAAAGAGATGAGTTCAACGCTAGATATTGATGTCATACCTGTTGATACACCTGAGCAGGCAATTCATGGTCCAGACATCATCCTCTGTGCGACAAACTCAATAGATAATATTCTCGATGACAACATGGTAAACCCCGGGATCCATATCTCATCCATTAAACCTTCTGAAATCGCTGTTTCGGCCATCAACAAGTCCGACCATGTAATATTACATACCCATGATGATAAACCCATGCATATATAGTCCCTCCTGATCTTAAGGTCCCTGATCAAAAACAGGGAAAGGGCTGGGGCATGATGGGTGAAGTGGACTTCAATGCCATGGGCACATTGCCGGATTTAATCGCCGGTAAAGCTGATAGTCGACAATCTGATGATGAGATAACCTGTTTTTTAAATAATCTGGGTATGGGTTACCAGTTTGCAGCAGCCGGTGGCGCGTTCTACAAAAAGGCAAAGGCCGCGGGCCGGGGACATGAACTGCCTACGGAATGGTTTACCCAGGATGTTCATCCCTGATAAACCTGCAAGTTACCAGATTGTCCTGAATATTGAAATAACATTGGTCCTTGGCTATATATATCTTACATGCATCTATTATAAGTGTCTGATGAAAATGATTCGAAGACAATTCCTGATTCTGGGTATTTTCGGGACAACCTGCCTGGTATTACCCGGTTGTAACAATGGTGAATCAAATTTAATATCAGGTCAGGGAACCGGGCCAGGACTGGTCCTTGGTGGTGGGCAGTACATAGACTAGGATAATAGTAACAAGGTCCAGTTCGTATTGGCTGGATCCCGAATGGATGGCGCATTTCCAGATCTCTACCCGGTCAACTTTTTTCCCCGCGGAATTAGCATCGATCCAAATAATGACCAACGCCTGGTTTTATATGAAAAGAAAGGGCCTGGTGCCTGTGTAGTTGATCTTAATGCCGGCAGGATGACACGTGAAATATCTCCCCAGGACGGTTGTCATTTCTATGGGCATGGGGCATTTTCTACAGATGGGAAGCTGGTTTATGCAACCGAGGCATATTTGAACAACCAACAGGGCACCATCATAGTCAGGGACGCAAAAGACCTGCAGATACTGGGGGAATTTCCTAGATATGGCGCAAACCCCCATGACTGTTCACTGTTTGATAATGGAAACCTGATGGCCATTACCAACGCAGGGGGAGAAATCTTATCCAGTGAACCACCGGCAGTAACGTATGTGGAAGTCTCCTCAAGCAGACTGGTAGAAATAATTGAGATGGGTCATGAAAAAATCATTACAGGACATTTATTTCTGACATCGAATCTTGATCTTGTTGTTGTCTCAGCACCCAGGGACGGTCTTCCAATTGACAGTCCAGGCGGGATCAGTATCCGGCCCTTCGGCGGTCGAATGAAGACCATGTCAGACCCCGAAAATATAGTCGCCAACCTGACTGGAGAATCCCTCAGCGTGGCAGTCCATGAACCATCCGGGACCGTCGCCGTCACTAATCCGGATGCGGATCTGGTCACTTTCTGAGACCTCCATGACCAGGCCCTTGTGTCGACCCTGGCATTGGAGAAACCGAGAGGAGTTTCCCTAAGCAAGGACAATGAAAACTTTATATTCAGCTATGGACTGGGGGCAAACCTGGTCCTCGTATCAACCACGACCTTAATGCCACTTGAAAACACCCTGAATACCGGTATGTACATAACGTGGTCACACCTGATCAACTGGTACAGGGAAGTGGAAAGATTGAGACTGAATACCTGACTAGTAGATTCTCAATAGATATATTCTAGGTGTTACCCCAGATGTCTACGGCCACATCAACCAGGCGCTTCAGCTTTGCCAGTTGTTGGTCTTCATTCATGACACTGTTAACAGAGCTGGCAAATCCACATTGTGGAGAAATACATAACCTCTCAAGATCTACGTATTCTGCTGCCTCCATGATCCTCGATTTCAAAAAGTCAGCCGATTCCAGCTCTGGTGATTTCGTGGTCATTACCCCAATGACGACTACTTTATCTTCCGGCAAAGCCTTTAATGGTTCAAAGGAGCCTGCACGAGGGCTATCATATTCGAGAAAAAAAACCGATATGCAATTTTCGAAATAGTTTTTCAGCAATGTCATCGTACCCCCCTGCGGCTTGCCAGTGCCCCTGCCTGTTTCCCCGACATAAATGTATACCGACTGACATATCCACAGGTGCACTATCGACCACGACATTGACGGCATCTGTATAAACCTCCAGAAGTGTCTGCCAGTCATCTCCACGTTCAGCCAGCCCTTCCCTGATTGATGGATCGCCTAACTTGGCAACAGAGGTTTCATCTAATTGTACATATCGACAACCCGCTTCATACAAGGATTTTAATTCAGCAGCATAGGCATTGGTCAGGTCACCCCAGAAGTCATTAAGGTCTGGATAAATATCCTGGGAAATATTTTTTCGACCGGCCCGATAATGAATATAAGCTGGGCCAGGCAAAGTCATTTTCGGTAGACCGGTGCTTGTATTTTCAGTAATAAATCGGTAATTATCTGTGTTTGTGGGGCCCGCCCATTGTATTTTATCGACAATCTTTGGGGTACGTTGCCCTACCGTGCTACCTTTATCATTCTTATATGTCCAGGTGCCACCAACATCATCCATAAATTCGAACCCGGTAATACCCTGGGTAGTGAAACTTTCAGAATATGTACTACGCCGGATTTCACCATCTGATACTATCTTGAACCCAAGCTCTTCCTGTAGAGATATAATTCTTCTTATTTCGTTATCCTCTATTTCCCTGAGGTCTGTTTCTGTCAGTATACCGTCATCGAATTCATCACGCGCATCCTTAATCGCCTAGGGGCGAACCAGGCTACCAATTAATTCTGCCCTGAATGGAGGGGGATAACTGTAACCTTTCATAATTGAATTCTCATTAAATGCAACATATTTGGAGTAAAATAATTAGCAATCTTAAAAAGTTAACTTAATTTACAGGATACTTAAGAGACCCACTATTTAAATATTCAAAAATATTATCGACCACACACTTGGCCATGGCCTTTCTAGCTTCAAATGTCGCAGAGGCAATATGAGGGGTAATAATACAGTTTTTTAAAGATAACAATGGGTAATCGTTAGATACTGGTTCAGGTTCGGTTACATCGAGACTGGCTGCAAAAATATCACCATTTTTTAATGCCTGATATAGATCGTCATGATTCACCAACCCACCCCGGGATGTATTAATAAAAATTGCTTCAGAATTCATTAAATTAAAAAACTGCTTATTAAATACCTGGTAGTTGTCACTGGTTAATGGCGCATGTATCGAGATGAAATCTGATTGCGCTGCTAATTCCTCAAAACTAACCAGCGTTGCATTTATCTCACCTGCCTGAGGATGTTCACCGCGATTGTGATATATCACCTCTATAGAAAATGCCTGATGACATAATTTTGCAAAGTAAAACCCAATCCTACCCATACCATAGATACCAAGTGTTTTACCGATTACGTCAGGCCCCAAAAAACCCATGGGCTCCCAATCTTTCCAGGCATTGTCAAAGATATTTTGTGTTGCTTGTTTAAGCTGCCTTGATGCAGCCAACATCAAGAGTAAGGTGTGATGAGCGGTCGCTTCAGTTAATACCCCCGGTGTATTTCCAACCAGTATTCCACGCGAATTGCAAAGTTCAATATCAATGTTGTTAAAACCTACGGCATAGTTTAATACCAGCTTTAAATTGGGATAATTCTCAAGGAAGTCGTTATCAACCTTATTTGACAACATGGTAACAACGACATCAACCTCAGAATTATCAGGTGCTGACCCGGTATAAATATCAATATTATTTTCACTTGCTTTCAGCGTTTCCTGAAAATAAGGGTGAATTGGTTTACTACAAAGAATTTTCATAGAAACATAATACAAGAGTGTAAAGATAGACTTAAGTCCGAACAAAAAAAAGCCCCGACAAGCGGGGCTTTTTGGTATTTAAAAGCCTGGCAGTGACCTACTCTCACACGGGGAGACCCCGTACTACCATCGGCGCTAAGCAGTTTCACTTCCGAGTTCGGTATGGAATCGGGTGGTTCCCACTCGCTATTGCCGCCAGACAAACTGTTTGACTGAAATTGGAGACAGACCCGGTTTTTGTGTCTGTCCCCAATCAGTCCAATTCAAAAAAGCTGATTACGTAATGCAGCCATATAAAACTGTTTGAGTGTTATATGATCAAGCCTCACGAGCAATTAGTACTGGTTAGCTTCATGTGTTGCCACACTTCCACACCCAGCCTATCAACCTCGTAGTCTACGAGGGCCCTTCAGGGAGCTTAAAGCTCCAGGGAGATCTCATCTTGAGGGGGGCTTCCCGCTTAGATGCTTTCAGCGGTTATCCTTTCCGAACGTAGCTACCCGGCAATGCGATTGGCATCACAACCGGAACACTAGGGATACGTTCAACCAGGTCCTCTCGTACTATGGTCAACTCCCCTCAAGTATCCTACGCCCACGGCAGATAGGGACCGAACTGTCTCACGACGTTCTGAACCCAGCTCGCGTACCACTTTAATTGGCGAACAGC